>CAJJNQ010000011.1 GCA_905193155.1 uncultured Christensenella sp.
CATTATAAAGAGTTTGTGCCGTTCCGTAAAGGAGGCATTGTAATTATATAAATACTATATTATATAACTCAATATAGTATTTATATTAGTATACATTTATCTGTATTTTGTATTTTACTTTTAATTTTTTATTGACTTTAGTTCCTCCATATGATATTCTCTTATTGAAGAAACCACAAAGGATCTGATGCTAATGTATCACTCAAGTAGTCCCTCATTCGACTCATCGTATCGACATGAAAGGAGCTACCCATAAAAAAGACTGTTTCGTTATTTCTTATTGCGCTTCTCGTTGTAGCTATGTCTGTTACAGCCTTCGCTACCGCAAACTCTGAACCCTATCTTTTTGACGGTGATTTTTCCAACGGCGAACAGATCAATGGAAACATCGTCTATGAAGCCCCTCTTCCGACCGCACATGAAGAAATTACTTTTGCTCCTCCCAGTTCTGAACGCATCTCTTCTAATGGTGATTTCCATTACTGCATTGCTTACTCTATCGAGTCGGGTTCCTTTACTGCAAATAAAACCAGTGTAAAAATCACTGCTAATGCTTATATTGGAACATGGACGGGAGAAGTTGTTTCCAATACCACAAGTCACAAGTACACCTTCATCGTTTCTCCTACCAATCTCTTTGGTTCCGGTGGTGGTGAAAAGCAAGTTACCACTGGTTCTGCCAGCGCTTCTTTCAGCGTTACGAAAGGAAATTCCTACAAACTTGTAATTGAAAACAACGATGGGCTTGAACCCGGAACTTATGTCTATGGTGACGGTCATATCAGCAATATCACTGTCAACTAATCGCTAAATCATAAGGAACGGGGATACAGCAACAATGTATCCCCGTTCCTTTCTTACTCAAATATCACCTGAAAGGACTGATTCTAATGAAAAAAAGCAATTCTGTTTGGATTCTTCCCTTGTGTTTTAGTTTGGAAGGAGTTCTTGCCTTCTGGTGCTTAATAAACATCTACAACGTCAACAACTATCCGCCAATAGCTACACTCATCGGTAGTATCGCTATCGTCTGGCTTGTGAATTTAGGAATCTTTTTCCTTGCAAAAAAACTTCAACCTGATACATTAGTCTACTGGAAAAAGAATTGTTTGTGCTTTTCTTTTATCTATTATTGCCTAATTGCATTTTACATTCTATTCTTATATCGTCTTCTCCAACGATATGAAGACATGACTCCCTTCCGTACCTTTATTAGATACACAACAGCTTTTATCCAAGGACAGCTGGGCTGGCAATACATTATACAACAATATGGACTTCATTTTTTGATCTATGCACCGTTAGGTTTTTTCATTCCAAGACTTTTTTCTTATTTCCGCAGCGTAGTTCGCTTCTCGCTTTTTATGGTTGTACTTCTTGCACTGACCAGCACAATCATGGTTCTGCGCGACTGTGGCACACTCGTTTTCGATTACCTGCTTCTTTCGCTGTTTGGTTCTTTGGCTGCTTACGGATTGTGTTGGGCTCTTCCTCTACATAGAAAACAACAACCAGCTCTTGCTAAATAATCACTATCTAAAGCACACATTTTCTCGGAAGATGTGTGCTTTAGAGTATCGTCCTTGCTTTCTTTCCCAATTCTCCGTGTTTTAAGTGCACATCTTGCGAGTGAAAGTCAAATTCTCCTGGATTTTGCTTTTCCCCGCGCGGATTGGCAGTGGTTTTTTGCGCAGCAGCGTGGTATACTAGCAATAGTTTAGGAACTTTAGTTGGAGGAGAACTTTACTATGGACAAGACAACGATCCGCACGCTCTACCGGCAGACCCCTGCCGACGGCAGCGTTGTGACGGTATACGGCTGGGTGCGCACCGTGCGCGACAGCAAGACCTTCGGCTTTATCGAGCTGAACGACGGCACGTTCTTCAAAAATCTCCAGGTCGTGCTGATAGATGGACGGCTGCCGGGCTTCAAGGATGCGGTGAAGCTCAGCGTCGGCACGGCCATCAAGGTCACGGGCGTGCTGGAGCTGACCCCCGGCATGAAGCAGCCCTTTGAAATCAAGGCGGACGAGCTTTCCGTCGAGGGAACCTGCCCGGCGGATTACCCGCTGCAAAAGAAGCGCCACAGCCCGGAATTCCTGCGCACCATCGCGCACCTGCGCCCGCGCACGAATCTCTATTCCGCGGTGTTCCGCATCCGCTCGCTGGCAGCAGCGGCGATTCACAACTTCTTCCAGGAGCAGGACTTTGTTTATGTTCATACCCCGCTGATCACGGGCAGCGACTGCGAAGGCGCGGGCGAGATGTTCCGCGTAACCACGCTGGATCCCGAAAACCCGCCCCGCAAAGAGGACGGCACGGTGGACTTCAATCAGGATTTCTTCGGCAAGCCTGCAAACCTGACGGTGTCCGGCCAGCTCAACTGCGAGTGCTTCGCGCTGGCTTTCCAGAACGTCTACACCTTCGGTCCGACCTTCCGCGCCGAAAACAGCAACACCCCGCGCCACGCGGCAGAGTTCTGGATGATCGAGCCGGAAATCGCCTTTGCTGACCTTGGCGACGACATGAAGCTGGCCGAGAGCATGGTCAAGTACATCATCCGCTATGTGCTGGAAAAGGCGCCGGAAGAGATTGACTTCCTGAACAGCTTTGTGGACAAGGGACTCAAGGAGCGCCTGGAGCATGTTGCTTCCTCCGACTTTGCCCATGTCACCTACACCGAGGCCATCGAAATTCTCGAAAAGAACAACGACAACTTTGATTACAAGGCCTACTGGGGCTGTGATTTGCAGACCGAGCACGAGCGCTTCCTGTCGGAAAAGACCTTCGGCCGGCCGGTGTTCGTCACCGACTATCCCAAGGAGATCAAGGCTTTTTATATGCGCATGAACGACGACAACAAGACCGTCGCCGCGATGGATATGCTGGTGCCCGGCATCGGCGAATTGATCGGCGGCTCCCAGCGCGAAGAGAGATACGACAAGCTGGTGGCGCGCATGCAGGAGCTGGGCCTCAAGGAAGAGGACTATTGGTGGTATTTGGAGCTGCGCAAGTTCGGTGGCGTAAAGCATGCAGGCTTCGGCATCGGCTTCGAGCGCCTCATCATGTATTTGACGGGCGTTTCCAACATCCGCGATGTGCTGCCCTTCCCGCGCACAGCGCGCAATGCGGAGTTCTAAAAAAAACGGTTATTCCAACGCTGTTTCCGTCTTTGGGGCGACCCGGCGCGGCGGCCCTTTCGCCGCTGCATCGGGTCGTTTTTTTCCGCGTTCCGTTTTGTGAAATCTTTTGCTCATCTTTATGCCATCCTTGGACGGAATTAACATTTTGCCCTGTGGCGGATGGTACAATGAGTCCACCGCAAAGTGCGGGAAAAACATCGAAAAGAATGGAGAGATCACGAGTGGACCTTCTGATGTTGTTTCAAAACGTTCTGTCCGTGACCTGGCAGCAAATCGTCATGTGGTGCATCGGCGGACTGCTGATTTATCTGGCGATTGCCAAGGATATGGAGCCCTCGCTGCTGCTGCCCATCGGCTTCGGCGCGATTCTGGTCAACATTCCGGGTGTGGACGCCGTGCAACCGGGCGGCGCGCTGATTACGCTGTTCAAAGCGGGCATTGACAACGAGCTGTTCCCGCTGATCCTGTTCATCGGCATCGGCGCGATGATAGACTTCGGGCCGCTGCTTTCCAATCCGAAGCTGATGATCTTCGGCGCAGCGGCGCAGTTCGGCATCTTCTTTACACTGTGCCTGGCCTCGATCTTCTTCGATCTCAACGACGCGGCCTCCATTGCGGTCATCGGTGCAGCGGACGGCCCGACCTCCATCATCGTGGCGCAGGAGCTTGGCTCGAAATATCTGGGCTCCATCATGGTCGCGGCGTATTCCTATATGTCGCTGGTGCCCATCATCCAGCCGCCCATCATCAAGCTTTTGACCACGCGCAAGGAGCGCATGATCCGCATGCCCTATGAGCAGAAGGACGTTTCGCGCCTGACGCGTATCCTCTTCCCCATCATCATCACCGTCATCGCGGCGCTGATCGCGCCCAAGGCGGCTTCGCTGATCGGCTTTTTGATGTTCGGCAACCTGATCCGTGAATGCGGTGTGCTGAATTCCCTGTCCGAAACGGCGCAGAAGGTGCTGGCCAACCTGATCACGCTCTTCCTCGGCCTGACCATCGCGGTGCGCATGCAGGCCGCGGAGTTCCTCTCCCCGGAGACGCTGATGATCCTGGGGCTGGGGCTTGTG
This sequence comes from uncultured Christensenella sp., assembly GCA_905193155.1. Taxonomy (GTDB): domain Bacteria; phylum Bacillota; class Clostridia; order Christensenellales; family UBA1750; genus Spyradocola. The sequence continues at coordinate 4,217 of CAJJNQ010000011.1, forward strand.
GCCTTTGTGTTCGACACGGCGGGCGGCGTGCTGTTTGCCAAATTCCTGAACCTCTTCCTCAAAAAGAAGATCAACCCCATGATCGGTGCGGCGGGCATTTCCGCCTTCCCGATGTCAGGCCGTATCGTGCATAAGATGGGCTTGCAGGAAGACCCGCAGAATTTCCTGCTGATGCACTCCATCGGCGTCAACGTCTCCGGTCAGATCGCCTCGGTCATCGCGGGCGGCCTGATTCTGATGTTCTTTGCGCATTGAGGAAAAGGAGGAATCATCCATGCAGTTTGAACCCATGAACTTTATCCTGAACCTGCGCTATATGGGCGTGGGGTTGGCGGGCATTTTCATCGTCATCGGGCTGATTGTGCTGTGCACGATTGTTTTGGGGCGGATTTTCCCCGCGAAGAAGGCAAAATAATCCCCGGCACGTCATTTTTCCCGAAAGGAGGGACCGCGCCTCATGCGCCTGCATCATTCTGCCGACGTGCACCGTACCCTGTGCAACGGGCTGATCTGTGCGCTGGTGCTGGTCTCCGTCACCTCCACCGGTCTGCTGTTCGACATGGCAAACCTGGAGGAGATCAACATCTATACCGTGTTCGTCCTCGGCATACTGGTCACGGCTGTGTTGACGGCCAGCCGGCTTTGGAGCGTCGTGACCTCTGTGCTGGGCGTGCTGATCTTCAATTTTCTCTTTGCCGACCCTCGTTTTTCCTTTCAGGCAGTGAATTTCGGCTATCCGCTGGACTTTGTGATTCTGGTGGGCGTTGCGCTGCTGGTGAGCACGGTCGCCAGCAACAGCGAACGACTGGCTTATCGCACAGGTATCCTTTTGCAGACGGATCAGCTCTTCCTGAAAGCTTCCGGCGTGGAGGAAATTCTCACCATCACCGTGCAGCGTTTGCAGCAGCTGCTCAATCGCCCGGTGGTGGTTTACGCCGTCAAGGGCGACAAGCTGGACGAACCGCGCTATTACGGCGCAGCCGACCGTGCGGACGACGACCGCGCCGCCGCCGAATGGACTTATAAGAACCTCGAACCCTCCGGCGCGCGCACGCCGCGCTTTTCCCGCGCAGGCTTTCTCTATTCCCTCATCCGCACGGAGGATCGGCGCTATGGCGTGATCGGCGTGGCGGCGGGCGACCGGCCGATGAGCGAAATGGAAGCCAACCTGGTGCAGGCGCTGCTCAACGAATGCGCGCTGACGCTGGAACGCGATTTTTACAACCAGAAGCGGCAGGAAGCCGCCGTACAGGTGCGCAACGAGAAGCTGCGCGCCGATCTGCTGCGCTCCATCTCCCATGACCTGCGCACGCCGCTGACGAGCGTGCTGGGCAGCGCGGGACTATTGGCGGATAACGCCGACCAGCTGAGCGAACAGCAGAAGCACAAGCTCTATGTGGACATTCGGGACGACGCGCAGTGGCTGCTGGGAACCGTAGAAAACCTACTGGCCGTCACGCGCATTGAGGACGGGAAGCTTTCGCTGCGGCTTCAGCCGGAGCTGCTGGGCGAGGTCATTCCCGAAACGCTTTCGCATTTTCGCGCGCAAAACGGCCGCATTCGCTTTGAACAGGAGGACGAGCTGCTGATGGCGCGCATGGACGCGCGGCTCATCATGCAGGTCGTCACCAACCTGGTGGACAATGCGCTCAAGTATACGCCCGCAGACGCCCCCATCGTCGTGCGCACGCTGCGCCGGGACGGCATGGCCGTGGTCGAAGTCGCGGACGGCGGTCCGGGCATTCCGGACGAGGCGAAGGAAAAGGTTTTTGAAATGTTTTATACTACCTCCAAAGGCAAGGGGGACGGTCGACGCGGTCTGGGACTTGGGCTTGCACTGTGCAAGGCGATCATCGCAGCACACGGCGGCAGCATCTGCGTACGGGATAATGCGCCGAACGGCGCGGTTTTCTCCTTTACCCTGCCGGAAGAAAGGATCGAAATGTCATGAGCAACCCGATGATATTGGTCGTTGAAGACGACAGCACGGTGCAGAACCTGATCGTCACCGCGCTGGAAACGCAGGAATACCGCTACTGCACCGCGCAGGACGGCACGCAGGCCATCCTGGAAGCGGCGACTCAGCGGCCGGACATCATGCTGCTAGATCTGGGTCTTCCCGATATGGACGGTGTGGAGGTCATTCAGAAAGTGCGCACCTGGTCGGATCTGCCCATCATCGTCATCTCCGCCCGAACCGAGGACAACGACAAGATCGATGCGCTGGACGCGGGCGCAGACGATTACCTGACCAAGCCGTTTTCGGTAGACGAGCTGCTGGCGCGGCTGCGCGTGACGCTGCGGCGGTTGAAATACATCAAGGCCTCGTCGCAGAGCGATTCCACCTTCGTCAACGGCGATTTGACGGTGGATTATGCGGCGGGTTTTGCTTATCTTCGCGGTGAGGAGCTGCACTTAACGCCCATCGAATATAAACTGCTCTGTCTGCTTTGCCGCAACGCGGGCAAGGTGCTCACGCATACCTTCATCACGCGCGAAATCTGGGGCACCGCTTTTGACAGCGACATCGCCTCGCTGCGCGTCTTTATGGCCACGCTGCGCAAAAAGATACAGCCCCGGCCGGAGGATTCGCAGTTCATTCAAACTCATGTTGGCATCGGCTACCGCATGGTCAAGCTGTAAGGAGGTTTCCCCGTGGATTTGCAGCGCACCGTGCAAAACCTGAACACACTGGCTCGTTTTTTAGGCCCGCGCGACCTGCCCGAGCCCACGCCCGAAGCGCTGAAGGAGCACACCGAGTTAGATCAATTAGACGCCGCAGTGCTCTTCGGCGGCAGCATTCTCTGCGGAGGGGATGAATTTGCCCACGCGATGCAGACAAAGCTTGCCAAACACTACATCATTGTGGGCGGCGAGGGTCACACCACTGAAACGCTGCGTCTGGTGGCGCACGCGGCCTGCCCCGGCGTTGAAACGGCGGGGCTGCCGGAAGCCAAGGTCTTTGCGGCTTATCTTTCCGGCGCTTACGGCCTTGTGCCCGACGCGCTGGAATGCACCTCCACCAACTGCGGCAACAACATCACCCATCTGCTCGACCTGATGCGGGAAAAGGGCTTTGACTGCGGCAGCTTTCTGCTGATTCAGGATGCGTCGATGCAGCGCCGCATGGAAGCCGGGCTGCACAAATATGCCCCGGAAGCGCGCATCGTAAATTACGCGGCTTATCAGGCGGAGTTTGCGGTGCGGGAGAATCATCTTGCCTTTGCACAGCCGATCTTCGGCATGTGGCAGCCGAAGCGCTACATCGATCTTTTGATGGGCGAAATTCCGCGCCTGCGCGATGATGCGGACGGCTACGGGCCGAACGGACGCGGATTCATCGCCCATGTTGACATTCCACCCGAAGTAGAAGCTGCTTTTGCCGAGTTGCGCAACGATTTTTCCGTCCGTGAGGCCAATCCGCTCTATGCTTCCCGCGCGTGATTTCTTTCCCGCTTGCAATCCCCGCGGGGTGGGATTATACTTCTTTGTGGACAAATTTCCGCCCGTTGCGGCGGCAGAAGGAGCGGCTCTATGAACAAGATCATTCCCGGCGTTTCCCCTTCGATGATGTGTGCAGATGCGCTGAACCTGGGAGCGGACGCCGTCAAGCTCACCGAGGCGGGCGTGCAGTATTTCCATTATGACATCATGGATGGCGATTTTGTACCCAACTTCATGCTGGGGCCGGACGTCATCAGGGCCGTGCGCAAGGTCAGCGCTGTGCCTGCCGATATTCACCTGATGGTCAAAAATCCGGAGCGCCACCTGCACCTGTTTGACCTCAAGCCCGGCGACATGGTGTCCGTGCATCAGGAATCCACGATTCACCTCCAGCGCACACTGGCGGCCATCCGCGCGGCGGGCGCACAGGCGGCTGTTGCGCTGAACCCCGCCACGCCCCTTTGCATGATTGAGGACGTGCTGCCCGATCTGGACATGGTGGTGGTCATGACGGTCAACCCCGGCTTTGCGGGACAGAAGCTCGTTCCCGCGACGCTGGGCAAGATCACCCGTCTGCGCAGGATGCTGGACGAAAACGGCTATGACAACGTGCGCATCGAGGTGGACGGCAACGTTTCCTTTGAAAACGTGGTCAAGATGCGCGCAGCAGGCGCAGACCTGTTTGTGGCCGGCACCTCTGCGGTGTTCCGCGAGGGCGGCATTGAAGCCAACATGAAAAAGCTGCTCGAGTGCATCCGTTAATCAAATTAAAGACAAAAAACAGCCCTCTGCGGTAGGATTCCTTCCGCAGAGGGCTGTTTTCTCTTTTCGCACGCTTTACTTTTTCCGTTTCATGCGCGCTTGTTTTTTTGCACTGGCTGTAATGAATACTCCGGCACTTTCGTAGGGTTCGGGGCATATGCATAGGTCAGATCATCGGCAGCGTCGTCGAAAATGCAGGTAACATAGGGCTCGCAGCTTTCCGGGCGAACAATGGTCACGCCTTCCTCGGAATGCACGCCGTCTATGGGCGTTACATCCTCGCAGGTGAGGCGGAACATCAATCCGGGCGGATCGTTGAAGGCGTCTTGCACATAGTTGACAAAGCTGACAAGATCTTTCGTGCGGTGAATGTTGCCGAGAACTCGGCCGGAGCGTGAATAGGCCTCCAAATCGCCGTTTTCCTCGATTGTGGCAATCCAGTCGTTACGGTAGTGCGTAAGGTCGATGATATAGTACCATTCGCCCTCTTGAATGTAGTTATAGACGTGTCCGCTGCCATCGCGCTGAGAGGCGGTGATATATCCGATTTCATCATAGTCTCCATCCAGCAGATAGCGCAGCCATGCGGAATCTGTGGCGCAGCAGCCGCAGTTGTTGATAACGGCGTTGCGCCCCGGCGTATGGAATTCCCAATTGATTCCGTTTTCGGAAATGCGCACATTATCGTCCGCCGAATGAAAATCTCCGATCTGATACAGTTGCAGCGCCTCATAGAGCGTCCCGATCTTAGCTTGCTTTTCCTCCGGAGAATCCTTCTGCATTGCGGCAATTTCCGCATTCGTATAGCGGCTTTCTCCAAGAGAAACGGCCGGCACCCAGTATACGCCGTCAAAGACCTTTATGTCGTAATTCGCATTATGGCGGAGCAGCGAAAGATCCTTGCCGCTGTCGTTTGTGTAGTCCACTGACAACGCAGGATTTTCCGTAAGCTCAAAAATATACGAATAACGCACGGTTTCACCGGAGGCCGCTTGCAGCACAAAAAGAATCTCTCGACCATTAAATTCCGTGACGAACGGGTGCCAGTCTTCAAAAAAGAGCGTCTTTCCGGCGCGGAGGATCACTTCATCTCCACTTATGTCGTTAAGCTCCGCCATATATCTTATCACATCGTCACTGACAAGTTGGTCCGTGGCTTTTTGACCGTCAACCATGTCGTTGATGTAGATTTGCTGCACGGTCAAATCCGCATTGGCTCCCGGAAGCGTCATTTCAAAATGCCAATCGGATCCGGTTGTCCCCAAACGGATGATCTCCACATAATCCGAGGCTTCGTAGGCCCAATCATAGTCGTACCATGCATCGGCTGCTGTCGGACTTTCCGGAAGGATCAATGCAATGTCATGATCGGCATCAGCGATTTCTATTGCAGATTCCTTTTTTCCGCTGCTTTCCACCGGCGCTTTATCGGCAAGCCGCACGCAGATGATACTGCTGACTGCCAGATTCGCGCTGAGCAGCAGCACAACGGCAATGCGGAATATTCTATCCCATTTTGTCATAAACTCGCCCCATCATATCCGTTCCATTATTTTACCTCAATCTACATACCGCACGCGCGCGGGGTCATAGCGGTCGTGTTTGGGCTGTTTGAAGGCAGGATCTGGATAGCCCACAGCTACCAGTGCAAAGGGCTTGAGGCCCTTGCAGCCGAGTATGGCGCTGACCTTCTCCATGCGGTCCTGAAGCGGCGCTATGCCCATCCAGACCGCTCCCAGACCCAGATGCTCCGCTTCCAGCAGCAGATTCTGCGTGCACGCGCCCAGATCCTGTTCCCAATATTCCGGGAAACGCAATCCCTCCTCTCGGCTTAGGATCACGATGCCTAGCGGCGCGCCGAGCAAGGGTTTGGCGTAAGGGCTGCATGCAGCGAGCTGATCGAGCGTTTCCCGATTGCGCACGACGCAGAACTCCCAGGGCTGCTGATTTCCTGCCGAAGGCGCAGCCATTGCGGCGCGCAGCAGTTTCTCCACTTTTTCGGCCTCAACGGGCTGCACGGTGTATTTGCGCACACTCACGCGGTCAAAGATTTCCTTCATTTTTCTTCCTCCTTCACGACGTTGAAAAAGTCCTTCAAATACTGTATTTTATATTCCGCCTCCGTGGAAACGCTTTCAATCGGCTCTCCGCCCGCAAATCGACAGGCGCGAATGCCTGCGCGATGAGCCGCCAAAATGTCCAACTCTCGGTCCCCAATCATCACAAAATGTCGCTTATTTGTTTCTGATCGAGACAAAATGTAGTTTACTCCATCCGGCGCCGGTTTTCTCGGAAAGCCGTTTTCTTCCGTCACCCAGGTGGTAAAGCAGTCGCTCAATCCCTGCGCATCCATGTACCAACGAGCAGACGAACCGCGGTGCGTGCAGAGGTGATTATGCCCGCCTTCTGCAACAATCCGCTCACAAAGCTCCCTTGCGCCGGGAAACGGCTGCACGCCGAGCGGCCCCGCCTTGTGCAGATTTTCCTTATAGCGTTCCAGTGCGCGCTGCGAGACCTTCAGCTGCTCCAGCGCATGGCCGAGCGTTACATTCATCAAGGCGCGAATGTGTTCCAAGGGCACGTCGCGTCCCTCGTCCAGCAGCGCCTGCCGCAGCGATTGTGCCATCAGCGGATAGGTATCAAACAGCGTGCCGTCAAAATCCCAGATCAGCTCCATCGCTTTCCCCCTTGCACGGCGCTTTCTGCCATGCTATCCTTATTTTAAGTTAAGCATAGCGCATCTTGAGGAGGTTGTCAAAGATGTCATTGGAAAAATGCACCTGGAAAGCGACCCTGAAGCCCGGCAAAAAGGCGGAATACATTCGTCGCCACGACGAAATCTGGCCGGAAATGACCGAAGTCTTGACGCGGGCAGGTATCCGGAATTACACCATCTGGTGCTGCGGAGATGAGCTGTTCGGTTACTACGAATGCGAAAAAGGCGCAGCCTATGCGGCGAAGGTTCAGGCAGAAAGCCCGGTGGTCTATCGCTGGAACGAATTCATGCGCGACGTGATGACGATGGATTTCGATCCCGAAACCGGCACGGCAGTCGCACTACAAAATGTATTTTCTTTTCGCGTAGATGATTGACCGTCACGCGACAAAAGGACGGATGGGTTTCCGTCCTTTTCTTTTACAAAAACAGCATGGATATGTGATACACCGCAAAGGCAGCCAGCCACGCCACAACACATTGTGCCGTCACGGCGGCAAGCGTCCCTTTCACGCTGCCCAACTCCCGGCGTGCAGCGGCTACGGCAGCAAAGCACGGCGTATAGAGCAGCGTGAAGGTGAGAAAGGACAAAGCGCTGCGCGGAGCAAAGATCATCGGCAGCATGGCTTGCAGCGCGCTCGACTCCCCCATCCCGGTCAGCACAGCCAATGTGGAAAGCACTGCCTCCTTGGCGGAAAGTCCGGTCAGCAGCGACGTCACGGGGATCCAATCGCCAAAGCCCAACGGCGCAAAGACGGGCGTGATGCTCTTTCCGATTTGCGCCAACAGGCTTTGCGACGGATCGCTGACGAGCAGGCCGCGAACATCAAAGCTCTGCAAGCCCCAGATGAGAATCGAGGACAAAAAGATGACACTGAATGCTTTACTGATGAAATCCCTTGCCTTCTCCCAAACATGCAGCAGCACGGTCTGCGCTCCCGGCAGTCTGTAATCAGGCAATTCCATCACGAACGGCGTAGATTCTCCGGAAAAGACAAACTTTTTGAGCACCCAGCTGTACAGCACCCCAACCGCTGCTCCACCAACATACATAACCAGCAACACTAATGGAGCATTTTGTGGGAAAAAAGCTGCGATAAACGTGGCGTAAATCGGCAATTTTGCCGAACAGGAGAGAAAGGGGATCAGCAGGATGGTCATGCGTCGGTCGCGCTGCGTTGCCAGCGTTCGCGTCGCCAGAATGGCCGGAACCGAGCAGCCGAACCCCAGCAGCAGCGGCACGCACGACCGTCCGGACAGGCCGATCTTTTGCAGCAGCTTATCCATCACAAAGGCGACGCGCGCCAGATATCCACTGTCCTCCAGGATGGACAATAGGAAAAACAGGAGCACAATCGTAGGCAGAAACGACAACACCGCGCCCACGCCTCTGCACATGCCCTCAATGAGCAGCGCATGAATTGCCGGATTGACACTACACCGGTTCAAAAAAGCATCTAGTCCTCGAATTGCCGCATTCACGCAGGCGGAAAAACCATCGGACAACCATTTTCCCGGCCCTGCAAAGGTTAGATAGAACACGAACAGCAGGACTGCAAGAAAAATGGGAATTCCAAAGATTTTGTGCGTCAATACCGCGTCAACGCGCAATGTCCATTCCTGCTTCTTCCCCTTCTTTTCTTCTGTCACGACATCACAGCAGGCTTGCTCGATAAAGTTATACCGCATATCCGCCACTGCGGCGTCGCGGTCCGTATGGAGTGCCTGTTCGGCCCTCTTTAGGATGCGTTCTATGCGCATCTTTTCCTCTACGCTAAGGGGAACGACGGCTTCGCCTTCGATACAGCGTATGGCAAAAAAGCGCGGATTTATCCCTGTTTTCCGGCATTTCTGCTGCACAATTTGTTGAATCTCTTCTAAACTTCTTCGCCAGACGCCGCTGCCCATCTCCGGGCAGGGTAAGGCTATTTTCTTTCGTGTTCTTTCCATTGCGCACTCGATCAGTTCTTCACAGCCCTGCCCGCTTGCTGCGCTAATGGCGACAACGGGCAAACCCATTCTTTTCGAGAGAAGCGGTACGTCGATCCTCTTCCCCTGCCTTTTCACCTCGTCGATCATATTCAGCGCCACGACGGTTGGAACACCTATTTCCATCAATTGCACAGTGAGATACAGATTGCGCTGTAAATTGGTTCCATCTACGACGTCGATCACCACATCGGGCTTGTCCTTCATCAGAAAATCGCGTGCAACAACTTCCTCTGCCGAATACGGTGAGAGTGAGTAAATCCCCGGCAGATCTACAACCACAACGCCTTCTTTATTGCGCAGTTCTCCCTCTTTTTTCTCTACTGTCACGCCGGGGAAATTCCCGACGTGCTGCCTGCTGCCGGTAAGCCGGTTGAACAGCGTCGTTTTGCCGGAATTTGGATTTCCCAGCAGCGCAATCGTCACCGCCATGCTCTATTCCTCCGCAAAAACCTCTTGGATTTCCATTTTCTCTGCTTCACTTCTTCGCAAAGTCAGTTCATATCCGCGCAAATGCAGCTGGATCGGGTCGCCCATGGGTGCGGTTCTCCGCACCATTACGATGGTGCCCGGCGTTAATCCGAGATCAAGCAACCGCTTTCGCAATACGCCCTCTCCTTTAACGGTTTTAATGCGTGCACTTGTACCGACCTTCATCTCGCTAAGCCGCATTTGCTGCGCCTCCCTGCATTTCTATGCTCCTCTTTCCAGAATATGCAAAAAGCGGACGGAGTGTTTCACGTGAAACACTCCGTCCGCTTTTTGCATATCATTCGATCAGTCGTCCTGAATGCGGATGAATTCGTAAATTCGTTCCAAATCCTCCGGCGAATTATAATGCAGAATCAGCTTTCCGCGCTTTTCATTGCCGACAATTGAGATTTTCGTGCCGAAGCGACGGCGCGCTGCCTCTTCCACCAGGGTCAGCTCTGCGCAGCGCGGCTTTTCCTCCTTCTGCTTCTCGCCTTCCTCGCGCTGTTCCTTCACTGCTTTGGCCAACGCTTCGGTTTGACGGACATTCAGCCCGCGCTGAACCGCCTGATTGGCCAAGCTGATCATCATTTCAGGGTCTTCCGCGCCAAGTATAGCACGCGCGTGACCTTCGCTCAGCTCCCCTTCTGCGACAAGCTCCGCCACTTCTTTGGGTAAGTTGAGAAGACGCAGCAGGTTAGCGACCGCAGAGCGGCTCTTGCCGATGCGCTGGGCGATCTGTTCCTGCGTCAGGCCGCATTCCTGCATCAGACTGCTGACGGCCTGCGCTTCTTCCAGCGGGTTCAAGTCCGTGCGCTGAATATTCTCAATCAGCGCCATTTCCATCCGTTGGATGGTTTCAACGTCGCGGACAATGGCAGGAATTTCCTCCAACTCTGCCATGCGCGCCGCACGCCAGCGGCGTTCGCCTGCGACGATGGTGTAGCGCTTGCCGTTGGGGCAGACGACGATGGGCTGGATGATGCCGACCGAGCGAATGGAGGAAGCGAGCTGATCGAGGGATTCCAGATCAAACTGCTTGCGCGGCTGCTCCTTGTTGGGATCGATCTGGCCGATCGGGACCATCTGGATCCTGTTTTCCGTCTCCTCCGCCATTTCGCCGAAGAGAGCGTCCATTCCGCGTCCCAGACCGCCTTTTACCTTAGGCATTTTGCTTACCTCCGTTCACCGTTCCACTTCAAAAATTCCTCCGCAAGGCTCTTATAGGCCAAAGAACCGGCCGATCGCGGATCATAGACATTGATGGGCTGCCCGAAGCTCGGCGCCTCGCCCAGACGCACGTTTCGAGGGATGATGGTGGTATAAACCTTTTTTGCAAAGAACTTTTTGACTTCCTCCACCACCTGCACACCCAATTTGGTGCGGCCGTTGAGCATTGTGAGCACCACGCCCTCGATTTCCAGCGAAGGATTCAGACGCTTTTTGACAAGCCGCACCGTGCTCATCAGCTGTGTCAGACCTTCCAGCGCGTAATATTCGCATTGAATGGGCACCAGTACAGAATCCGATGCGGTCAGCGCGTTGAGCGTCAACAGACCGAGTGAAGGCGGACAATCGATAAAAATATAGTCGTAAAGCGGCTGAACCAGCTCCAACTGGTGTTTGAGGATGTGTTCGCGCGCCATGGCGGAAACCAGTTCAATTTCTGCCCCGGCCAGCTGTATGTTGGAAGGAAGCACATAGAGGTTTTTTACACAGGTCGGGAGTACAGCCTCTTGCACGGGGAGATCATCGAGCAGCACGTCATAGATGGACTTTTCCACCTGACCGTGGTCAATGCCCACGCCGCTGGTCGCGTTTCCCTGCGGGTCCATATCCACCAACAGCACCCGCTTGCCCTTTTCGGCCACGCAGGAAGCCAGATTGACCGTCGTGGTCGTCTTACCGACGCCGCCCTTCTGGTTTGCCACCGCAACAACTTTAGACAAAAAAGACCCGCCTTCTTTCCGCATAAACAGCTTGTCCACTCGGGGACTTAGCTTTATTATAACGGATTCGGACGGGAAAGAGAAGGGGGATGGCTCAATTCCGGACCGGATTTGTAAAAAATCCTTTCGAACACTGCCGGATCAGTGAGAATGCAGCGAACCATGTTTCGTATTTGTTAATTATAACACACTATTCTTAAAATGAAAAGGACTACTTTGTAGCAGGATGCGGAATCCAAATTTTGATCTCCATTCCCTCTTCCTTGTCCTTGCTTTCCAATTTGGGATTCAATCCTGCGTCCGCCATCTGCTGCACCACGGTGCGAAGGGAATTGACGAACAGCCGCGTGTCCCGCACAAATCCGCTGATTTTGGATGGCCGCGTGCGGCTCTGTTCTTCTTCCTCCTTTTCGATGCCGTACATGCGCGAAATCGTCCGTTCCACCAGGTCCTCCGTCGCCTTGACGTTCAAGTTTTGCTGCACAATGATCTGAATAACGTGCATCTGCATCTCCTCGTCGTGCAGGCGCAGCAGCGCTCGGGCGTGGCGTTCCGTCAGGCTATATTGCAGCAACATGCGCTTGACTGCCATCGGCAATTTGAGAATGCGCATCTTGTTGGCGATGGTGGACTGGTTCTTTCCCAATCGACGTGCCAGCTCATCCTGAGAAAGACCGTGATCACGAATCAGATTCTGATAGCCTTCCGCTTCCTCCATATAATGCAGGTTCTCCCGCTGCAAATTCTCCATCATGGCGATGACCGCGCTGTCCTGCTCGTAAGTGCTGAAAATGATGGCATCGATGAACTTCATTCCTGCCATGCGGCAGGCGCGCAGCCGTCGTTCCCCCGCAATGAGCTCAAAGCTATCGCTCCCCAGCTTCCGAACGCTGATTGGCTGAAGCAAGCCGTACTGTTTAATGGACGCACAAAGCTCTTCAAGCGCATCCTGTGCAAATACACGTCGGGGCTGATATGGGTTGGGTCGGATGGCGTCAATTGGAATGCGCGCCACCTCTCGCTCACGCATTCGGAGATTTCTGCGATTCCCGATGTTGGTGCTTTGTGCCTGCATTTCTGTCACTCCATTCCTGATGTTTCACGTGAAACGTATGTTTTTTTGTTTTCTATGGCTTCATTATACAGAAAAATTGCAGTTTGAACACCCTGAATCGTGTTCTAAAAAACGACACGCCACCCGGCTTTTCTGTCGGATGGCGTGTATAAAAGTGCTGATCTGTGCGATGCAATAAGGATTATCGCTCTTTATGTCGGAAATTTCTTGTCAAGGCCACGCTTTGACGGATTCTAAAGGGGCTTCTTAACGGGTGTACCTGCCTTGCGGGGATATGCCTTCGGCGTGCCGGAGACCTTGTCCACGACAAACAGGCAATGCTGCCACTCGCGCTCCGGCACCTGATAGGCAATCGGCTCACGCGCTTTGCCGCCGAGCAGAAAAATCGCCTTGCGGGCGTTTTCCGCTTCCTGCACAATGTCCGGCCCTTTCCAGCAGATCGCCGCGCCGCCGCGCTTGACGCAGGGCAACAGATATTCCATCAGCGGCGAAACCGAAGCCACTGCGCGCGCAGCAGCCAAATCAAACTGCTCACGATATTGCGGCTGACGAGAGAAGTCCTCCGCACGCATGTGCACGATCTCTGCCTCCAGATCTAATTCCTCCAGCACGCTGCGCAGGAATTCCAGCCGCTTGTTCAGCGAATCCACCAGCGTCAGCTGAATATCCGGCCGGGCAATGAGCAGCGGCAAACCGGGAAATCCCGCTCCGGTACCCACATCCACCATCTTAACGCCTTCCGGCAGCAGACCGAGCACGGCGGGCGCGATACTGTCCAGAAAATGGCGATCTGCCGCTTCTTTAGGTTCCAGCACGGCAGTCAGGTTCATCTTCTGGTTGCCCTCGACCAACAGGTCGTAATACCTCGCAAAGCGCTGCGCCGCCGTGTCGTCCAGTTCCAGCCCCATGCGCGCCGCGCCGCTTTTCACTCTCTCTGCGATGATGCTCATGCCTTCGCCTCCCTGCGCATCTGCTCCATTTTAATCATCAATACCGCAATATCCCCCGGCGACACACCGGAGATCCGCTGCGCCGCGCCCAACGTCTCCGGGCGGAGCGCGCTGAGCTTCTGCCGCGCCTCGATGCGCAAACCAGTTATATTTTCATAATCAATATCTTCCGGAATTTTCACGTTTTCCGTGCGGCGGAACTCTTCCACCTGACGCATCTGCCGCTGAAGATAGCCCTCGTATTTCAGCGTGATCTCCACCTGCTCCGCCACTTCGTCCCGAAGCGGCGGCAGCTCTTCGCACACTGATGCAAGATCCGCATAGTGAACGTTAGCGCGGCGCAGCAGATCCTCCGCACGCATACTGCCGTTCTCTATCGCATCTTCGTGCAAGGCCTGATTGACCTTTTGCCACGGAATGTGCACAGTGCGGAGGGTTGCAAGCGCTTTCTCTGTATCTTCTCGTTTTTTACACATTTTGTCGTAGCGCTCCTGCGAAGCCAGCCCGACGCGCCAGCCGATTTCGGTCAAACGAAGGTCTGCGTTGTCCTGCCGGAGCAGCAGGCGGTATTCCGCACGGCTGGTCATCATGCGATAGGGCTCATTTGTCCCCTTGCCCGTCAAATCGTCCACCAACACGCCGATATAGGCGTCCGCACGGGAGAGAATCATCGGCTCCTGCCCGCGCAGCTGAAGCGCGGCGTTGATGCCCGCATAAATCCCCTGTGCAGCGGCTTCCTCATATCCGGAAGAGCCGTTGATCTGCCCGGCAAAGAACAGACCTTGAATGTGCTTGGCCTCCAGCGTGGGGCGCAGCTGCGTGGGATCAATGCAGTCATATTCAATGGCGTAGGCCAAGCGCGTCAACTGCACATTTTCCAGTCCGGGAATCGAACGGTAAATGCGCCACTGCACATCCTCCGGCATGGACGAGGACATCCCCTGCACATACCATTCGGTCGTGTCGAGTCCCTCCGGCTCCAAAAAGAGCGGGTGGCGTTCACGGTCGGCAAAGCGCACGACCTTATCCTCGATCGACGGGCAATATCGCGGCCCAACGCCGTGAATATCCCCGGAATAGAGCGGCGCGCGGTGCAGGTTCTCGCGGATGATGCGGTGAGTCTCCGGCGTGGTGTAGCCCAAATAACAGGAAACCTGCTCTTTCTGAAGGTTTTCGCTCAGGAAGGAAAACGGCACGATGTGCTCGTCGCCCGGCTGCTCGTCAAACTTGGAAAAATCCACCGTGCGCACATCGATGCGCGCGGGTGTGCCGGTCTTGAACCGCCGCAGCGGAAAGCCGAGCTTTTCCAGTGACGCGGAAAGGCTCTTGGCGTTGCCCAGCCCCGACGGGCCGGAGTCGGCATGCGTTTCTCCGATGATGACGCGGCTTTTGAGATAGACGCCGGTGGCCAGGATTGCCGCACGGCATGGATAGGTCGCGCCCGTGGTCGTCATGACACTCGTCACGCTGCCGTTTTCCTCGGTGATTTCCGCGGCTTCGCCCTGACGCAGCGTCAGGTTTTCCTGATGCTGCAAGGCGCGGAGCATCCTTCTCTGATAGAGCTTTTTATCGGCCTGTGCGCGCAGTGAATGCACCGCCGGCCCTTTGCCCGTGTTGAGCATGCGGCTCTGGATGAACGTATCGTCGATGGCGCGGCCCATCTCGCCGCCCAGCGCATCCAGCTCCCGCACAAGGTGTCCCTTTGCCGTGCCGCCGATGGACGGATTGCAGGGCATCATCGCCACACCGTCCATGTTCAGCGTCAGCAGCAGGGTTTTCTGCCCCATGCGCGCACAAGCCAGCGACGCTTCGCACCCTGCGTGACCTGCGCCGATCACCACCACATCATAACTTTCCGCCAAAAATGCCATACCGTCACTCACTTTCCCAGACAGAACTTAGCAAAAATACGATCCACAATATCCTCGGTCGTATTCTCCCCTGTAATCGCGCCCAGTGCCTCCCAGGCAGCACGCAGATCGAGCGCCGCGCAGTCCAGTGTGTGCGTATTCAGCGCCTCCAGCGCCCGCCCAATGGCCTCTGCGGCGGTTCTTGCCGCCTGAATATGCCGCTCGTTGGTCAGATAAGCTTCCTCCGGCGATGCACCGCGCAGCGCCGTTTCATAAAGCGTCTGCCGCAGCGTCTCCACACCCTCGCCGGTTTTGGCGCAGGTATCGACAATTTTCGCCTGCGGGGACAGCTTGTGAACTTCCGCACCCGTCGTGACGGCATCCAAATCGCTCTTGTTCAGCGCAACGACCAGCGGCGCGCCGGGCTGGCCGAGCAGCGCCTTCTCCTCCTCGCCCAACGGACGGGAGCGGTCAATCACCAGCAGCACCACATCTGCGCCGCGCAATTCCTCCCTCGCGCGGTCAATGCCGATGCGCTCCACCTCATCCGAAGCTTCGCGCAAGCCAGCGGTATCGGTCAGCTGCACGGGCAGGCCGTTCAGGTTCAGCTCTTCGCGCAGCACGTCGCGCGTGGTGCCTGCCGTGGCGGTAACGATGGCACGCTGTTCCCGCAGCAGCCCGTTGAGCAGCGAGGATTTGCCCGTGTTCGGGCTGCCCGCCAACACGATGCGCACGCCGCCGCTGAGCATTCTGCCCGCCCGTGCGTTTTTCAGGGCGCTTTCCAGTTCTTTCTGGACGGCTCTTGCCTGCTGTGCGGCCTTCTCCGCCGTCAGCGGTTCGATGTCCTCGTCCGGATAATCCAGATAGGCCTCGATATAAGCGATGGTATCGAGCAATTCGCTTTGCAGTGCATGGATTCGTTCGGAAAGATACCCCCCCATCTGCTGCAAACCGGCGCGCGCTGCGCGCTCCGTGCGGGCGCTGATTAAATCCATCACGCCCTCCGCCTGCGTCAGGTCAATGCGTCCGCCGAAAAAGGCACGCTTGGTGAACTCACCGGGTTCTGCTAGCCTTGCCCCGCTGCGCAGCACAACGTCCAGCACGCGCTGCGCCGTCACCTGCCCGCCGTGGCACTGAATCTCCGCCACATCCTCGGTGGTATAGGTGTGCGGCGCGCGCATCCACACCGCCATGCACTCGTCCACCTTCTGTCCGTTTTCCATGACATAGCCATAGGTCAGCATCCGTGAACTCATCTTCTGCGGAACGTGCGGCGCAAACACGCGCGACAAAACGCTCTTTGCTTCCGGGCCGGAGATGCGGATCACAGCGATGCCGCCCGCGCCCACAGCCGTGGCGATGGATGCAATAGTATCCATAAGCTCTTTTTCCCCTCTCGCTGGGCACTTTTCCAATGAAAAACGGCGCCGATGCACTCGACGCCGCAGTTGGGCTTGCTTATTTCTTCGGAGCGTCGGCACGCTTGGGCGTAATGACGACGCGGCGGTTCGGCTCGTCGCCCTCCGAATGAGTGGTAACATAGGGGTTATCCTGCAAGGTTGCATGCAAGATGCGGCGCTCATAGGGATTCATCGGTTCGAGCACCATGCGGCGGCCGCTCTTCTGCACCTTGGCGGCCATGCGGCCCGCCAGCGCGATCAAAGTCTGCTCGCGCTTGGCGCGGTAGCCTTCCGTATCGAGCGTGACACGGCGATATTCCTTGCCGCCCTTGTTGACCTGAAGGGAGGTCAGGTACTGCAAGGCATCCAGCGTCTCGCCGCGGTGGCCGATCAGGATGCCCTGATTATCGCCCTGCATGTTGATCAGCAGCGCCTCTTCGGTCTCGGTGATTTCAAAGGTGACGGTCAGGCCCATCAGCTCCGTCACGTTCTTGAGGAATTCCTCCGCGCGGATGGCAGGGGTATCCTTTTTCGTCAGCAGCAGCTTATACGGCTTTGCGCCGATGCCGAGGAAACCCTTGGTTCCTTCCTCCAGCACCTCAACGTCTACCTTCTCCGACGGAAGGCCCATCTGCGCAAGTCCGGCCATCAAAGCCTCTTCATAGGTTTTACCGGTCGCCTCGAACGTCTTCATTGGTCAAGACCTCCTGATCTTTCGGGTCATTCCTGCTCTTTGAGCGCTCTCTTTTTATCGCTTCTTTCTGCAAAGAAGTTAAAGGCAAGATAGGTGACAATCTGGTAGATATTGGACGTAACCCAATACAGGGCGAACGCCGCGTTGTAGCTCCAGCAGAAGAACACGGACATCAGCGGGAAGAGTATATTCATCATCTTCTGCTGCTGGTTCTGCGGGTTGTTCTTCTGAGCCTCGGTCTGCTTGCCGTTCATCAGCCAGGTGGTGAAATACTGCGAAGCGCCGGCCAGCAGCGGCAGGATGGCCCAGCCGTTGGCCTTGCCCACGTTGTAAACCTCCATCACGGGCTTCATGATGATCTCGTAGTTGGCACGGATCAGTTCGATATTCTCCGCCGACAGCAGGGAGTTTCCGTTGACGACGGTGAGGTTGCCGGCCAGATCGGTCAGGGAAGGAATGATCTTGGCCATGATGTTATCGGGCTGCCAGATATTGGCAATCCAAAGGAAGCCTTCGGGCTGATAGGCAACGCCATCCGCCACGCTCTGCACCATCAGCACCGCCTGCTCACCGGCAATATGGCGCATGACGGCGAACATGGCAAACAGAATGGGCATCTGAATCAACATCGGCAAACAGCCGCTCATGGGATTGCACTTTTCTTTTTTGTACAGCTCCATGGTCTTGGCCGAGCGTTTTTCGGGGTCTTTCTCGTACTTTTTATTGATCTCGTCCACCTTAGGCTGGATCAGCTGCATCTTTCTCATCGAATGGCGCTGCTTGATATCCAGCGGCAGCAGGATGAGCTTGACGACCAGCGTAAAGAGTATGATGGCGATACTGTAAGAACCGACCCAGCTGTAAAGCAGGTCGATAATCCAGCGCAGCGGCGTAATGATGAAATTCACTTTTGCTTGTTCCTCCGATGCTGAAAAGTCCTGACGAAAGTTTTGGGTTCTTTATATTTTCAGCAATGCGCAGATTCGGTCAGGGCACGGGATCGTAACCGCCGTCGTTGAACGGATTGCAGCGCAGGATGCGCTTGACGGCCAGCCATCCCCCTTTGAGCGCGCCGTATTTTTCCACCGCCTGCATGGCATAGGTGGAACAGGTCGGATAAAACCGGCAGCACGACGGGAACAGGGGAGAGATATACCTGCGGTAGACCCTGATCAGAAACAGGATTGCTCTTTTTGCCATAATAAAAGATAAATCATGCCTTCTGCTCGGCCGATACGCTCTTGTAGAGATGGTGGCGGGTGAGCAGATTATCCACGCTCTTGTCGATGCGATGGAAATCGGCCTCCGCTGCCGCGGACCTTGCGATAAAGACATAGTAGCCGCATTTCATCTGCGGGATTCTCGGCCGGATGCTCTCGCGCAGCAGCCGCTTGATGCGGTTGCGCGTCACTGCGCCGCCCAGCTTCTTGCTCACGGAAAAACCGATGCGCAGTTTTCCCTGCCGGACGAACAGCAGCACAAGCTCCCGGTTTGCCTGGGACTTGCCTCTGCGGTAGACATACTGAAAGGCGGAATTCTCCTTCAGCGAATAGACTCTCTTCATGAATTCATGAATCTCTTTCCGCCGGCCGGGGGAACTGATCACCGCCCTGCCGCATTGTAAACTGTAATGTTTTTTCAAGCCGCCAAGTCTACGGCGCGCCTGCCCCTTTTCAAGACGGGCCTGCGCGCCGTATCCCCAACGCTTGTGCGCGTAAAGCTCTTTTACGCAGAGAGAACCTTGCGGCCACGGGCGCGGCGGCGGGCAAGCACCTTGCGACCATTCTTGGTCTTCATGCGAGCACGGAAGCCATGCACCTTAGCGCGCTGACGCTTTTTGGGCTGGAACGTCATCCACATTGCTTTTCACACCCCTTGTTCGTTAAAATGAAAACACTGTCCTGCCTATAAAACAGCTATTCTATTATAAGGCCCGCAGCTCACCGCTGTCAAGCAATGGTTGCGGTTTTTTACATCCGCAGCCGTGCCTTTGCGCCGGATTCGTCAATTCGAATGAAAAACAGACAACAAAGTTCAAAAAAACATCAAAATGTGTGATAGTGAAAAAACTGTGGATAACTTTCTTAAAAAGCATTGCACAGGACTTTTTTTTTTGCTATGATGATTTGTGTGCCCCCGTTTGCGGGGGCTTTACGAGCTTTTTTATCCACAAACTGTGGATTATTTTGTGGATAAATTCGATTAAACTGTGCATATCGGCGCGGGTTATCCCCACAACAGCCCGCCCGAGCGGAAAACCTTTTTCCGTTGCTTATGCCAACTTAGGAGGAGTGTTTGTGGATAAACAGGGCGCAGCCGCTTTATGGGAAAAAGCCTCCCAGCTCATCAAATCGGAGATCAATTCCGTCTCCTACGATTATTGGTTTCAGGATCTTCAGCCCGCGGACTGGGATGGGGAAAAGCTCACGTTGATGGCGGATAACGACTTCGGCCGCAATCTTTTGAAGGAAAAATATGACGAACTGATCCGCACGGCGCTTCAGCGCGCGGCAGGACGCCCGGTTTCCTATGTCATTTTGACCCCCGCCGAAGCCGCCGCGCCGGTAAAACCCGCGCCGCCTGCCGCGCCGGACAAGGATTCCGGCAGCATGCTCAATCCCAAATACACCTTCTCTACTTATGTGATCGGCAAATCCAATAACTTTGCGCACGCCGCGGCCTACGCCGTGTCCCAAAGCCCGGGGGATACCTATAATCCTCTCTTCCTCTATTCGGGCGTGGGTCTGGGGAAAACCCACCTGATGCACGCCATCGGCCACGCGATTCTGGAAAAGAACCCCAGCGCGCGCATCCTCTACATCACCTCCGAAACCTTTACCAACGATCTGGTCAAGGCCATCGGATCAAACACGAACTTTGAGTTCCGCAACCGCTACCGCAATGTGGACGTGCTGATGGTGGATGATATCCAGTTCATCGCAGGCAAGGAGCAGACGCAGGAGGAATTCTTCCACACCTTCAATGCGCTCTATGAGGCGCGCAAGCAGATCGTCATTTCCTCCGATAAGCCGCCAAAGGACATCCCTACACTGGAAGAGCGGCTGCGCTCCCGCTTTGAATGGGGACTGATTGCCGATATCTCCAAGCCCGATCTGGAAACCCGCATCGCGATTCTCCAGAAAAAGGCGGAGCTTGAGCATCTGGATGTGCCGGACGAGGTCAATACCTACATCGCCACCAAGGTCGAGAGCAACATCCGTGAGCTGGAAGGATGCTTGACGCGCGTGCTGGCCTATGCCAACATCTCCCACAAGTCTCTGAGCGAAGAAGTGGCCGCCGAGGCTCTGCGCGACATGATCCCGGTCAAGGATCCCCGGCGCATCACGCCGGACCTGATCATGGCGATCGTCGCGGAATACTTTTCGGTTTCGGTAGATGATCTGAAATCCAAGCGCCGCAACCGTGAGATCACCGTCCCGCGCCAGGTGGCCATGTATCTGATCCGCGAACTCAACGGCGCGTCGCTGCCGCGCATCGGCCTGGAATTCGGCGGACGGGATCACACCACCGTCATCCACGCCTGCGATAAGGTTGCGGAGGATATTCAGCGCGACGCTTCCATGCGCGGCACGGTCGAAGCCCTCAAAAAGCGCATTCAGGGTGCGTAAATCACCGCAGGCCTTTTCAAACTTCTACTTATAAATATAGAAAAGAATCACTTCGGATCTGTTTCCTTAAAGGGAGGGAAAACACATGAAGTTCATTTGCCAGAAAGACGACCTGATGCAGGGTCTTTCCCTTGCCGCAAAGGCGAGCGCCGCGCGTTCCCCGCAGGCGGTGCTGGAATGCGTCTCCATCACGGCGGACGCTGCCGGCGTTCATCTGATGTGCACCGATCTGCAAATGGGCATCGAGACCAGCGTCTCGGCCACCATTGCTGAAGAGGGCCGTGTGCTGCTCAATGCCCGACTGCTGACCGAAATCGTGCGCAAGCTGCCGGAGGGCGAAGTGACCCTCTCGGTCAGCGAGACCAACCGCGCCTCGATCATCGCCTCCGGCTCCAAGACCACCTTGCAGGGCATGTCCGCACAGGACTTCCCGGAGCTGCCGCAGGTGGACGACGATCAGCCCATCATTGTCAAGCAGAATCTGCTGCGCGACATGATCCGCCAGACCGGCTTTGCCATTGCCGTGGAGGACGCTCGTCCGATTCTGACCGGCATTCTGATGGAAATCAGCGGCGACGTGCTGACCCTCGTGGCGCTGGACGGCTTCCGCCTGGCCCGCCGCATGGGCAAGCTGGAAGAGAGCTGCGGCAACCTCTCGGCCGTGGTTTCCGGCAAATATTTCATTGAAACGGGCAAAATACTGGGCGATGAGGAAACGCCTGTGACGATGCACCTTTCCAAGACGCATCTGAAGCTGGACCTTGGCGCTTCGACCATCATCATCCGTCTGCTTGAGGGCGATTATATCAAGTACCGCCAGCTGCTGCCGCCCAGCTACGCTATTTCGGTGCGGCTGGATCGCGATCAGCTCTCCGACTGCATCGACCGCGCGTCGCTGATGGCGCGCGAGGGCAAGAGCAACCTGCTCAAGTTCTCGATCCGTCAGGACAAGCTGGCCATCACCTCCAATTCGGAGATGGGCGACGTTTACGAAGAGATGGATGTGCAGACCACCGGCAAGGATATCGACATCGCTTTCAACGTCCGCTATATCAGCGAGGCGGTGCGCTCCATTGACGAGACACAGTTCCTGCTGAACCTCAATTCCAACATCTCCCCCTGCGTGCTGGTGCCCACCGAGGGCGAGGATTTCCTCTATCTGGTGCTGCCCGTGCGCACGGCAATCTAAAACCTTTTCTTCCGCACAAAAAGGGGCGTTTTTTGCCGCCCCTTTTTCCTTTATCACGACCTTTTTTGAGGAGCTGTCCATGCAGGTCAAAAAGCTTTCTCTCGACCATTTCCGCAATTACGAAAGCTGCGTTTTCGAGCCGGGTCCGGGCATCAATCTGATTGTGGGCGAAAACGCGCAGGGCAAGACCAATTTACTTGAGGCGATTTTTTACTGCTGTTTCGGCCGGTCGCACCGCACCAGCCGCGACAAAGAGATGATCGCCTACGATGCGCCGCAGGCCCTCATTCGCCTGGAGAGCGTGCGCACCGACACACTGCACGAGCTTTCCGTGCGCTTATCGCAGGCCGAAGGCCGCCGCATCAAGGCGGACGGCTTGCCGCTGACGCGCATCGGGGAGCTGATGGGACTGCTCAACTGCGTGCTGTTTGCGCCGGAGCACCTTTCCATCGTCAAGGACGGCCCGGCGGAGCGGCGGCGCTTTTTGGACATGGAGCTTTCGCAGACCTACCCCTCCTATTTCTTTCTCTTGCAGCAATACATGCGCGCGCTGCGACAGCGCAACACGCTGCTGCGCAGCCTGCGCGAGCAACCGGAGTTGATCGGCACGCTGCCGGTGTGGAACGAACAGCTGGCGTCGCTGGGCTGGAAGCTGATGGGGTATCGCGAGAGCTTCTGCGCGCGTCTTTCGGAGCTGGCCGGGCAGAACCATGCGGAGATCAGCGGCGGGCGGGAGCGCTTGAAGGTGCAGTACCGTCCGGACTGCGGAAAGGCAAACGACGAAGCGTCGCTGCTGCATTTGCTGGAAGAATCCCAAAAAGAGGATATGCGCCGCATGACGACGCTGCGCGGCGTGCACCGCGACGAAATGGAGCTGACGCTCGATGGCCGTGAGATCCGCGCTTTCGGCTCTCAGGGGCAGCAGCGCACCGCAGCGCTGGCCGTCAAATTGTCGGAACTGGATTTGATCCGGTCTGAAACCGGCGAATGGCCCATCTTGATGCTGGACGACGTTATGAGCGAGTTGGACGACCGGCGGCAGCAGTATCTGCTGGAACGCATCCTGCCGGTACAGACACTGGTGACGACCACGGCCCACAGCGCCAGCTGGCCCAGCGCGCAGCGCTTTTCCATTTCCGGCGGAAGCATCGAATTGTGCTGAAAAAGAGCTGTTTTGCAGTTCATCCTTCAGCGGCGGTCAAAATTTCTTCATCATTTGTTTTGGCTTCTTTAACGGTCTTTTTATGCTTTCTTCATTGTAAAAAAGGGGAATTCTGTGTATCCTTTTAAGCGTAGAAACCCATTGGGGTTCTGCAAAGGAAACACAGAATTCCTTCTTATTGTCAGGCAGCGCCCGGGCGTGCTTCTTCAGCGGGTTGCGCGCATCGGAAAAAATAACCTTGCTTATTCTCTCCTCCTTAGAGAAACGGTTTTGAGCGGCTGCGACAGTTTTGCATATTCTCCCTCTCAGCATCGGCAGGTGAAATTCTTCATCTGCACAAAAATAATGGGCTGCGTCCTCATCATCGGGCGCAGCCTTTTTTGCGTTCTCTCCCTCTCGAAAATCCATCTGACAGATTGTAGGTTGAAGAAAGAATGGGATGGAAGGTGGTGGTAGAAATAAGAAAACTAGTCGTAGTAGAAGTAGAGATGTGGATCGTGTGGAAAACCTCATTTTGTCGCGCAATGCAGGGAAAAACGGCCGGGAAAGAAATGTGGAGGACAGGGATTGGCCGTCCACAGAACAGGAGGGTTTTCCACGGCGGGAAGGTCAAGACGCCTTCACGGGACGCTTCTCCTGTGGATTATATTTTGACCGGACGCGATAAAATCCTCTCAAAAAGGCAAAATCACATCGAAATGAATAAATATACACTCTATACAGATGCATGCAGTTCTATACAGGGAAAATGATCCACAGATTCCACTGCCTGTGGATGTTTTTCAACAGGAGTTTTCCACAAAGCGTGGACAAGCGGAAACGTCGCGGTTCAGGGAAGAAATTCGACGGGACAAAAAGTCGGCGCGAAGAAAAGTGCGAAGTTATCCCCAAACTGTGCAGCAATTGTGGATAACTCAAACTGTGCGCTGCTCGATTTGGAGCAAACGGTTTTATGCAGCGCCGGAAGAAGGAAAGCGCAGAAGGGAATGTGCTGGATTGATGAAAATGCGATGCCTTGACGACTCTTTAGGAAAATAGACGCAGATCCCGCCGTGCGCCCTGCTTTTTCTGTAAAAGCTCCGCAACTTTTCCCTCTTTTCGGATTTTGAAATTGGGTGTATAATGATCTTGTCTGAGAGCTGTCTGCCGAAAATGTGGCCGGTTGACATATCACAGGAACAGGAGGGTTTGTCTATGACGAAAATACTGACCGGAACCCCGTTGCCCAACATTCCCTGGGAGGAAAAGCCCGCCTCGGCGATCAATTCCCCCGTCTGGCGTTACAGCGGCAACCCCGTGATCGATCGCAATCCCGTCAAGGGCGTCACCCGCATCTTCAACAGCGCTGTCGCGCCGTATGAGGACGGCTTTGTCGCAGTGCTGCGCGGCGAACAGGTGAACGGCATTCCCCACATCTACATGGGCTATTCTAAGGACGCGATCCATTGGACCATTGACGAAAATCGCATTCCCTTTGTCGATGAAGAGGGCAAGCCCTTCATGCCCGGCTATGCCTACGATCCCCGCCTGGTCAAGGTGGAGGATACCTACTATATCATGTGGTGCACCGATTTTTACGGCGCAGCCATCGGCCTGGCGAAGACTCAGGACTTTAAGACCTTTGTCCGGATGGAGAACCCCTTCATTCCCTTCAACCGCAACGCGGTGCTCTTCCCCCGCAAGGTCAACGGCAAGTACCTGATGCTCTCCCGCCCCTCCGACAGCGGCCATACGCCCTTTGGCGATATCTTCCTGTCCGAGTCGCCGGATATGGTCTATTGGGGCCGTCATCGTCATGTGATGAGCCGCGGCAGCGAGTGGTGGCAGTCGCTCAAGGTTGGCGGCGGCGCGGCGCCCATCGAGACCGATGAGGGTTGGCTGCTGTTCTATCACGGCGTTTCCGGCACTTGCAACGGCTATGTCTACTCCATCGGCGGTGCGATTCTGGATATCGACCAGCCGTCCATCGTCAAGTACCGCTGCGAGAACTTCCTGCTCACGCCTGAAATGCCCTATGAAGAGCGCGGCTTCGTGCCCAACGTCTGCTTCCCCTGCGCGACGCTTCAGGATACCGATACCGGCCGCATCGCCATCTACTACGGCGCGGCGGATTCCGTCGTCGGCCTGGCCTTTACCGAGGTCAACGAGGTGGTTTCCTATATCAAGGAGCACAGCAAAGTTTCTTCTACCGATACTGAAATCGGCATCAAATAAAAAAGACCGGAGGTAAGAACAGATTATGCTGCATCCCAATTACTACATCGAAAAGGCAAAGGTGGATAAGCTGGTCTCCCGCAAGAATGTCGTCTCCGACATCTATAACGGCATCTACGAGCGCTACGAATATCCCGTGCTCACCCGCGAGTTCGCGCCGGTGCACTGGAGATATGACCTCAATCCCGAAACCAATCCCTATTTCATGGAGCGCCTGGGCATCAACGCCACCCTCAACAGCGGCGCGATCTACTTGAACGGCAAGTTCTACCTCGTTGTCCGCGTCGAGGGCAACGACCGCAAGTCCTTCTTCGCCGTTGCGGAGTCCGATACCGGCATCGACGGCTTCCACTTCTGGGATTATCCCGTGGTGCTGCCCGATACCTGCCCGGAGGAAACCAACGTCTACGATATGCGCTTGACCCAGCATGAGGACGGCTGGATCTACGGCGTGTTCTGCTCCGAGAGCAAGGACCCCAACGATCCCGATCTGTCCGCGGCGGTCGCGGCGGCGGGCATCGTGCGCACCAAGGACTTAAAGACCTGGGAGCGCCTGCCCAACCTGACCACTCTGCGCTCGCCCCAGCAGCGCAACGTGGTACTGCATCCCGAATTCGTGGACGGCAAGTATGCCTTCTATACCCGCCCCATGGACGGCTTCATCGAGACCGGTTCCGGTTCCGGCATCGGCTTCGGCCTGTGCGAGGACATCACCCATCCCGTCATCGACGAGGAAAAGATGACCTCCATCCGCCGCTACCACACCATCACCGAGGCCAAGAACGGCGCGGGCTGCGTGCCGATCAAGACCGACCGCGGATGGATCCACATCGCGCACGGCGTCCGCAACTGCGCTTCCGGACTGCGCTATGTGCTGTATGTGTTTGCGACCGACCTGAAGGATCCTTCCAAGGTCATCGCGGAGCCCTCCGGCGTGTTCCTCGTCCCGCGCCAGGAGGAGCGCGTCGGCGACGTGTCCAACGTTGTCTTCGCCAACGGCGCCTGCGTGGTGGGTGATAAGGTCTACATCTACTACGCCTCCTCCGATACCCGCATGCACGTGGCCACCACGACCATCGATCGCCTGGTGGACTACACCTTCAATACGCCCCAGGATCCCCATCGCAGCCCCGACTGCGTCAAGCAGCGCTGCGAGCTCATCAGCAAGAACCTCGAGTTCCTCAAGAACGAGCAGTAAGCTTTATAAAGCGCAGCAGGAGCGCGGACGAAAAAGCCCGCGCTCCTGCTTTGTCTTTGTCCGGATCACAATCCGGCTGCTTTCCTGTTCGCTCACTTTGGTTGTCATAGCAGAAAACAGACCCTGTTGCGATATGAAATAAATCTTTTTATGCGCCTGGAAAAAAGAAAGCGCCTGTGCCGGGCAAATTCAGCACTTTGAAACAGAGATGCAGTGCGGGGAGTATCTGCGCTTGCTGGAGCGCAAGCATCTGCGCGTGCAGGTGATCTCCCGCAGCAAGGAGCCGGATGGCGTGACGCTGCATCTGCGCCGGGAGTACAACGGCTATTCCATAGGGGATTGATTATCTGGTAAACCGCGGCCTTCCTTACCGAATTCGGTGAACTGAAAAGCAAAGGGAGCGCGGACTGAAAGAATTTCAGTACGCGCTCCTTTTATGCGCAGTTTTTAATTATTTGCACAGATCGCAGATGACCTGGGCGTACATCTTGATGGTGACGAGCAGGTGCTCCTTGAGAGCAAATTCGTCCGGACCGTGCATGTTGTTGTTGGTACCCTCAAAGGCCGCGCCGAAGGAGACGCCGCCCTCCAGGCTGTGGACATAGGTGCCGCCGCCGATGGCGATGCAGTGGCCGGGCTTGCCGGTGTAGTCCTCGTAGACCTTCAGCAGCGTGCGCACCAGAGGAGAATCCTCGGAAACATAGTGCGGCGGATACATCTTGTTGTCGTCCATCGTAAAGCCGATGGAGGCGTATTTCGCGCGCATGACGTCGGTCAGGTTCTGGTCGTTGGCGCAGAGCGCGGCGCGGCAGTCTGCCACCGCGCGGGCGCTGTGTTCGTCCATCGAGAGCATATCCAGCGTGATGGTGAGCTTGCCGGAAACCGCGTCCTCCTGCGCAACGCCTGCGCCCACACCGTAGAAATCGCCGTGGGGGAAGATGCGGGAAAGGCCGCGCACCAGCTCCGCGCCGTGGCCGTGCAGCGGCAGCGCCGCCAGCAGCGTGTTCAGCGCCGTCAGCGCGTTGACGCCTTCGTAAGGCGTGGAGGCATGCGCATTGACGCCCTGCGCGTAGATCACCGCACCCTCGGCCTCGTCCACAACATCGAAGGTCGCGCGGGTCTTTTTCTCCGCGTTGGCCAGATAGGGCTTGACATCCTTAGCGGCCAGTCCCAGCACCAGCGCTTTGGCCTTTGCGGGAACAACGTTGAATTTAATGCCCGCGTCGATCCAGCCGATGCGCGGCAGCACGTCCTCCTCTGCCCATTCAGCGGAAGCGTCCGCGTGCAGACCGCCCTTTTCAATATTGATGACGGGGTAGTCCGCATCGGGCGACAGCGTCTTGGGCGGAACGGGATGGCCGGCAAAATAGTGGCGGATGTCGCTGGAGCCGCACTCCTCGTCCGCACCCAGAATAAGCTTGCAGTTCTTGGAAAGCTCCACGCCCAGCTCGCGCACCGCACGCATCGCGTAGAATGCCGCAAGAGCCGGACCCTTGTCGTCCGCCGTGCCGCGGCCATAGACCTTTTCCTTGTCCTGACGCATGGTCAGCGGGTCATAGCTCCAGCCGTCGCCGGTGGGCACGATGTCCAGATGCGCCAGAATCCCCAGCTCAGTCTCCTTGTCGTTGAGGTCGGCGGTAATGACATAGTTATCGTCGTTTTCGGAATCAAAGCCGTGGGATTTCAGAATGTCCTGCCCCAACGCCAGCACGTCGGCGCAGCCCTGACCGAAGGGCTTGCCCTCCAGCGCCTCGCCCTTGGCGGAATCGACGGCGATGAGTTTGCTCAAATCGTCAAAATATTCGGCCTGGTGTGCGTCTACCCAGGCGGTAATGCGCTCTTTCAGATCCATGTTCGTTCCTTCCTTTCCGCTCGACTGCGTATCTTTTATCCCTATTATGGAAAGGCTTTTCCTTCCTGTCAAGCGCGACCGTGTGAAAGGTTGAAAAAGGGGATCGTTCGGCTTTTGCGCGGCGCATTTGCGGGGTGCAAGGGAGTGAAAAACATGGTATAATAAATTGAGTTGTGATCGTTTGAGAAAGGGGAAGCGGAATATGACGACCGAGCTTGCTTTAGGGGACCTCATCCAGACCCGAAAAAAGCACCCCTGCGGCAGCGACCGCTGGGTGATCATCCGCGTGGGTGCGGATATTAAAATCAAATGCAAGGGCTGCGGCCGCATCGTGATGCTCGAGCGCGCAGAGTTTGAAAAGAGAATGAAAAAGCACCTGGGGAAAGACACCCGGGAGGAAGACTGATGTCCACGCGCATGGAAAGACGCTGGGAGCGCCAGACGAAAAAGCGCCGCAGCGCGCTGCGGTTTGCCGCAGAACTGCTGGCGGTGATCGTGCTGGCGGGACTGGTGCGCGCGTTTGTGTTTTCCATTACCGAAGTGGACGGCCCGTCCATGCAGGATACGCTGTATTCGGGGCAGATTGTGGCGGTGGAAAAGCTCACCTGCCGCTTGGGCGGCGTGCAGCGGGGGCAGATCGTGATCTGCCGCTATCCGTCGTCTCACGACTATTACATCAAGCGCGTCATCGCGCTGGAGGGCGATACGCTGGAGATTCGGGACGGCATGACCTATCTAAACGGTCAGGCATTGCAGGAAGAATATGTGACGCACCCCGCGCAGGAGGACTTTGGCTCTGTCACGGTGGAGCCGGGGCATGTATTTGTGTTGGGCGACAATAGAGCCAATTCACACGATTCCCGCACGGAAGGGACGCTGACAGAAAGCAGCATCGTCGGGCGAGCGGTCTGCGTGCTGTTTCCGTTTGACCAGATCAAAACGCTGAACGCGCCGCAGGAATAAAGCGCCTGCGGCCGGAAAGGAAAAGACACATGAACAAAGAAAAAGTACTGAAGGAGATCGTGGAATGGGCGTTGACCATCATCATTCCTGTGCTGGCGGCGCTGCTGATCCATACTTATCTGTTTACCTTTGCCCGCGTGGACGGCGGCAGCATGCTTGACACCTTCCACAGCAACAATATCACCGGCGTTTCCCGTTTGGAATTCCGTATCCATGATCCGCAGCGCGGTCAGATCATCACCTGCCATTATCCAGGCGAGGGGAAAACGCTCTTCATCAAGCGCATCATCGGTCTGCCGGGCGAAACGGTGGAACTGAAGGAAGGCAAACTCTATATCAATGGCGAAGAGCTGGTTGAAACCTACATCACCCGCGTCGATGAGCGGAATTTCGGCCCTTATCAGGTGGGAGAAGACGAATATTTTGTACTGGGCGATAACCGGCCCATCTCCAAGGATAGCCGTATGGTCGGCTGTATCAGCCGGGATGATCTTTACGGTCTGGTGATGTTTGTGGCTTATCCCTTTGACGAGATCCGCAGCACGATGGAACTGCCGCTTTATCATTCCATTGGGGAATAGGAAAAAAAGAGGGCGGAGCAGTCGTGAGAAAAAAGATCTAGAAAATCATTGAGGTTGCGGGAAAAGGCAATCATGCAAGTATGATTTATGCTGATCTGCATTGCGACGAGCATTTTTCCCTCATGATTTAAGCAAACCAACGCGTTTTTTTCAGCGGCTGGATCGGATCACCGTCGCGGTGTTTATCGTGGACGATCTGCTGTCCATACTGCCGTCGGTCGCGGTGCTGAACTCCGGTTTTAAGCGCTTTCGTTTGTTCAGACTGAATAAGGCATGAAGACTGCTGCGGTATTCCAAGCGCTTCAATCTCATCATGTCTGCGATTCGGCGGGAGCGTCGGGCGCTGCCGACGGGAATTATCACCGCCGGATATAGGAGCGAGCTTGTCAGGCCTGCGGAAGATGGGCAGAGGAAATCAACGGAAGTAGAAAAGGAATAAGAGAAATGCTGAATTTATACGATACGACGCTGCGCGACGGCGCGCAGGGGCAATCTGTAACCTTCTCGCTTCAGGACAAGGAGCAGGTGATTCAGCGCTTGGACGAGGTGGGAATGCACTTCATCGAGGCAGGCAACCCCGCCAGCAATCCCAGGGACGCAGAACTCTATGAGAGAATGCGCACCCAGCCGCTGAAAAACGCAAAACTGGTGGCCTTTGGCTCCACGCGCCGCGTGGGGGCGGAGGCACACGCCGACGCCGGGCTGAACGTGCTGGCCAATGTCGGTTGTCAACACGTCGCCATTTTCGGAAAATCCTGGGATTTTCATGTGCGGGAGGTGCTGCACACCACCTTGCAGGAAAACCTCAACATGATTGCCGATTCGGTGCGGTTCCTCTGTCAGGCGGGCAAGACCGTGTTCTTTGACGCGGAGCATTTCTTTGACGGTTATGCCGCCAACCCGCGCTATGCGATGGAAACTCTGCAGGCGGCGAGCGACGCGGGGGCGCAGTTCCTCGTGCTGTGCGATACCAATGGGGGCACGCTGCCGGAGGACATCCGCAATACCGTCAGGGCGGCGGCAGAGCGCTTTCCCGGCAAGATCGGCATTCATTGCCACAATGACAGCGGCGTAGCCGCCGCAGGTTCGCTGACCGCCGTGCGCATGGGGGCGACCATGGTGCAGGGTACGGTCAACGGTCTGGGCGAGCGCTGCGGCAACACCGATCTTTGCACCGTGATTCCCAATCTCGTGCTCAAAATGGGGATTGATTGTTTCCCTAATCTGCCGCTTTTGACCTCGCTTTCCAAATTTGTCAGCTCCGTGGCCAATCTCTCCCATGATCCGCGCCTGCCCTTCGTGGGGCAGTCCGCCTTTACGCATAAAGCGGGAATGCACATCGACGGCGTGCTGAAAAACCCGCATACCTTCGAGCACATCAGCCCGGATGCGGTGGGCAACAGCCGCTCCTTCGTCATCTCCGATCTGGCGGGGCGCAACAGCCTGATGGGCCGCATCCATTCCGTCGATCCGACGGTGGAAAAGGACTCCCCCATCGTCGAACACATCTTCAACAAGCTCAAGCAAATGGAGTTTGAAGGCTATCAATTCGAGGATGCGGACGATTCGTTTACGCTGATGGTGCGCAAGCAGCTGGGGCAGTACCGCAGCTTTTACGAGGTGCTGGATTTTCAGGTGTTCTGTCAGCGGCCGGAGGACATCACCTGCACCGTGGCTACCATCAAGGTGCGCGTGGGCAATCAGGTGGAAATCACCGCTGCTGAGGGGGACGGTCCCGTCAACGCGCTCGACTGCGCGCTGCGCCGCGTGCTGACCATCTTCTATCCGCAGCTCAAAAGGCTGAAGCTTGTGGACTTTAAGGTGCGCGTGGTCGATTCCGACGGCGGAACGGCTTCGCGCGTGCGCGTCTACATCCGCTCGACCGACGGTGAGCACACCTTCGGTACCGTGGGCGTCTCCACGTCTATTTTGCAGGCGGCCTGGACGGCGCTGGTGGATTCCATCGATGCGATGCTGCTGTGTAACCCCAGTTGATAAAACATTAGCGAGGATCAAATTCCATGGAATGGATTCGGCATACGAGCTGGGACGGGCGCATGGAGCGCGCGATGGCGCTCTACCACACGAGCTTTCCCATCAACGAACAGCGAACCGATGCGGATCATAAGGCCGCACTGGAGGATGAGCGGTTTTACTGCCTGAGCGCCTGGGAGGGCGAGAATTTCCTCGGCCTGCTGTTTTGCTGGAAGATGAAAGAATTGTTTTATGTAGAACATTTTGCGGTAAATACACAGATGCGCGGCAGTGGGATCGGCTCCCGGCTGCTGGCGGATTTCTGTAAGGATAAGCCTCTGGTGCTGCTGGAAATCGACCCGCCGCAGGACGAGATTTCTCAAAGGCGGCTGCGTTTTTACGAGCGGCTGGGCTTTGTGCAGAATCCTTATCCGCACCGGCATCCGCCCTACCGCAGGGGATTCGAGGCGCATCCGCTGCGCGTGATGACCTGGCCGAGGGCGGCCTCTCGGCAGGAATACGACGGTTTTTTTGACGAGCTGGGAAACAGCGTGATGCAGTATGCACAGAAATAAACAGAACAAAATGGAAAACGGAGGGTGCTGACAAATGGGCAAGAGAATCTGCGTGGTGGGCTGTGATCTGGGGCCGGAACCCATGAATTACCTGCGGGAGCAGTTTCCCGAGTTTGAATTCCTGAGCTATCCCCGGAACGCAAAAGTGCCGGATGAGGTGCTGGCCAGCGCCGAAGTGCTGATGAACTACGGAGATAAGAGCCAGATCGCCCCGGCAAAGAACGTCAAATACATCCATACCATCTCCGCCGGCATTGACGGCTACATCGATGAGGTGGACCGCTGCCACGGCAGCAGTCTGCCTGTCTCCAACGGCGCGGGCGTTTATGCCGACGCGGTGGGCGAGCACGTCATCGCGCTGCTGATGGCGGTGATGCACGGCATTCCCGCCTCGGTAGAAAACATGAAAGAGAAAAAGTGGCCGTTCATCCCGATGCTGGGCAATGTCAACGGCAAGACCGCCGCGGTGCTGGGCACGGGCGATATCGGCAGCAATGCCGCGCGCATCGTCAGGGCCATGGGCGCAAAGGTGCTGGGCTACAAGCTCCATCCCTGCGAACCCTTTGAGCCATATGATGAGATTTATACCGGCGGGGACGGGCTGGACGCGGTTTTAGGCAAGGCCGATCTTGTGCTGATCTGCCTGCCCGGTTCGCCCTATACCAAGAACCTGATCGACGCGCGCCGCATCGGCCTGATGAAGGACGGCGCAGTGGTCGTCAACATCGGCAGAGGATCCATCCTCAACACCGGGGCGCTGATGGACGCGCTGAAATCCGGCCACATTGCCGCGGAGGGGCTGGACGTGACCGATCCCGAGCCGCTGCCGCCGGAGCATCCGCTGTGGGACTGCCC
This sequence comes from uncultured Christensenella sp., assembly GCA_905193155.1. GTDB lineage: Bacteria > Bacillota > Clostridia > Christensenellales > UBA1750 > Spyradocola. The sequence continues at coordinate 37,709 of CAJJNQ010000011.1, forward strand.
CAACGTGCTCATCACGCCGCATATCTCCGGCTTGGGCGCGTCCAAGCAGAAGCATGCCGAGTGGTTTGCGGAGAACCTGCGCGCCTATATCGAGGGCCGTCCGCTGCCCGGCGCGGTGAACCGCGAGATGAAGTATTGACGTGTGAACAGCCCGCCCTTGGTCAAGGAAAACCGAATACTTGAAACAAGGAGGGGTTTCGATGAAATTGGAATTTGTCAATCCGGGATTTTCGTATAGCCTGGACAGCATGATGCTGTTTGAGGAGAGCAATCAGAGCGACTGGTGGCGGGACGCCAACTTCTATTTCTATCCGATGCTGAAAAAGGAAGAGCTCCGCGCGCTGCCTATGTCGGAGAGAAGAGCGTATTATCAAAGCAAGCTGGAGCCGTTTTGGGTAGAAAAGCAGACGGAGTTTGCCGAAAAGCTGGATCGGTGGAACGCGCACTGGCAAAAGCACGAGGGCGTGATTGCGCAGGCGCTTTCCGAAGGCTTTGACAGGGATTTATCCGGAAAGTTGGAGAAAATACAGGGGCGCATGGCGCTGGGCAATGTTTGCCCGCGGTTTTTGGAGCAGCAGGCGTTCGATGTGTTCTGGATGAACAGCGAGCGCGGCGCGATGGGCATTTCGATGCACGAGATCACGCATTTTATCTGGTTTGACACATGGAACAAGCACTTTGGCGACGCTCCTGCGGAATACGAGCAGCCGAATCTGAAGTGGATCTTAAGCGAGATGGCGGTGTATCCTTTCCTCAGCGACCCGCGGCTGATTCCGCTCAATCCCTATTATCCGGAAGAGAAGGGCGGCTGCGTTTATCCCTACTTTTACAACATGAAGCTGGAAGGTGCGCCGGTGCTCGAAACGCTGCGCAGAATGCACCGGGAAAACAGCCTGACGGACTTTATGGAAGCTGCTTATGCTTACTGCCAGCTGCATGAAAGCGAAATCCGCGCACACATCGCCGCGGAAGAGAGCAAAGAGATATCATAAAAAAACAGGAGGAACCAGCAGATGACGCATTTTAAGAATCCAATTATTCCGGGATTCTATCCCGACCCCAGCGTTTGCCGCGTGGGAGAGGACTATTATCTGGTAACTTCGACGTTTGAATTCTTCCCCGGCGTGCCGGTGTTCCACAGCAAGGATCTGGTGCATTGGGAGCAGATCGGGCATTGCCTGACCCGTGCCTCCCAGCTGCCGCTGAAGGAGGCCAAGCCCTCCGGCGGCATCTTCGCCCCCACCATCCGCTGGCACGACGGCGTGTTCTACATGGTCACGACCAACGTCTCCTGCAGCGGGAACTTCTATGTTTCCGCGACCGATCCTGCGGGCGAATGGAGCGACCCGATCTATGTCGATCAGGCGGGCATCGACCCTTCCCTGCTGTTTGACGACGACGGAAAGGTTTATTTCCTCTCCAACGGAAACGGCGACATGAGCATCTGCGAAATCGACATCCGCACCGGCAAAAAGCTCGCGCCCACTCGCTCCACCTGGCGCGGCACCGGCGGACGCTATCCCGAAGCGCCGCATCTTTACAAGATCGACGGGATGTACTACATGATGATCGCGGAAGGCGGAACCGAATACGGCCACATGGAGACGATTGCAAGAAGTGCATCGCCCTACGGACCGTGGGAGCCTTCGCCCCGCAACCCGATCCTGACTAACCGCAATACCGAAGCGGATATGCCCATTCAGGCGACGGGCCATGCAGACCTTGTGCAGACCCAGAACGGCGATTGGTATGCCGTGTTCCTCGCCTTCCGCACGTCGCAGCAGTATTTCCATCATCTAGGCAGAGAAACCTATCTTGCGCCCGTTCAGTGGGAGGACGGTTTCCCCTACATCGGCACCTGCCCGCTGGAGGGCGACGTCAATTTGCCGGAATGCCCCGTTGCAGCGCACAGCCCCGTCACGGATTTCCATTCGCAGGGGCTGGAATGGGTGATGCTGCGCGAGCCGAACGCAGAGCTTTATCAGTTCACCGATCACGGTCTGCTGCTCCAGGGTGTGGCGGAAAACCTCAACGCCTTTAATCCCACCCTGCTGATGCGCCGCCAGCAGCACTTTGACATGGCGTGCAGCACCACAGTGGCCTTTGAGCCGCGCCTGCATGAAGAAGCGGGCTTGACCGCCTTCTATAACCTCGAAACGCATTACGAAATCTTCCTGACCCGCACGCAGCTCGGCCGCCGCGTACAGGTGCGCCGCATCATCGGGGACATGGAGATGCTGGCGGCGGATCTTCCCGCACCGGCGGGCGACGTCACCTTCGGCCTGGAGGCGGATAAGCTGCACTATACCTTCCTGTGCAACGGCCAGCCCGTCTGCACGGCGGAGACGCGCTTCCTCTCCACGGAGGCTACGCCCAGCTCCTTCACGGGCGTGATGCTCGGCCTCTATGCCACCGGCAACGGCCGCAAGTGCGGGGAAAAGGCGCGCTTTGATCATTTCACCTATCAGCCCAAGGGCTGGTAAAAAACGGCGGATCCGTCCGTCAAAATTACATACCGGGCAAACATTGTTGCATTGACTTGACGTTGTTTCCGTGACACAATGACATTGGATGAAACCATTGAATAACAGGGAGGCAAAGAAGATGGATTTTAAAGCTTATCTGGAAAATCCTCAACTCCTTCACGAGGGCACGGAGCCCAACCGTTCGTATGTCATTCCCTACTTTGCCCACCGGCCGGAGAGTATTCAAACCCGGCTGGATTCCGACCGCGTGACACCGCTTTCCGGCGAATGGGACTTTCATTTCTATGAGAGCATTCAGGGGCTGGAAGAAAACGCGCTGCTGGAGGAAACTGAATTTGTGACCATGCCGGTGCCGTCGGTCTGGCAGACCCACGGCTACGATGCGCATCAGTATACCAATGTCCGCTACCCCATCCCCTATGATCCGCCCTTTGTGCCGGACAAGAACCCCTGCGCGCTGTATGTCAAGCGCCTGAACCTGCACAAGGTCTCCGGGATGGTGTATCACTTGAACTTTGAAGGCGTGGATTCCGCATTCTTCGTCTGGGTCAACGGCGCATATGCCGGTTTCTCCGGCGTGCCGCACTCCACTTCGGAATTCGATATCACCGGTCATCTGCTGGAAAACGGCAACGAAATCCGCGTGCTGGTGGTCAAGTGGTCCAGCGGCACTTATGCCGAGGATCAGGATAAATTCCGCATGAGCGGCATCTTCCGCGACGTCTACTTGTTAGAGCGTCCGCGCGCCCGCGTGCGCGATTTCACCGTCCGCACCAAGCTGGCGGGCGGCAAGGCGCATATCGAAGTCGATCTGGACACCACCGCGCCGGTGAATGTGGAATATACGCTGAAGGACGGCGGCAGCGTCGTAGCGTCCGGCAAGGCCGTAGAAAACAAGATCGGTTTTGTGCTCGACACGCCCAAGCTCTGGAACGCCGAGACGCCGAACCTTTATGACCTGACGCTGGAAACTGAAATGGAAAAACTCTCCACCGCCGTGGGCGTGCGCGAGGTGTCCATCGAAAACCGCGTCGTCAAGCTCAACGGAAAGCCCATCAAGTTCCGCGGTGCGAACCGCCACGACAGCTCGCCCGTGAACGGCTTTGCCGTGACCTATGACGAGATGCTGCGCGACCTGAGCTTGATGAAACAGCACAATATCAACGCCGTGCGCACCAGCCACTACCCCAACAGCCCGTATTTCTATGAGCTGTGCGATCAGCTCGGCCTGTATGTCATTGATGAGAGCGATATCGAGATGCACGGCGTGGTGAACTGCTTCGGCGAATACAACGAGAGCGATTTTGCGCTGTTGGCAGAAGATCCGATGTATGAAAAGACCGTGCTCGACCGCGTGCAGCGCTGCGTTATTCGTGACAAGAACCGCCCCTGCGTGCTGATCTGGTCAATGGGCAACGAATCGGGCTACGGTCAGAACTTCATCAAGGCGGCCAAGTGGGTCAAGGAAAATGAGCCCACGCGTCTGCTGCACTATGAAGGCGGCACCAACGGCATCGGCGATCCCAAGGGAAATCAGGACATCGACCTGTACAGCCGGATGTATCCACAGCTGGACTTCATCCGCGAATACTGCGAAAATCCCCAAAACGATAAGCCTTTGATCCTCTGTGAGTACATCCACGCCATGGGCAACGGCCCCGGAGACGCAGAGGATTATCAGGAATTGATCGATAAATACGAGAATTTCTGCGGCGGCTTTGTCTGGGAATGGTGCGATCATGCCATTTACATGGGCCGCACCAAGACCGGCAAGGAGATGTATTTCTACGGCGGCGACTTTGACGAGGTCGTGGACGACGGTAACTTCTGCATGGACGGTCTGGTCTACCCCGACCGCACGCCGCACACCGGCCTGATCGAATACAAGAACGTCATCCGCCCGCTGCGCGCCGTGGAATACGATCCCAAGCATCACGCCGTGCTGCTGCGCAACCAGAAGGCGTTCCAGAACGCCGAGGACTTTGCTGCTGTGCAGTGCGTCTACATGGCGGACGGCGTGGACGTGGAGTCGCTGGAGGTGCCGGAGGTTTCGATCCCCGCCGGAGAAGAAAAGTGGATTCAGCTCCCCGGCAGCGCGCCGGAAGGACAGCTCGTCCACGCGCGCCTGATCTACCGCGCGCTCAAGGACACCGCCTGCTTCCCTGCGGGACACGAGTTGGGGCACGATCAGATTACCCTCTGCGATGAAAAGAAAGAAGCATTCGTCCCTGAAAAAGGAGAATTTGAAATCACCCGCGACGCAAAGTCCGTCACGGTTCGCGGCAAGGATTTCTGTCATGTGTTCGATGCGGAAACGGGCGCGCCTGCACAGCTGACCGCGCACAACCAGCCGCTGCTGGCTAAACCGGCTCAGTGGAACATCTGGCGCGCACCGGTCGACAACGATCGCAGTACTGCGGTGGATCTCTACCGCATGGGCTATGATCGCATGACCGTCAAGGTCTATGATTTCGACGCGGTGGTGCGCAGGGGCTGCGCCGTGCTGCACGTGCTGCTCTCCCTCTCCTCGGTATCCGCCGCGCGCATTGCCGAGGTGGACGTGACCTATACCATCGACGGCGCTGGCCGCGTTGCCATCGACGGGACGATGCGCAAAGCCTTCGCCCGTATGCCCGATCTGCCCCGCTTCGGCCTGCGCTTCTTCCTCAAGCCCGGCATGGAGAAGGTGCATTACCTTGGCTACGGTCCCACCGAAAGCTATGTCGATAAGCACCGCGCAGCCTGGCTGGGCCGCTTCGACGCGGCGGTGGACGACCTGTATGAGGACTACCTGAAGCCCCAGGAGAACGGCAGCCACTTCGGCACGCGCGAGCTCTGGGTGTGCGGCGCGGGCAGCGAGCTGTGCGTCACCGGCGAATTCTCCTTCAACGCTTCGCACTATACGCAGGAGGAGCTGACGAAGAAGCGCCACAACTTTGAGCTGGAAAAGGTTCCGGAAACCGTGCTCTGCCTCGACTTTGCACACTCCGGCCTCGGCTCCAACAGCTGCGGTCCCAAGCTGCTGGAAAAATACCACCTGCCGGAAAAGGTGGATTTCCACTGCGTCATTACGCTGTAAATCTGCATAAAAAAGGAGAGCGGAGAGCAATCTCACGTTCTCCTTTTTTGTTCTTTATTCGTAGGGACTAAACCCTTTTAGAGAAAATGTGCGGTACAGGCCGGTTTTCCTGCTCCAAAGCGATCCCGGCATGGCGCGCGGCGAAGAGGCCGTGGACAAGATCTGCGATGACATTTTGACGCTGTTCGATCAGGACGGCACGCTGCTCAACATCATCAACGCGCAGCAGATCCTGGCTGCCAACGAGAACCCGGATCTCTTCCCCGATCTGGTCGTCCGCGTGACGGGCTTTACGGCGTATTTCTGCCTGCTGACGCCCGAGTTCCGTAAGCTGGTCATGGACCGCATCTTGGTTGCATAAAAAACTATTTTCTCTTATCAAATAGAAAGAAATCTGCTATAATCATAGTGGGTTTCTTTTTATCACATATCGTGGGGAAGAGGGTTTGTACAACCATGTCGCTGAAGGACGAGTTTCTGAAATCGCTGATCGGGCAGCAAAAAGACGGTAAGATCCGTTTTGCGCTGGACGATCATGGCGATATTACTCATCTGATCAAGCGCGTGGACCCGCGCTGCCGGGAGGTTTATGAAAAACTGGCAGCTCTCCGCTCGCCGTATCTCCCTGCCGTCCTGCTGATGAAAGAGGTTGACGGTGCGCTGGAGGTGCACGAGGAGTATATCCGCGGACAGACGCTGGAAGCTTATGCACAGGAGCAAGGACCGCTGGACGACGAAACGTTGAGGCAGGTCGCCTTTGATGTCGCACAGGCTCTGCGTCTGCTGCACAGCACGCAGCCGCCCATCATTCACCGCGATGTCAAGCCACAGAACATACTGCGGCGCGAAGACGGTCGATTTGTGTTGATTGATTTTGACGCTGCACGGCTGTACGACGCGGATGCGGATACCGATACCCGGTGCATTGTGACGATGGGCTATGCCGCGCCGGAACAATATGGTTTGGCGCAGACCGACGTGCGCAGTGATCTGTTTTCGCTGGGCGTAACGCTTTACGAGATGAAGACCGGCGAGCACTACGTCATGGGCGCAAAATGCGAGGGTGCGCTGCACACTGTGATTGCGCGCTGCACAGCTTTTGATCCGAAAAAACGGTACGCCAGCGCGGAGGAGCTGTTGCGCGCGCTGGATGCACAAACGCCCGCGGGCAAAAAGCGCAGACTCAGGCGCGGCGTCGGCGCAGGCGCAATGGCTTTGCTGCTGGCGGGAGCCTGGCTCTGCCCTTCGCCGATGGTTCAAACGGTCGAACCGAATGCCTTGCCGTCCTCGGCCACGCCCGCCCCTTCGCCGATGCTTGCGGCGACAGCGCCAAGCGCGGCTGCATTGCCCTGCACTTGCCTTCTGCGCTCCGCACGGCTCTCCACGCCGGATGGCAGTACGGTGCTGCCCTTTAACGGTGAGCCGCTGACGTTGGCGCTGCATGTTGAGGGCAATTTTGACAGAGGACACTGTTCGGCGGAAAATCATGACTGGGAAGCGTCGCTGCGCGGCGCAAAGCTGCTGCACCGAAGCGCGGGAGCTCAGGCAGCGTTTTCCGACGGAAATGTGTTGACGATCCAATCCCCCGGCGTTTATCTGATTGACAGCCTGATCTTCTACCACGACCAAACCATCGGCCCGGAGCAGCTGCTGCTCGTGGCTACGGAACATTCGTCGGCCTATCAGGACTGCAAATGCCTTTGGAGCTGGAAGGATTCCCGCCCCACTTTTAACAGCCATCTGACGCTGCCCACGGACGGCTCACCCCTGCGCGTGACCTTTGGATTGGAGCCGGGCTACGACCGCCGCCTTTGCACGGCGGAGGAGCATTTGGAGATCCATCCGCTTTATGCTGAGATCGCCCAAAGACCGGAGGGCTCTGCGGCGACGGTGGAAAACGATGTGGATATGCTGTTTGATGTGCCCGGCACATACAACGTGCGGCTGAATCTGGAATATGCCGGTGTGCTGGAGAGCGTGAGCTACGAAGTCGTGATCTCCGAATCGTAAAAAACGACAGGGGGAAGGCGCTTGATCAAATGAATCAATACACCGTCCCCTGATCGCCTTCAAAAACGCCAAAACGGGAGCGCTGCTTTCATCTGACAAAGAAAGCAGCGCTCCCGCTTTGGCGTTTTGGGGGGAAATTACATAAAATACTTTCCCTTGTAAAAGTTTTCGTTCCCGGTGGGCTTGGCGGTGAAGCGGAACATCACACACCCGTCCGGGCAGACGATGGTCTTGGAATATTTGCTCTCCCCGCCGATGTTGGTCAGGTCGCCGCCGCTGCGCACTGCTTCCATGATCGGGTAGAGCATCATCATGGTTTTGGAGCAGATTCCGTAGCCCTGCCCATTGACGGGACAACCGTAAGTACAATGATAGATATCCCCGATCTGCTCGCCGTTTCGGCAATAATGCTCGGTCTTGTCCCCGCGCAGGAAGCCGGTCACCTCGACGGTGAACTCGTATTCTTCGTCGTACCACTTGTGCATCTTCCGAATTCCTCCTTAATTTTGCTGGCATTGCCAGTCGATCTCGTCCATTTCATTGAAGCGGCGCAGGCGTTCGATGGCGCGTTCCACGCCCTGCGCCAGCGCTTTGGTGCGGCGAACACCGTCCTCCCACCAGAGATTTTTGACGCGTAGCACCTTTGACCTGCGGTCGCAGACCGCCTCGATGCGCCCGACAAAGCGCTCTCCGTGCAGAATGGGCAGCACATAGCTGCCGTAGATGCGCTTTTCCGGCGGAGTATAGATCTCCCAACGATAGTGGAAGTCGAACAGCGCTTCGATCAGCTTTCGATCCCACAGCATGGGATCGAGCGGTGCAAGAAATTCCGTGCGCGGCGCAAAGGTCTCCCTGCAGGCGCGGTCGAGAAGCGCTTCGTCCTCTGCCAGCGCATAAAGCGGTTCCTTGAAGCCTTCGATCTGTACCGGCAGCAGCGCGCCGCTTCGCTTCAGCGCCGCAAACACCGCCTGCCGCTTTCCGCCCCGCAGATCGAGCCCCAGAAAGGCGTCGGACGCGCGGTCGCCCAGCAGGCCAACCGCGCCGATGCGCCGCTTTACGCGCCAGATCAGATGCGCAGCTTCGTCCGGAAAGGGATCGGGTGCATCCAGCAGCTCCTGCGGCAGCATATCGGATGATTTTGCATAAAACTTGATGTTGCCCGCTTTGTGGTGAACCATCAGTTCGCCGCGGAAATAGAGCGTTTCCAGCACGGCGCGGCTCAGGCGGGTTTCCGACCAATACCAATCCGCGCGTTCCTGCAGGTCCAGATCCCGGCTGGAAAGCGGTCCGCGCACCTCGATTTCTCGCAGCACACGCTCTGCGGCCTGTTCCACCTGCTCCCCGGCACGCGTTTGGTGCTCCTGCCAGAATTGCCTTTCGCGGGCAAAGCAGGGCCAGTCCTGCGCCGGCAGGATGGATAACTGCTTGTCGAAATAGTCGATCAGCGCGCGGTCTTCGTAGAGCAGCGATTGCAGATCCTGCTTGCGGTACCCCTTCACACGGGAAAGCAGCGTCAGATCTGCGCTGCGCCCGCAGAGATCCACCGGGTCGTACTGTACGCAGCCTGCCTGACGGACATAATCCAGTGCGCCCTGCTTCCCTTTGAAGCGATAGCCTCCGATCAGCCCATTCTTGAGCAGCAGGAACCGCCGCGCCTGCCGGATGCTCAACGTTCGCATGGTTTCTTCCCTCCCCGCTTTCTGATACTGAGTATAGCAGAAGAACGACGACAACAGTATGTCATCTTTTTTCTCGCAAAAAAGAAAGAGACTTGTTGCAGTCTCTTTCTTTGGCTTTCGGAATCAGAACTTGACTTCGCGGCGCTCGCGGTCGGAGATATAGGCGTTCTCCATCAGCGCGGTGAGCATGCGGCCTTCCTTTACGCCATAGCGAACCTCGCCGCCGTAGAGAATGGCCTCGACCCACTGGCGGGTGGGGTGCGGAAGCTCCGCGGGCAGCTTGGGCTCAACCCAGCCGTCCTTGAGGTATTTCTGGGAATCGGCAGTTTTGATGCGAACCTTGTCGTCCTCGCAGAGGATCACGCCCTTGGTGCCGTAAACTTCGAAGATCTGCGGGCACATGGGGGAAACGAGCGAGGTTTCGGACACAGCGATCGCGCCGCCCTCAAATTCGATGGTGGAGATGGAGTTATCCTCCACGGCATGGCCGGTCTTGTTGGTGAACATGGACTGGATGCGCACAGGGTTGCCCAGCATCCAGGCAGACAGATACATCGGGTGTGCGCCAAGGTCCATCATCGCGCCGCCGCCGGTGGTCTCCGGGTCATACCAATAGTCGGGCAGCCAGCCGGCCAGCGCGCCGTCGTGGCAGTTGCGGCAGCGCAGCACGGTGACATCGCCGATCACGCCGGACTCAATCGCCTGCTTGATGAACAGGAATTTGGGCCATGCGCGCTGCGGCAGGGAGATGGTGAAGACCACATGGTTCTCTTCCACGGCCTTGATGACTTCGTCGCAGTCCTTGACGTTCAGACACATGACTTTTTCAGTGTAGATGTGCTTGCCTGCCTTGGCGGCCTTGATCATGATATCCTTGTGCATGTTGGTGGGGGTGTCGATGCAGACGGCGTCCACGTCGTCCCGCGCCAGCAGCTTGTCCAGATCGGGTTCAAAGGCCGTGCCCAGCTCCTTCGCCCAGGCCTGACCGCGCTCGGGGATCTCATCCCAGACGCAGGTCAGCTGCACATCGTCCATCTCGGACAGGCGGCGCGCATACTCCGGCGCGTGAACATGCCATTTGCTCAACATTGCAACTTTCAGCATAATAATCGGCTCCTTTGTTTGATTCTGTTTACAGGCCTTACGTCTTTATTATCGGGCATTCTCTGTCCGTTGTCAATGAAAATTAGGCCGGATTTATCCGACTGTCGACCTCGGCAAGCGGCTTGGGGGCGCTGCCTGCAAAGGCGCGGAAGTTGTGATAGACGATCTTTTCAATTACTTCCTGCGGCAGGTCCAGGCTGGGGCCGGAGACGCCCAGATTGTTCATGCCCTTGCCGCCCAGCGCCGCGGTGGCCAGCCCCAGCGCGTTGTCGCCTTCGAACGCATCGCCGAAGTCGGTGTCGGTGCCCAGCTGGATGCGGTCCTGATAGCGGATGAAGAAATTGCGCCAGAACGTAGGATCGGCGGCGAAAAATTCATACATCTCCGTGCCGGGCGTGATGTCCAGGCGGACGTTCTCATAGGTATCGAGAAGGCGCTCGATGTGCGTGGGATTGTCGCCGCAGAAATACAGATGGCACAGGCAGATGTGCAGCTTCGGATAGCGCGCGAGGATCTTTTCCGGCACGGCGTAAAGCTCGCTGAGAGACGCATAGCCGCCGTTTCCGTAGAACCAGCCGTTTTCCTTGGCGAAGGCAGGCGCCTTTTCGTCATCCCAGAAGGTCGCGGGATCGCCGACGTGCCAGAGAATGGGTGTGCCGCGCTTTTCCAGCTCCGCAAACATGGCGTCGAACTTCTCGTCCGAAAGATCCACTCCCTTTTCTTTAAAGACGGTGGGCTTGGTCTCGATGAACTTGATACCGTCCGCGCCTCTGTCCAGCCAATTTACGACGTGTGCGCGGTAGTCCTCACAGGGGTGTACCAGCCCGGCAAAGAAATAGCAGCGCTTGGGGTCGGCGCGCTTGACCGCCAGGCAGTTGTCGTTGTTCTGCGCGTTGAAGAAGGAATTCATGCAGGAAAGGCTTAAAATGGCATAAGCCTCATAACCGCGCGCGTCGGCACAGCGAACGAACCAGTCTCCCGCGGGATGGCGGGTGTGCATATGACCATCGATGAGTTTCATCATCTAAACCTCCTTGTATAAAACGATGAAAGGCGATGCGGGAATGGAGCCCGAAAGAATGCAGCATTCCCACAAATCCTAAAAATTCTCGGCGCCGCTTCCGGAATCCTTGTCCGGGATGGGATTTTAAGGGAGCTTTTTTGCGGGGCAGCTTGCGGCACGGCAGCAGAAAAGGGCTCCCGCAAAAAGTGGGAACCCTTTGATGTTGGAAGTTAGATGTCGTCTTCCGGCGTATCGTTGCCGTCGTCGTCCGCTTCGGCGCGGTCGAGCAGGCGGGCGATGTCGGCTTCTTCATCGCCCTGATAGCCAAGGCTTGCATCCGGTGCCTCGTCGGCAGGAACAGCGCCCTCGGCGAGAGCCTCGCTTGCTTGCGCGTGCGCCTGCTCAATGGCTTCGGCTTCGGGAGTCTCCTCCACCTTTTCGGTGGCGGTGACGGCCACCACGCGGCTGTCGCCTGCAAGGCGCATCATGCGCACGCCCTGCGTTGAGCGGGACTGGGTGGAGATATCGGCCACTGCGGTGCGGATGATGGTGCCGTCGTCGGAGATCATCATCACGTCCTCCTCCTCGCGCACCAGCATCAGCGCGGCCAGCAATCCGGTCTTATCGGTCAGCTGCATGGCCTTGATGCCCTTGCCGCCGCGGCTCTGCACGCGGTATTCCTCCACCGGCGTGCGCTTGCCATAGCCGTTTTCGGACACAGTGAGCACCTGCGTGCCCTCGTGCACGACGCTCATGGACACGATCTCGTCGCCGGGATCGAGTTCCATGGATTTGACGCCCATGGCCGAGCGGCCCATCAGGCGGATATTGTCCTCGTGGAAGCGGATGGACATGCCCTGGCGGGTGCCCAGCAGCAGCTCGCGGGTGCCGTCGGTCAGCGCCACGCCGATCAGCTCGTCGTCCTCGCGCAGCGTCACGGCGATCAGGCCGCTGGCGCGCATGTTCGAAAATTCGGAAAGCGCGGTCTTTTTGATGACGCCGTTCTTGGTCGCCATCACCAGATTGCCGCCCTGGTTTTCGTCCACGGGGATGACGGTCGTGACCTTCTCGCCGCCGTCCAACTGCAGGAGGTTGACAATCGCGGTGCCCTTGGCGGTGCGCCCGGCTTCTGGAATCTCATAGCAGGTGAGCTTGAACATCCGGCCGCGGGTGGTGAAGAACAGCAGTTCCGCGTGCGTGGAGGTGACGAAGATCTGCTCGGCGTAATCCTCCTCGCGGGTGGTCATGCCGGTGATGCCCTTGCCGCCGCGCTTCTGCGCGCGGTAGGTATCCGCCGTGACGCGCTTGATGTAGCCAAAGTGCGTCAGCGTCACCGCCATATCCTCTTCCTGAATCAGATCCGCCAACTCAATTTCGTTGGCCACGGGCACGATTTCCGTGCGGCGCGGATCGGCATATTTATCGCGAATGACCAGAATCTCCTTGCGGATGATGCCGCGCACCAGCTCGTCGCTGCTCAGCACGTCGCGCAGGTAGGCGATGGTCTTTTCGAGTTCCGCATATTCCTCGCGCAGGCGGTCGCGTTCCAAGCCGACCAGGCGCTGCAAACGCATGTCCAGAATGGCCTGCGCCTGCTTTTCGGTCAGGCCGAAGCGGGTCATCAGACCCTCCTTGGCCTCTGCGCCGGTCTTGGCGGCGCGGATCAGGCTGATGACCTCGTCGATGTGATCCAGCGCGACCAGCAAGCCCTCCAGGATATGGGCGCGGGCTTCCGCACGGCCCAGCTCGTAGCGGGTGCGGCGGATGATGACGTCCTTTTGGTGCTCAATATAATAATAGATCATCTCGCGCAGGTTCAGCACCTTGGGCACGCCGCCCACCAGCGCCAGCATGTTGACGCCGAAGGTCTCCTGCATCTGCGTGTGCTTAAAGAGCGTGTTGAGCACGATCTGGGGATTGACGTCCTTCTTCAGCTCGATGACGATGCGCATGCCCTTGCGGTCGGATTCGTCGCGCAGGTCGGAGATGCCGTCCACGCGCTTGTCGTGAACCAGCTCTGCAATCTTTTCCACCAGGCGCGCCTTGTTGACCTGATAGGGAATCTCGGTCACGACAATGCGGCTGCGGTTGGCATTGATGGGCTCGATCTCGGTGCGGGCACGCATGATGATGCGGCCGCGGCCCGTAAGATACGCCGACTTGATGCCGTTGAGGCCCATGATCAGGCCCGCCGTAGGGAAATCCGGCCCTTTGATGATGTTCATCAGGTCCGCAACCGAGCAGTCCGGATGATCCAGCATATAGACCACCGCGTCGATGGTCTCGCCCATGTTGTGCGGAGGAATGTTGGTGGCCATGCCCACCGCGATGCCGCCGGAACCGTTGACCAGCAGGTTCGGGAAGCGGGAGGGCAGCACCTCCGGCTGCATCAGTGTTTCATCGAAGTTGGGATAGAAATCCACCGTCTGCTTGTCCAGATCGGCGGTCAGATCTGCCGCCATCTTGGAAAGGCGCGCCTCGGTGTAACGCATGGCCGCGGGGCTGTCGCCGTCCACGGAGCCGAAGTTGCCCTGGCCTTCCACCAGCATATAGCGCATGGAGAAATCCTGCGCCAGACGCACCATGGCGTTGTAGACGGCGGTATCGCCGTGGGGGTGATATTTACCAAGCACGTCGCCCACGATGCGGGCGCTCTTGCGGAAGGGCTTATCGGGCGTCATGCCCAGCTCCGTCATGGCGTAGAGGATGCGCCGGTGGACGGGCTTGAGGCCGTCGCGCACATCGGGCAGCGCGCGGGAGACGATAACCGCCATGGCATAGGAGATGAACGAGTTTTTCAGCTCGTGCTCGATGTCCAGCGGAATCAGGCGTTCGCCCTGATAGTTGTCGTTTTGATCCATAAAGCGGTACTCCTTGCTGTGAAGGGATCTTAAATATCCAGATTCTCCACGAGATTGGCGTTTTCGGTGATGAATTCGCGGCGGGGCTCGACCTTATCGCCCATCAGCAGGTTGAACATGGCGTCGGCACTGACCGCGTCCTCGAGCTTGACGCGCTTCATGATGCGGCGGGAGGGGTCCATCGTGGTCTCCCAGAGCTGCTCGGCGCTCATTTCGCCAAGGCCTTTGTAGCGCTGCACCGTCACGTCGTTGCCGCGGCCGATTTCGTCCAGGTAGGCCGCCAGCTCCTCGTCGGAATAGACGTAGTGCTCCTTTTTGTTCTTGACGATCTTGAACAGCGGGGGCTGCGCAACGTAGACATAGCCGCCGTCGATCAGCGGGCGCATATAGCGGTAGAAGAAGGTCAGCAGCAGAATGCGGATATGGCTGCCGTCCACATCGGCATCGGTCATGCAGACGATGCGGTGATAGCGCAGCTTTTCGGGATTGAAATCATCGCCTACGCCTGCGCCGAAGGCCGTGATCATCGCCTTGATTTCCGCATTGGCCAGAATCTTGTCCAGGCGGGTCTTTTCGACGTTCAGGATCTTGCCGCGCAGGGGCAGAATCGCCTGGAAGTTGCGGTCGCGGCCGTTCTTGGCCGAACCGCCTGCGGAGTCGCCCTCAACGATGAAAATTTCACATTTGCTGGGGTCGCGCTCGGTGCAGTCCGCCAGCTTGCCCGGCAGGGAGGTGGATTCCAGCACCGATTTGCGGCGGGTCAGGTCGCGCGCCTTGCGGGCGGCCTCTCTGGCGCGTGAGGCCATCAGGCACTTGTCCAGAATCGCCTTGGCGGGCGCGGGATTTTCCTCAAGATAGGTGGCCAACCCTTCGGAGAAGATGGAATCGACATAGCCGCGCACCTCGCTGTTGCCCAGCTTGGTCTTGGTCTGCCCTTCAAACTGCGGATCAACCAGCTTGACCGAAACCACCGCCGTCAGACCCTCGCGGATGTCGTCGCCGGTCAGGTTCGCATCGCTGTCTTTGAGGATTTTCGCCTTGCGGCCGTAGTCGTTGATGACGCGGGTCAGCGCGCGGCGGAAGCCTTCCAGATGCGTGCCGCCCTCAACGGTATCAATGTTGTTGGCAAAGGAAAACACGTTTTCCGTGTAAGAATCGTTGTACTGCATCGAGACCTCGACCGCCGTGCCGTCCTTGACGCCGGAGAAAAACAGCGGCTCGGGGAAGAGCACCTCGCGGTTCTTATTGAGGTATTCGATGAAGGAGCGGATGCCGCCTTCGTAGTGGAAGACCTGATCCTGTCCCTCGCCGCGCTTGTCGGTCAGCTCAATGCGGATGCCCGCGTTGAGGAAGGCCAGCTCGCGCAGGCGCTTTTTGAGAGTATCGAAAGAATAGGCCGTCACGTCGTCAAAGATCGCTGCATCGGGACGGAAGCGCACCGTGGTGCCGTGGCGGTCGGTCTGCCCTATGATCTTCAGGTCGTACTGCGGCACGCCGCGGGTGTATTCCTGACGATAGATGCTGCCGTTCTGATAGACCGTGACTTCGAGCCATTCGGACAGCGCGTTGACGACCGAAAGGCCCACGCCGTGCAGGCCGCCGGAGACCTTGTATCCCCCGCCGCCGAACTTGCCGCCTGCGTGCAGCACAGTCAGACAGACCTCCACCGCGGGACGGCCCAGCTTGGGATGGATGCCCGTGGGGATGCCGCGGCCGTTATCGGTGACGCAGATGGTGTTGTCCTCTTCGATGGTCACGCCGATGGTATCGCAGACGCCCGCCATCGCTTCGTCAATGGCGTTGTCCACAATTTCGTAGACCAGGTGGTGCAGGCCGCGCTCATCGGTCGAGCCGATGTACATACCGGGGCGGCGGCGCACAGCCTCCAGACCCTCGAGGACCTGTATGTTGTTTGCATCATAGTGATTGATCTGTTCTGCCACGAAAAAATTCACCTCGTTATGCAGTGCGGCTTTGCGCACGCTGATAAAGCGTCCGGGAAGAAATGGGCGAAAAATAGAGCGTGATCTGCCCGCCGGATTCGGCGGCGATCACGGATTTGACCTCTCCCCGGCCGATGCGGCGGACGCGATGCCCATCGGGCACGGGGGAAGCAAGCAGCCCGGCAAGATCGGGCTGCGAGTCGAAATCCAGTATGGCAACGACGGAAGCGCTGCGGACGAAAACATCGTCGCCCAGATGGAGAACCATGCGCCGCCTCCTTTGCCGTGAGAAATTTTCCTTCTTATTATATTATATCAGATTTCAGCACTGATTAAAAGCAAATCCGTTCGATTTAACATAAAAGACCCACCGGATTAGCCTATACGGGGACAGTTTGTATAAAAACAAAAAATCCCCGAAAAAACGGGGATTTGGGAAGTCAAAAGAGCGTTTCAGCGCAGACGCAGCAGCGCGGTGCAGAGGATGGCGCTGTGGTCGAAGGCAAGGCCGTCCTGGCGCAGCGGCGTGCAGACGATGTCCTCGCCAAAGGGCGTATCGCGGCGTTCGGCGCGCACCGCAGCATGGAGGATTTCCCCGCCTCCGGTCAGCGTCAGGTCAACCAGTCCTTCGCGTTCCTCTGTATGGATATCGAACCAGCGCGCGTCCGCGGCATCGTCATCGGCGCGGATGTCCAGCGCTGCCGCATCCGCCAGCGCAGCGAAAGCGTGGGAGATCGTCCAGCCGCGTGGGTCGCGCCCCGGCGTGCTGAACAACCCGATGGGCGTGAGCGCCAGCCCCTGCGCATGGGTCTCTTCGGCCAGCTCGCGCGCGGCGGCCTGCGCTGTGGTCTCCTGCGGTTCCGCAAAGCCGCCCGGCAGCGCCCAGCAGCCCAGGTAAGGGTGTCCGCCCCGCCGCACCAGCAGCACGCGCAGCGCGCCCTCTGCATGCGCCAGCAGGATGATATCGACCGTCAGTGACGGCTGCGGATAGCGGCCGGGCTTATACTGCGCCAGATATTCTGCCTCAGTCAGGCCGCGCTTGTCTCTTTTTTCCATTCTGCAACAGGCTCCTTTCGATAAAAAAGCGCCCGCAATCGTTCAAAAGAGATTGCGGGCGCTGCGGATTTACGGTTCTTCGTCGTCCTCGAATTCGACGGCTTCGAGATATTTGGCGTACAATTCGTTGAGCAGTTTTTCGTCCTCAACGCCCTGATAGACGTCGTCGGCGCCGTCCTTGCCCGGAATGATCTCCAGGAAGATCAGCGCGTTTTCGTCCTCGTCCTCGCCGTAATCAATGCCCTCGATCGGGATCAGGCAGACGTATTCCTTATTCTTGTGCGTCACCGTCACGATGTGCTCGAACTGCACGTCGTGGCCGTCCTCGTCGGTCAGCACGACGATATTGTCCATATCTTCCGCCATGGGTGTTTCCTCCTTATTCCTGACTGCGCGCGGGATTCTGCATATAGGTCTGCAAAATCAGCACCGCCGCCACTTTATCGACCACTTTTTTATGATCCTTGCGCTTAAGGCCGCTTTCGTGCAGCATCGAATGGGCGCTCATGCTCGTCAGGCGCTCGTCCACATAGCGGATCGGCAGTCCGACGCGCTCGCGCAGCGCATCCCCGAAGGCGCGCGTATCGATGGCCTGCTGGCCTTCCGTGCCGTCCATGTTGCGCGGCAGGCCCAGCACAAAGGCGGCGGCTCCGCGCTGCCTGGCCAGCGCCTCAAAATGTGCAAGGTCGTTTTCTAATCCTTTGCGCGTCCAGGTCTCCAGCGGCTGGGCGGTGATGCCCAACGCATCGCTGACCGCCACGCCGATGCGCACGCTGCCCACATCCAGCGCGATGACGTTTTTGCTCTCTGCCATAAAAACACTCATAAGGGCGCGCGTCAGCACTTCCCGGCCGGCGCGCGCCCCGCTCTCCTAACGAAAAAATGCGTAGATTCCGCCTGATTATTCCTGATCCAGATCCAGCACATAGGAACGAACCAGCTCTTCCAGCAGCTCGTCGCGTTCCAGCTGGCGAATCAGATACCGGGCGTTGCCATAGCTGGTGATATAGGTCGGATCCCCGGAAAGCAGATAGCCGACGAGCTGGTTGATGGGATCGTATCCCTTTTCCTTCAGCGAGTTATAGACGCTCATCAGGATATCGTGCGCGTTCATGGATACGGCATTGTCGAGCTTGAAGCGCATCGTATCGTTAAACTGATCCATCTTTCGATCCCTCCCCATCATGTTGACTTCTATTATACACGATGGAGCGCAAGAATTCAAACCATTTGTGCGGATCTGTCGAAAAGCGCGTCCCAAAGCATCATCTTTGCAGGCGCGCGCGCAGCAGGGCGGAAAGCGTCGCCCGCAGCGACAGCACCGCAGGGAGCGCATAAAACATCCCCGGCAGCCCGGCTGCCCATCCGCCCGCAATCAGTGAAAGAATGACCAGCCCCGGATGCAGCCGCGCGGCGTCCCCGATCACCAGGGGCGAGACAAAAAGACCCTCGATCTGCTGCGCGGCAAAGACAATCAGCAGTCCCAGCGCAATCTTTTTAAGTCCCATCCCTCCGCAGAACAGCACCACGGGAAGCGCGCCCAACCACGGCCCGAAATAGGGAATCAGGTTGCAAAGCGCCATGGCTGCGCCTAAAAACAGCCAGCCCGGCACGCCGATGCACAAAAGCCCCAGCGCCGTCAGCGCGCCCGTCACGGCGGAGACCGCCATCTGTCCCCGCGCATAGGCGGTCAGCGCTTCCTGCACCGCCAGGGCGACCTGCAAAACCGGGCGGCGGATGCGGCTGGGGATCAGTTGCGTCAGGCGGGAAAAGAGCCGCTTGCGGTCCTTGAGCAGATAAAACGCCAGCACGGGCGAGAAAATCAGATAGCCGCGCTCCGTCACCGCGGAGATCACCAGCATCAGCCGCCCGGCGAGAAACTCCGCCCCCTTGCCCAGCAGCCCCGCCGCGCGGGCTTCAAGGGAGGCCAGTGCCTCCTGTGGCACGCCCAGGCGGGAGAGTTTTTCCGAGAGGGAAGAAAGCGTATTTTGATAGGATTCCATCAGCTGCGGAGCGGTTTGCCCGAGCAGCTGCGCCTGGCGGGAGAGCGCTGGCAGGCCGAACAGCAAGAGAGCAGTGATCACAAGCGCGGCCGAGGCAAAGGCCAGCGCAGCGGAAAGACCGCCCGAAAGGCGCAGTCTGCGGTGGAACAGCCGATCCATCGGCAGCAGCAGAAAGGCGATCGTGGCCGAGACCAGCAAAAGCAGGGCAAGGCGCCCGATCACCGAAGAAAAGGCGACCGTCAGCGCAATGCCCGAAAGAAGTAGAAGACCTTTTTTCCATTTTGTGTCCATCCGTTCAACTTCAGTCCCTGTTTGCCCGATGGGTAATCCGTTTTCAGCGGCTGACCAGGGGCATGACCTTCTGCTGCACCATGCGTTTGCCGCGCTTGACCACGCGGCGGGCCATCGTCCGCCCCTGCGGGCAGGCCAGCACCGCCGCCGTCACCGCAGCAGCTCCTGCCATCATGCCCATCATCATGCCAAGCCCCAGATAGGATTTTCTGAGCAGCAACATCCTTCCGCCTCCTTTTTGCGTTGCCTGAATGCGTTTTTGTTTCATCGGGAGCGCGCCGGGGGCGGATCGGCTCCGTCTCCGGCAAACTCCGTCACGGCCACGACGCCGTCCGGCCGCAGGGTGAAGTCCGAAACGAGAAAGCGCCCCGTCAGAAAGTCGTCCGCAATCCCGCGCGACACTTCAAGGGAGCGGATGCAGCCGCTTTCTTCTTCCAGAAAAGCGTCCGTGACCCACCCAAGGCGCTGCCCGGCAGTATCCAGCACCGGCAGACCCGGCAGCTCCGCGCGCCGCCGCAGCTCCTGTGCAAGCGGCTGAACGCTCGTGACGGCAACGGCGACTTCGCCCCACAAGGCAATGCTTCCGAGCGGGACAAAGCGCCTTTTGCGAAGGCCGCCGTGCGCGAGCAGGATCAACCCCTCGACACGCTGGCCGTCGCGGCTTGGCGCGATGCGCTCCACTTTCCCGATGCGCCTGCCCGTTTGCCGCATCACCACGGCGAGGCCGGAAATTTCGGAAAAACGACGCATGCACAGCGCCTCCTTTGTTCGGATTCTCCCTGAACATAAAATGCCCCGCGCACCGCCGGTTCATACGGCAGCGCGCGGGGCGTTTGTTATTTGGCAAATTTTAGAAACAATTACGCTTCTTCGTGCTCGGCGTCGGGCTTGGTGAAGCCTTCGGGCAGCGGGAGGTTGTTCTTGGTGAAATAGTCCTCCAACGCTTCCTTGAGGGCTTGCTCCGCCAGCAGAGAACAGTGCATCTTGACGGGGGGCAGGCCGTCCAGCGCCTCGGCCACAGCCTTGTTGGTCAGCTTGAGCGCTTCCTCGATGCTCTTGCCCTTGACCATCTCGGTGGCCATGGAGCTGGTGGCAATCGCTGCGCCGCAGCCGAAGGTCTTGAACTTGACGTCGGTGATGATGCCGTCCTCAATCTTGAGGAAGATGCGCATGATATCGCCGCACTTGGCGTTGCCGACCGTGCCGACGCCGGAAGCGTCCTCAATCTCGCCAACGTTGCGGGGATTGGTGAAGTGATCCATCACTTTTTCAGAATACATATTGTCGATCTCCTTTGCGTTGTGTTTTTATTTGAGGTCGCGGTCGGCGTACAGCGGCGACATGGCGCGCAGACGCTCGACGATCTTGGGCAGCTGCTCCAGCACATAGTCGATCTGCTCTTCCGTGGTTTCGCGGCCCAGCGAGAAGCGCAGCGAACCGTGTGCAATTTCATGCGGCAGGCCGATGGCCAGCAGAACATGCGACGGATCGAGCGACCCGGAGGTGCAGGCGGAGCCGGACGATGCGGCGATGCCCGCCATATCCAGCGAGAGCAGCAGGGATTCGCCCTCGATATAGCGCACCGAGATGTTGACGTTGCCCGGCAGACGCTGGGTGGGGTGGCCGTTGAGGCGGGATTCCGGAATGGCGTCGAGAATGCCGCGGATGAGCTTGTCCCGCAGCGCGGTCATGCGCGGGGTCTCCTCCGGCATTTCCGCCGTGATGAGCTCGATGGCTGCGCCCATGCCCACGATGGCGGGAAGGTTTTCGGTGCCTGCGCGGCGGGAACGCTCCTGTGCGCCGCCCTCGATCAGGTTTTGCAGCCGCACGCCGGTGCGGATATACAGCGCGCCGGTGCCCTTAGGAGCGTAGAACTTGTGGCCGGAGAGCGAGAGCAGGTCGATGTTCATCGCTTTGACGTCGATGGGCAGATGGCCGACCGCCTGCACCGCGTCGGTGTGGAAGAGCACCTTGTGCGCCTTGCAGACCGCGCCGATCTCGGCAATCGGTTCCACCGTGCCGATCTCGTTGTTCGCCATCATGACGCTGACGAGGATGGTTTCGGGCGTGAGCGCCTTTTCCACCTGCTCTGCCGTCACCCGGCCGTATTCGTCCACCGGCAGATAGGTCACGGTGAAGCCCTCTTTTTCCAGCGCGGCGCAGGTGTGCAGAATCGCGTGGTGCTCGATGGCGGTGGTGATGATGTGCTTGCCCTTGGAAGAAAGCGTGTGCGCTACGCCCTTGAGCGCCCAGTTATCCGATTCCGAACCGCCGGCGGTAAAATAGATTTCCTCTTTCTTTGCGCCGATGGCCGCCGCCACCTGACAGCGGGCCTTTTCCAGCGCCTTCTTCGCCTCACGGCCAAAGGAGTGAATGCTGGAAGGGTTGCCGTAGATTTCGGTCATGATCGGCAGGGCAGCCTGCACCGCCTCGGGGCGGACGCGGGTCGTCGCCGCGTTGTCCAGGTAGATTCTTTCCATAAAAAGTTGACCTCCGGTCCTAAAAGTTTTTCGTAAAAATATTTGTAATCAAACGAGATGCAGATCAATGGCAGGAGCAGCGATTCTCCCCGCATTTCCGGTTGACGTCGTCGAGCATGTCCTGCAAGGAAATGCCGTCCATCAGGTCGTTGACGCCCTTGTGGATGCGCTCCCACAGCGCGTGCATCGCACAGCCGTCGGAATGCTCGCACGGCTCGGTGATGCAGCTGGTCGCCGCCAGCGGGCCTTCCACCGCCCGCAGGATCGCGCCTACGGAGATGTTTTTCGGCTCGTCCGCCAGCGTATATCCGCCCTGTGCTCCGCGGATGGAAAGCACCAGCCCCGCCTTGCGCAGCGGCGCGATGAGCTGCTCGAGGTAGGCTTCGGGGATGCCCTGCCGCTCTGCGATGCATTTGACCGATTGCGGAGACTGACCGTACATCAGCGCCAAATCGTACATCGCGCGCACGCCGTAGCGCCCTTTTGTGGACAGTTTCATCTTCCCGCCTCCTATATATTGCCGACTAAAATTGTCGGCATTATCCTCGACTATATTATCACCAGGAAATCATCCTGTCAATCGCTTTTCCGAGTTTTTTTATAAGAATTATGCGGGGCGAGAAAAAACGGCGTGAGGAAGGAAAAACACCCGCTCCCTTTTTTCGGAACGAGTGTAAAAAAGAGGCGGTTCATTCAAGAATGTGCCGGATCGCTTCGAGACTCCGAACAAAGTGGACCTCCTTCTGCTTTTCCGGGAAGGAAAAGCCTGCGGAAATCATGCGGGTGAGCAGGCGCTGCACATCATCGTAATAACCGTTCAGGTTGTAGAAAATACACGGCGCGGAAAGATGACCCAGGGAAAGCTTGGACATCACCTCGCTGACCTCTTCCAGCGTGCCTGTGCCGCCGGGGAACGCGATAAACGCATCGCCCAGCTCGATCATTTTCGCCTTGCGCTGTGCCATATCCGGCGTGATGATCAGCTCGGTCAGTCCATTCAGCTGTACGGCTCGATCAATAAAGAATTGCGGTTCCACACCGATGACCTTGCCGCCCGCTTCCAGTGCGCTGCGCGCCAAAGCACCCATCAGTCCGCAGGCTGAACCGCCGTAGACCAGCGTGTGTCCGCTGCTGCCGATCCATCGTCCCAATCGGCAGGCTTCTTCCAGATAAAGCGGGTCGTTGCCGTCGTTTGCGCCCAAATAGACCGTGATGTTCATGCGAAGCCTCCTGTTGTGTGAAAAAATGAGCTGTATGAAACACCGGAGCAGCTTGAAAAAAGCCGCTCCGGTACAATCTTTGCCTGATGATTATTCCACTTCCGGGTAGAGCGGGAAGCGCTCGCAGAGCTTGAGCACGCCCTGCTTGACCTCTTCGACCGCAGAATCGCCTTCCTTGGCCAGCTTGGCGATCCACTGGCCGATGAGCGCCATCTCCGGCTCCTTCATGCCGCGGGAAGTCGCCGCGGGGGTGCCGATGCGCACGCCGCTGGTGACGAAGGGCGAACGGGTTTCAAAGGGAATGGTGTTCTTGTTGACGGTGATGTGCGCCGCGTCCAGCCGCTTTTCGAGATCCTTGCCGGTGCAGTCCAGCGCGGAGAGATCCACCAGCATCAGGTGGTTGTCTGTGCCGCCGGAAACCAGGTGCAGCCCCTGCTTTTGCAGTTCCGCCGCCAGAGCCGCCGCGTTTTTCACGATTTGCTGCTGATAGGCCTTGAAATCGTCGCTCATGGCTTCCTTCAGGCACACGGCCTTGCCGGCGATGACGTGCATCAGCGGGCCGCCCTGCGTGCCGGGGAAGATGGCGCTGTCGATCTTCTTGGCCAGTTCCTTGCGGCAGAGGATCAGGCCGCCGCGCGGGCCGCGCAGGGTTTTGTGGGTGGTGGTGGTCACAACATCGGCATAGGGCACGGGGCTGGGATGCAGACCCGCCGCCACAAGGCCCGCGATGTGCGCCATGTCCACCATGAACAGGCAGCCGGCCTCCTTGGCGATGGCCCCCAGGCGTTCAAAGTCGATGGTGCGCGGGTAGGCCGACGCACCCGCCAGCAGCAGCTTGGGCTTGTGCTCCAGTGCCAGACGGCGGACTTCTTCATAATCGATGCGCTCGTCCTTTTCGGAAACGCCGTAGGGCACGATGTTGTACAGCTTGCCGGACTGGTTTACGGGGGAACCATGGGTCAGATGGCCGCCGTGGGAGAGGTTCATGCCCAGAATCGTATCGCCCGGCTGCAAAAGGCCGAAATACACTGCGAGGTTTGCCTGTGCGCCGGAATGGGGCTGCACGTTGGCATGTTCCGCGCCGAAAAGCTCGCACGCGCGGTCGCGCGCCAGATTTTCAACAATATCAACATATTGGCAGCCGCCGTAATAGCGCTTGCCCGGATAACCTTCGGCATATTTGTTGGTCAAATGGCTGCCCATCGCCGCCATCACAGCGGGGGAGACAAAGTTTTCTGAAGCAATCAGCTCGATGTGGTCGCGCTGACGGCTCAGCTCCAGCTCCATAGCCGCCGCAACCTCCGGGTCGGTCGCCGCAATCAGTTTCAGATCCAGCATGATGTGTTTCCTCCTCAATGACTCGTTGAAGCGGCGTGCCGCTTTAACTCATTATAGTGAAAAAGCGCCGTCCGCACAAGCGCAAAACGCCTGTTTCTCTGCGAATTTATGGAGAAAAAAGCAGTGCAGAAAATTAACATCACTCAATGCTTGACATTTGAGATCCTTGCAGCTATCATAATATATGAACAGATGCTCATATGAGAGGAGATTGAAGGCGAAATGAGAAAGGTATACAAGCTGGAAGATCTGGATTGCGCAAACTGCGCGGCGAAGATGGAGGACGCCATTCGTAAAATCGACGGGGTGCAGGATGTCTCGGTGAATTTCATGACGCAAAAGCTGACCCTGGTTTGCGAAGAGGCGGATCTGGACGGCATCCTTAAGAAGGCTGTCACAGTCTGCAAGAAGATCGAACCGGACTGCACGATCCTGGTCAAGTAATTCTCATCATTCATCATTTGAAAAAGGTGAAAGATATGACAAAAAAGCAGAAGAAAATGCTGATCCGCATCCTTTGCAGCTTTGTTCTGCTGGTAGCGGCTGCCATTGTGGAAAAGCTGCTGCCGGATGCGCTCCCGCAGTGGGGCTGGCTGCTGGTTTTTCTGGCGCCGTATCTCCTCATCGGCTATGACGTGCTCAAGGAAGCCGTGGAATCCATCTTTCACGGGCAGATGCTCGACGAGCACTTCCTGATGATGGTGGCGACGGTGGGTGCGCTGTGCGTGGGCGAGCTGGAAGAGGCCGTCGCGGTCATGCTGTTTTACCAGGTGGGCGAGCTGTTCCAGAGCTATGCGGTGGGCAAGAGCCGCAAATCCATCAGCGCCTTGATGGACATCCGCCCCGATTACGCCAACATTGAGCGGGACGGCAAGCTCGAACAGGTCGATCCCGAAGAGATTCAGGTCGGCGACATCATCGTGGTCAAGGCGGGCGAAAAGGTTCCGCTGGACGGCGTGGTGATGGAGGGAAAAACGACGCTCAACACGGCGGCGCTGACCGGCGAATCCCTGCCGCGCGATGCGGCCGAGGGCGACGAGATCATCTCCGGCTGTGTCAACATTTCCGGCCTGATCCGCGTCCGCGTCACCAAGCCCTTCTCCGAATCGACAGTATCGCGCATTCTGGAGCTGGTGGAAAATGCCAGCAACAAAAAGACGCGCACCGAGCGCTTCATTACCCGTTTTGCCAGAATCTACACCCCTGCGGTTGTGGGCGCAGCCGTGCTGCTGGCCATCCTGCCGCCGCTGGTGCTGCACGGCAATTGGAGTGACTGGATCTACCGCGCGCTGACTTTTCTGGTCGTGTCCTGCCCCTGCGCGCTGGTGATCTCCGTGCCGCTGTCCTTCTTCGGGGGCATCGGCGGCGCATCGTCTAAGGGCATCCTGGTCAAGGGTTCGAATTACATTGAAGCGTTGGCACACTGCGAAACCGTGGTCTTTGATAAGACCGGCACGCTGACCGAGGGCAGCTTCCAGGTCACGGCGGTGCATCCGGACGCGGTGGACGAAAAGGAGCTGCTGCGTCTGGCGGCGGCGGCGGAAAGCTATTCCGACCACCCGATTTCCCTGTCCCTGAAGGCGGCCTGCCATGACAGTATCGACAGCAAGCTCGTCACCAATGTCCATGAAATTGCGGGCAAGGGCGTGCAGGCGGAGTTTGAAGGCCATACGCTGTCGGTCGGCAACGGCAAGCTGATGGAATCCCTCGGCATGGAGGAGCATAAGTGCCACAAGGTCGGCACCATCGTCCATGTCGCGATGGACGGCAAATATCTGGGCCATATCGTCATCTCCGACGTCATCAAGCCCGACGCAGCCAAGGCGATTGCGGACCTTAAGGCTTGCGGCGTGCAGCGCACGGTGATGCTCACCGGCGACCGCAGGGAGGTCGCACAGAACGTCGCACAGCAGCTGAAACTGGACGATGTGAAGGCGGAGCTGATGCCGCAGGGCAAGGTGGAAGCGGTGGAAGAACTGCTCAAGGCCAAGAGCCCCAAGAGCACGCTGGCCTTTGTCGGCGACGGCATCAACGATGCGCCGGTGCTCTCCAGAGCCGATATCGGCATCGCGATGGGCGCGCTGGGCTCCGATGCGGCCATCGAGGCGGCGGACGTCGTGCTGATGGACGACCAGCCCTCCAAGATTGCCGAAGCGATCCGCATTTCCCGCAAAACCATGGGCATTGCGATGCAGAACATCGTTTTCGCCCTGGCGGTCAAGGCTGTGGTTCTGGCCGTGACGGCGTTCGGCGCGGGCAATATGTGGTGGGCGGTGTTCGCAGACGTGGGCGTTTCGGTCATTGCGATCCTCAACGCCATGCGCGCCCTGCGTACCTGACAGACTTTGATCTCCTGATCTCATAAAGAACGGCTTTCCGCATCTTTTCTGTATGCGGAAGCCGTTTTCTGATTCACAAAAAGAACCGGCCGCCGGAAGAAACTGAAGTGAACCCCAAAAGTTAGACATTATTTGAATTAAGCGGCCTGAAGGGTCTG
>CAJJNQ010000012.1 GCA_905193155.1 uncultured Christensenella sp.
TTTGTGATTTTTGTTGATTTTAACACAAAACATATGGAAAAAGATAATTGATTGGCAGTGTCTCTCCTTCGGATCAAGGCTGCCCGCTTCCGGTCAGACCTTTATAGCCCCGGAGAATTATTTTGCGAGCAGCGGAGGAACGATGATTGCACGCATCGCTTTTCTGGTGCTTTGCGCTCTGCTGGCAAAAACCGGATGCCCATACGGCGGCAGCCGCCCGCAGTATCTTTTACAGCGCCTTCGCATATCCGAGAGATCCGTGGTACTGATGCAGTCTCTCTATCACGTCGCCGCACTGATGATCTATTGGATGATCCAAGTTCTGACAGCCTTTACGCTTTTTGCACTCTATATTCATTTCGCTCCGCCGGAGCAGGTCGGACCGCAGTCGCTTCTGCTGATGTTCTATCGCAACCCATACTTTCATGCGCTGCTTCCGCTGAGCGATCTAGTCCTCCATCTGCGCAATTGCGGACTGCTTCTGATCCTCAGCTTCTCTCTTGCAATGTTTCCGTTTTTGATGCGTCGGGGAAAATTCTCCATCGCGACACTGTTTCCCGCTTTGGTCACCTCTATCTTCTTTCCGAGCGATATGGGGGCGGTTGCCGGTAATCTTGTTTTGCTGATTGTGCTGCTCTGCGATGCGGCGCTGCTGTTATATCTGTTCTTTGCCAATCCAGAGACGGAAGGAGGGCACACACATGAAGAAGCGGTTTGATCTGCGTCGGCTGACTCCGCCGGGGCTTTCTGCAAAGCTGGAATCAAGTTGGGCCTCTGCCCTGCTGGTCCCCATCCTTCTTTGGCACGCTGTCTATTGGATTGCATTGCTTCACGCCAGAAACGACTTGTTCTTAACTGTCGATGGAAAAGCCGAGTTAATCCCGAATGCGGTCATGCCGGATTTTTGCGAATTGGTTCGCGGTGCGTATAACGGCTTTGCCATTCTCTTTTTATTTCTCATCTGCCTTGCGTTCTATCATTACGCCTTCTTTTTCCGTGGAAGCCGCAGCATTTACTTGATGAAGCGACTGCCTCAAAAAGGCGAACTGTTTTATCGCTGCACGGCGCTGCCCGCGCTTCTGTTGCTCGCGAGCCTTGCACTGATGGGAATCCTTTTCCTTGGCGACTTCGGCCTCTATCAAATGGCTACGCCCAAAGAGTGCATGACCGGCGGGCAGTGGCAAAAATTCTGGACAGCTCTATGGAGGTAAACGATGTTAACGATTGAAAACCTGAATAAGTCCTTTGGAAGCACCGATGTGCTCCACGATATCAACCTGAATTTCTCTCACGGAGAAATCATCGGCCTGTTCGGTGAAAACGGCGCGGGCAAATCCACGCTGATGAAATGCATTCTCGGCTATTATCCCTGCAAAGGCAAGGTGTTGCTGGACGGGAAGCGCATCGACCGCACCAACATCGACCGTCTTTCTTTCGCGACCGTGGAACACAGCTTCTTTCCCAATCTCAGCGCGGCGGCACACGCGGAATTCTATCAGGAACATTTCCCCAAGTTCAACGAACGCCGTTTCAAGGGCTTGATGGAGTTCTTCGGCCTGCCCGCGCACAGAGCGGTCGGTAAGCTCTCCACCGGACAAAAGAATCAGATTGAAGTCATCCTGGCTCTTTCGCAGGGCGCTGATTATATTCTGATGGATGAGCCCTTTTCCGGCAATGACCTTTTCAACCGCGAAGATTTCTATAAAATGTTACTTGGCATCATGGAACCGCACGAGACGCTGATCCTGGCCACGCACCTGATCGAAGAAGTGGAATCCTTCATCAGCCGCGCTGTGCTGCTGCGCAGCGGACACATTTTAGGCGACGTCACAGCCATGGAACTGGAGGACAGAGGACAGCGCCTGACGGAGTACGTCAAAGAGGCCTACGGCTATCGCGCCGACCGCGTCAGCCGTGCCATCGACCAAATCGCCGGAGAGGAGGGGTGATTTCATGCGCAAAAGCTTGATTGCCGCCGCGATACTGCTCTGCCTTTCCATAGCGCTTCTTCCGGCGGGGACCGCCATCGTTTCCGCCAATGAGGAGAACGTTCAGATGCAGCAGATTACTTCCTACGGAGATGAATCGGCCCTCAAAGACGTCGTTGTTTCCATGTCGGTTGCCTCCGGCAAACACCTCTATTGGAATACGGACTTCTATCCAAGAGATCCGGAGAAAACCAACACCACATTCGATTTTTCTATTTCCAACCGGGAGAATGCGGAAGAAGGGGACCTCCACCTGTCCATGGATTGTCCGATCAGCTTCGGTTCCAGTACCACGGCCAATGCCGGCTTTAACTTTTCAGCAACTGACGACATCCCGCTAAAAAAAGCCGTTGTGGATGTTGCATCGCGCACTGCCGCAGATTCTGTCCACCGGGAAACCGTTCGCCTGGCTGACTATTACGAATATCTCCCTTTGGAGATGCATTTTGCAGGCGGTATCGTGTTTGAGGATGCTGAGGAGGTGGATGCGCTATCCTCTTTTTTCCGTGTTCGCACACCGGATGCACTGCGTATTACTCTGGAAATCACCAAAAACGCCTTAGGCGGGGTTACGGACATTGAATGTAGTACAACGGAGGATACCGCGCCGCAACTCAGCTCCAATCTAAGCGCTATGGTTGGAAATATTCTCTATCTGTCGCCGCCCTGTTGGCCAGGCGCGAGGGCAGATGATTATGCGTCCATGCCGGATGGATTCGGCATCTATCGTCTTTCCCTTGAAGTTCAGGATGCCACCAGCGATAGAACCGTCTATTATCCGATGGCGGACTCTCTGGAAATTGTGTATCCGCTGAATGCAGACGAGGTGTTTCCTCTCGCGCTTCAGGTGAGTGAAGACCAGCATTCGCTGCTCTTTTTCTACAAGCAGAAGGACCGCCTGATGCTGACGGTGCTCGATCTGGACTCAATGGAACCCATCCAAACGCTTGAATGCCTGACCGAAGTAGACGATCCGTATGTCTGGCAGATTTATGAAGGCGAGAACTTCCTGTTGATCGCGTTGGGAAGCGGAGACGGCCTGCTGCTCTCCAAAGATGAAAGCGGAACGTATTCCTTTGCTTTTGCCTTGGATTCTGAACACTTCCAGGACATTTATTTCGGGCAGGAAAATGCGGCTTTCTGCTTTGACGGGAAGCGATTGTTCGGCAGCTGTTTTGAATCCATCGGCAACCGTCGCTGCGAACTGTATCTGTGCGTTCTGGATCAAAACGGTCTGATTTGCGAAAGCGAATATCGGAACAGCCTGGAAATAGCGGAAACAAACGATTATACGCTTGCCTGCAAACCCGCAGGGGCGAAGCCGCTCCGAATCACGCCGGTGGAATAAGCAGTAGGATTGTCAAACAAATTGGGCAGTGAACTCATTGAGAGAAAGCCAATGAAGAGGTCTCATGGGCAGGTTGTTGGAACGGCGATTGTGGACGGCAAGCTGCTTTGCGAAATCGTCCAGAGAATAGAAGGTATAGCAGGAATAGAAGCGTTTCCGGTCCTCGCGATGGCTGCGCTCGACTTTGCCGTTATGGCGCGGGGTATACGGACGGCAGACGATGCCAGAGTTCAATCATGCCCAGGGTTGGATTTCTGCGGCGCATGTCCCGGATGAGTTTCCGTTCTGCTTCCGTATGCTGGTTTGGATGGCTGTGAGGCCGCCTGGACTGACAGGCAAGGGATGCCGCACTTCCATCCCGGCGTTGCTTCCGGAAGTAGATGTACGACCGGCTCTTGTTGTATTTCCGACTGGCGCGGCTGACGCCGTATTTTTCTGCGTACTTTATGAGAGATTGTCGGTATGCCATGTCCTGTGTTATACTCTTGTTCATGAGAGATATGGTCTTCTTTCGTCAAGTTGTTGTGTGGTAACTCAACTTTAGCACATGAGGCTCTATCTCTCCTTCTTTTTTTCTTCGACTGTCCAAGATGTATTGTACGCCTACAATACAATCACGCTGGCAGAATAAGCCCCCCCTTGCATTGACCTGCCAAATGTGATACGATAGGCAAGAAAAATACGGTTTTCTGCCGTTTTCGTAAAGGATGGATCATCTCATGAAGATCAACAGCGTAAAGGGAACCAACGACTATCTTCCCAAAGAGGTCGCTCTGCGCGACTATTTGCAGGACGTCATCCTGAAGACGTATAAGGACAGCGGATTTGAGCGCATCTCTACACCCGCCATCGAAGATATTGAAAATCTGGACAAAAGCGATGGAGGAGAGAACCTCAATCTGATTTTCAAAATCATGAAGCGTGGGGATAAATTGGCTTCCGCCATCGCCTCCGGTGACGAGCATGAGTTGGCCGATATGGGTCTGCGCTATGACCTGACGCTTCCGCTGAGCCGCTATTATGCCAACAACAAAAACGAACTCCCCCTGCCGATGAAGTGTATCCAGATGGATCGTGTTTATCGTGCGGAACGCCCGCAGAAGGGCCGCCTGCGTGAATTTGTGCAGTGCGATATCGACATCATCGGTTCTTCTTCCATCACCTGCGAGATCGAACTGATTCAAACCACGGCCAACGCCCTGCTGAACATCGGCATGAAGGATTTCACCGTCAAGCTCAACGATCGCAGAATTTTGCGCGCCATGCTGATGCAGATGGGTTTTGCGGAAGAGTCTTTGGACAGCGTTTGCATCACATTTGACAAGCTGGACAAAATCGGCGTGGAAGGCGTTAAGGCAGAACTGCTGGAAAAGGAAGAGCCGGAAGCAGCCGTAAACGCCCTTTGCGAAGTTCTTTCCGGCGGAGCGCTTTCTCTGGATAAGGTGGAAGAAATCCTTCCCGGCAATGAAGCGGTGCTGAGCCTTAAAAACATACTGACCACTGCAACAGAGCTTGCTGCCGGTCGGTATGGCATTCGATTTGATCTGTCACTGGTGCGCGGACAGGGTTATTACACCGGCACTGTGTTTGAAGTGGAAAGCAACGAATTCCGCGGCGCCATTGCCGGCGGTGGCCGTTACGACAACCTGATCGGCAAATTCACCGGCGAGAAGGTTCCCGCCGTCGGATTCTCCATCGGCTTTGAGCGCATCTTCGGCATTCTCTCTGCCGCCGGGTTTGAGATCCCCGGCAGTAAGCCGCGCATCGCATTGTATTGCAGTGAAAGCGATCTACTCGGCGCAGCGAAGAAGGCGGAAGAACTGCGTGAGAAGTATATTGTATCGCTTCTGGAACGTCCCAAGAAGCTGGGCAAAGCGCTCAGCCGGATGGAGGAGCGCGGATACGCCGGTTATCTGGTCTATGGCGAGGGCGATGAAATCAAGTTCTTCACAGAAAAATAAGTTCAAGGCCGCGGAAAGCTGCAAGCTTTCCGCGGCCCTACGTTTTAGGCCAAAGGCGTGTCTTGCACAAGAGTGCTTTTTTTGCTATAATAAATTGGATCATGCAGTTAAGGAGCGAGTTCATGGCAGAGCGTCAGAACATCGTCGTTTCCGAAGAGGAAATGGCACAACAGAGAAATTATATCGCCGAGGTCAAAAAAATGACCGGCGGCGGAAAATACAAAATCAATACCTACGGCTGCCAGATGAACGAGCACGACTCTGAATTGTTGGCCGGAATGCTGACGGAAATGGGATATGCGCCCACCGAGAGTGACGAGGAAGCAGATGTCATCCTTTTCAACACCTGCTGCGTTCGGGATAATGCCGAGCGCCGCGTTTCCGGCAACATCGGCGCGCTGGCAGGGCTCAAGCGCAGCCGTCCCGATTTGGTGATCGGCGTGTGCGGTTGCATGATGCAGCAGGAGGGCGTTGCAGAAAAGCTGCTTCGCCTGCGCCCATATATCGACTTGGTTTTCGGTACGCACAACCTGCATCGTTTCCCGCAGCTGCTGCATAACGCCATTGCCAGCGGGCACCGCGTGGTTGAAGTGGATCAGTCCACCGCGGGACGCATCGCGGAGCATCTGCCGCAGCGGCGAGCCAACGCTTTTCAGGGGTATTTGACGATCATGTACGGCTGCAACAACTTCTGCTCGTATTGCATCGTGCCCTATGTCCGTGGCCGCGAGCGCAGCCGCACCATTGCGGATATCGCCGCCGAAGCCGAGAACATGGCTGCTTCTGGAGCCAAAGAAATCATGCTGCTGGGGCAAAACGTCAATTCCTTTGGTCTGGGCAGCGAAAATGGTGAAACTTTCCCGCAGCTGCTTCATGCGTTGGACGGCGTTGTACCGCGCATTCGCTTTATGACTTCGCATCCCAAGGATCTTTCCGATGCGTTAATCGAGGAAATGGCCCATTCCAAGTCTGTCTGCCCGCAGTTCCATTTGCCGGTGCAATCGGGCAGCGACCGCATTTTGCAGGAGATGAATCGCCATTATACCCGCGAACACTATCTGGAGCGCGTCCGCGCCCTGCGCAGTGCAATTCCCAATGTCGGTTTGACAACCGATATCATCGCCGGGTTTCCCGGCGAAACAGATGCGGAGTTTGAGGACACGCTGTCGCTCGTGGAACAGGTGCGGTATGATTCTGCTTATACTTTTATCTATTCGCCTCGCCAGGGCACTCGTGCAGCGGCGATGGAAAATCAAGTGGATGAAGCCATCAAGCATGAGCGGCTCTCCCGGCTGATCGCCCTTCAGGAGGGAATTACCAAGGAACAGCTTACCGGCTGCATTGGCCGCACGGAGGATGTGTTGGTCGAAGGTGCTTCCCGTAGGCAGGCAGGTTTTGTCTCCGGTCGAACAGGCCGCGGCATGATGGTCAATTTTGAAGGCAACGAAGAATGGATCGGGCAAATCGTGCCCGTTCAGATTACCGGTTCCGGCACAAACACGCTGCGCGGAATCCGAAAGTAACAGAAATGAGGAAAAAACATGAATCTGGAACTGTTTGAAAAGTCCCGTGAGCTGGGTGAGCTGCTGGTCAAGTCAGAAGAATACGTCAAGGTGCAGGAAACCGAAACTGCTTTCAACGAGGACGAATTTGCAAAGGCCAAGGTAGATGAGTTCAACGAACTGCAAAAGGCCGTTCAGCAGATGATGCAGACGCCTGATCCCGATCAGGCTGCCATTGCCGCTGCGGCCGATCGTCTGCGCAATATGCAGGCCGAACTTGTGGAGATGCCCTCCATCAAGGCCATGAACGATGCGCAGACTGCTTTCTCCAATCTGCTGACGCAGGTCAATCAGGTGCTCCGCTTCATCATCACCGGTCAGGTAGACGATGGCAGCAGCTGCGGCGGCAACTGCTCGTCTTGCGGCGGTTCCTGCGGAAGCTCCTGCGGCGATGGCTGCGGGCATGACCACGATCACGAATAAAAATCTTTCGCGCACCGCACCGGTAATGCGGTGCGCATTTTGACTTGTTTTATAAACTATAACGGAGGCATAAAAATGGCCCTTTCACCGATGATGCAGCATTATCTCAACACCAAGGAGCAATACAAAGACAGCATCCTGATGTATCGTCTGGGCGATTTTTATGAAATGTTTTTCGATGACGCCGTGACGGTTTCCAAAGAGCTGGAGCTGACGCTGACGGGGCGTGACTGCGGTCTGGAAGAACGTGCGCCGATGTGCGGTGTGCCTTATCACGCAGTAGATACCTATATCGCCCGCCTGGTAGAAAAGGGATACAGCGTTGCAATCTGCGACCAGATGGAAGACCCTGCACTGGCCAAAGGGCTGGTAGAACGTGCCGTAACCCGCGTTATCACCCCCGGCACCGTCACCGAAAGCAGTATGCTGGAGGAAAAGAAGAATAACTATCTTCTTTCGCTGTATTTTGGTCAAAATGAGAAAAAGGCAGGGCTTGCCTATGCGGACGTTTCAACCGGAGAGCTCACGGTGATGGAGCTTCCTTCCCGCAAGACGCAGCTGATGGAAGAAGTGGTGCGCATCGATCCTACCGAAGTACTGGTATCGGCAGAAGATGCACTGGAATTGACGCGCATCGGCTGGACCAAGCGGGCTACCGTGCGTTTGGACAACGCCTTTGATCGAAAAGAATCGGTGGCTTTGATCAAAAAGCATACCGGCGTTTCCATCGCAGCATTGGGCTTGGGAAAATTAGATTTGGCTGTCT
This sequence comes from uncultured Christensenella sp., assembly GCA_905193155.1. Taxonomy (GTDB): domain Bacteria; phylum Bacillota; class Clostridia; order Christensenellales; family UBA1750; genus Spyradocola. Next base: position 8,049 of record CAJJNQ010000012.1, read on the forward strand.
CCGCTGCCGGTGCATTGCTGCAATATCTGGAAGAAACGCAAAAGAACGCGCTGACGCATGTCAACACGATTCACATCTACAATCGCGGCGAGCATTTGCTGCTTGATCCTGTTGCGCGGCGGAATCTTGAGCTGACTGAGACCATGCGCGGCAGAGGAAAGAAGGGAACGCTGCTCTGGCTGCTCGACCGCACGGCAACCGCCATGGGTGGCCGCTTGCTGCGCAGCTGGATCGAAGAGCCCCTGACCGAAAAGCAGAAAATCGAATATCGCCTGGATGCTGTCGATGAGCTGATGCACAACTATATGCTCACGCAAGAGGTGCGCGAGGCGCTCAAGCCTATCTATGATATTGAGCGGCTGGTGACCAAGGTTTCTTACGGCAGCATCAATGCGCGCGACGCGCTTGCATTGTGTAATTCTCTTCGCATGATTCCGAAGCTGCGTGATTTCCTGTCGGGTTATCAGTGCAGCGCGCTTAGAGACGTTCTGGATAGGCTCGATCCTATGGACGAGGTTTGCACTTTGTTGGAAAGCGCTATTGCCGAGGATGCGCCGCTGACGATCCGGGAGGGCAACATCATCAAATCCGGTTACAGCAAAGAACTGGATGAACTGCGCACCGCTTCCACCGGCGGCCGCCAATGGATTTCTCAGATCGAGCAGCATGAGCGCGAGGAAACCGGCATCAAGAACCTGAAGGTCGGATACAACAAGGTCTTTGGATATTATATCGAGGTCACGCGCTCTCAGCTTTCGCTCGTACCTTATCGCTATCAGCGAAAGCAGACGTTGGCCAACTGTGAACGCTTCATCACGGAGGATCTGAAGAAGGTAGAGGAGACGATCCTGGGCGCGCAGGATAAATCGGTCCGTCTGGAATATCAGCTCTTTACAGCCATACGCGACCAGTTGGCCGAGCAGATCAGCCGGTTTCAGGCAACCGCGGGGGCTATCAAGGAATTGGACGCCCTGCAATCCCTGGCAACCGTTGCAGGAGAGCGTGGCTACTGCCGTCCGGAGATTCACGAAGGATTTGATCTGACCATTCGCGAAGGTCGCCACCCCGTTGTAGAGGCAACCAGCAAGGAGCTCTTTGTGCCCAACGACACGGAACTTACGCAGGATGGACGCATGATGATCATCACCGGCCCCAACATGGCCGGTAAATCCACTTATATGCGCCAGGTTGCGTTGATTACACTGATGGCGCACATGGGCAGCTTTGTGCCCGCCGCATCGGCCTCCATCCCGTTGTGCGACCGAATCTTCACGCGTGTCGGCGCATCGGATGATCTCGCAGCCGGACAGTCCACATTTATGGTGGAAATGAGTGAAATGGCTTCCATCCTTGCCAATGCCACCGATCGCAGCCTGCTGGTGTTGGATGAGATCGGTCGCGGAACGTCAACCTTCGATGGTCTTTCCATCGCCTGGGCCACAGCGGAATACATCTGCAATCCCAAGCGTATCGGCGCAAAAACGCTCTTTGCCACACATTACCACGAGCTTTCCGAGCTGGAAGGCCGCATGGAAGGCGTTGTCAATTATCAGATTGCCGTTAAAGAGCATGGCGACGAAATCATCTTCCTTCGCAAGATTCAAAAGGGCGGCGCGGATTCCTCCTTCGGCGTGCAAGTCGCCGCCATGGCGGGTCTGCCGCAGTCCTTGATTTCCCGTGCACACGAAATCATGGCCAAGCTGGAGGCCAACAACGTCACCCAGACCACTATCGGTCAAAACATATTGGGGAAGAAAAAACAGGATAAGCAGATGAACCTGATGGAATACAACGCCGTGGCCTTTGCGCAGGAGATTGCGCAGATCGACATGGATTCCATGACGCCGCGCGACGCGCTCAATCAGCTCTATCTGCTGCGTGAAAAGGCCCGCAAGATTTAAGAGGAGATCCTTTTATGGCCAAGATACAGGTATTGGATGTACAAACCGCCAATCGCATCGCGGCAGGCGAGGTTGTTGAGCGTCCCGCATCGGTTGCTAAAGAACTTCTGGAAAACGCATTGGACGCAGGAGCTACCGCAGTAACCTTGGAAATACGCGATGGAGGCGTCAGCTATCTGCGCGTGACCGATAATGGATCCGGCATCGCCCCGGAGGATTGCCGTGTTGCGTTTGAGCGGCACGCCACCTCAAAGATCCGTTCCGGCGATGACCTTTCACACATCGGCACGCTGGGGTTCCGCGGAGAAGCGCTGCCTTCCATCGCTTCTGTTTCCAAAGTGGAGTTGACCACCCGCACCAAAGATGCCGTGAGCGGCGTTAAGCTGACCATTGAGGGCGGGCGGGTCACGGATGTCCGCGAGGCTGGCTGCCCGCAGGGCACAACCTTTGTCGTCAAGGATCTGTTTTTCAATACGCCTGTGCGCCGCAAGTTTCTCAAGCGCTCCGCAACAGAAGCCGGCTATGTCGCCGATGTTGTGACAGAGCTGGCGCTTTCCCGCCCGGATATTGCCGTTCGCTTCGTCAATAATGGCAAGCCGGTTTTCCAGACCGTGGGCAACAACGACCTGCGCTCCGTCATCTTTGTACTTCATGGGAAAGAAGTTTCTTCCGGTGTGCTGCCGTTTGAAAGCAACCTGGGTGCAGTGCGCATTCGCGGCTTTGTCGGCATCGGAAGCCTGGCCAGAGGCAATCGGAACTATGAGTTCTTCTTTGTCAACGGCCGCTGCATCCGCAACGCGCAGCTTTCCGCCGCCGTAGAAAATGCCTGCCGCGAGCGCGTGATGATCGGAAAATACCCTTATTGCGTCTGCGATCTGCGCGTTCCGCTGGAGGCAGTGGACGTCAACGTCCACCCCAACAAGCTGGAAGTGCGTTTCAAAGACGATTTCCCCATCCGTGAAAATCTTCAAGCAGCTGTGGAAACCGCTTTTGTCGGCTCCGAAGAAATTCTGCGCGAAGTAGAGCCGGCTGCACTTTCCAAGCCCGAACCCAAACCCGTGCAAATAGAAATGACACAGCCCGCAGCTGCGCCCACCTTCGTTCAATCGAAAGCCGTTCCTCAGCCTTCGACCGATTCGGGTTATACATATTCCGCTCCCGCAAGGCACTCTGTAAGAGAATCGGAAACATTTTATCCTCCTTCTCCTTCTGTGCCGCCCTGGGAGCCGCCAGCGTCCGTTCCGCCGCCTGTACGGCCTGCTTATGTGCCAGAAGCTGTCTGTGCCCCCGCAGCGCCTGTGCGTGTCTTAGAGCCTTCTGTACCGCGCACAGAGCCTATCGGCACAACGGCCATCATCATCGGGCAGCTTTTTGCAACTTATCTGCTTGTGCAGCGCGACGACAAGCTGCTCATCATCGACCAGCACGCCGCGCATGAGCGAATCCTCTACGAAAAATTCCGTCAGGAAGTGGATGAGCACAAGCGCTCACAGCCCATGCTCGTTCCTTATTTGTTTACCACGACGGTAGGGGAAGAGACGATCCTCAACGAGAACCTCGAAAAGCTCACCTCCATGGGATTTGAGATTGAGCCTTTCGGCGATCGAACCTTCCGCGTCACCGCTGTCCCCATGCAGCTCGGTGAGCCGCGTGTCAAGGAGTTTTTCGTAGAATTGCTGGATCAGATGGAAACGCTTGCCTCGATCGAAACAAAGGACATCAGGCGGGATGATCTGGTGCAAATGGCCTGCAAAAAGGCCATTAAAGGAGGGGATACGCTCTCCCAGCAGGAGGTTAATACGCTGCTTGCGCTCACTGCAGATGAAGATATGCCCACCTGTCCGCATGGGCGGCCGATTGTCATTCCCATCACACGGCATGAGCTGGAAAGGAAGTTCAAGCGAATTCAATGAAGCAAAAGGCTCTTTTTGTGGTTGGCCCAACTGCATCCGGCAAGACCGCCGCTTCAATCGAACTGGCTTTGCGGCTGAACGGTGAAATCGTTTCAGCGGATTCTATGGCCATTTATCGAGGGATGGATATCGGCACCGCCAAGCCCTCCATAGAAGAACGGTGCGGGATTCCTCATCATATGATTAACTGCGTGGATCCAAATCAGCCTTACAGTGTATCAGAATATCAACAGGACGCGCAGCGCTGCATGAGGGATATCTGGTCCCGGAATAAATTGCCGATTATCTGCGGCGGAACGGGGCTTTACGTCAATTCATTGATCTTTCCACTTGATTTCTCCACCGTACAGGGAAATGAGATAATTCGGCGTAAATGGGAAGCTTTTGCCGCGCAGCATGGAAACCTGGTGCTGCATGACGAATTGCGTAAAGTGGATCCTAAGGCAGCAGAGCAGATCCATCCCAATAATGTTCGCCGTGTTGTGCGCGCATTGGAAATCTTTGAGTGTACCGGGATTCCAAAATCCGATCAGGCTTCTATGGCGCAGCCCTTTGAATTGCCCTATGAACCCATCTTGATGGGCATCACACTTCCGCGCGAACAGCTCTATCGCCGGTGCGACCTGCGCGTCGAACAGATGCTGAGCAGCGGGTTGGAGGAGGAGGTGTGCACCTTGCTCTCTGCGGGTCTATCGCCCAAAGCGCAATCCATGCAAGGCATCGGATATAAAGAAATTGCTGCGGAATTAAGCGGTGAACTGAGCCGCAGTGAAGCGATTGACCTGTTGAAAAAAAACACACGTCATCTCGCCAAGCGGCAGTTGACCTGGTTCCGTGCAAACGACAAAATCCACTGGTTCGATGTTTCAGGATATGAATCGTTTACAGATCTTTACCAGGAAATGATGTGGTATTCCCTAGGAAATTCTGCGCATCCGTGATATAATGTTTCTGAAAACAAAGAAAGAGGTGTTCAACATGGGCAAGAATTCTGCGGAACTGCAGGACATCATTCTCAACACGGTGCGGAAGAACCGCATTCCTGTCACCATGCATCTGACCAACGGCGTGCCGCTCAAGGGCATCATTCGCGGCTTTGATTCCTTCGTAGTGCTTCTGGAAAGCGACGGAAAGCAGCAGATGATCTATAAGCATGCCATTTCTACCGTAACGCCTTCTCATCCCGTGCAGTATAGCTCCATGCCTTCTTCTCTGGTCGAGAGCAGCGACGCGGATCCGGCTGAAGAAGAGGAGTAAACATATCATGACGCAGACAGAAATAGAAGTGCTGCTCAGCGACGCCGAGCAGTCTCTCCACCAGCAGTTTTCTGCGCTGGATAAGATTGAGCAGGTTAATTTTGCGCGGGTCATGGATGCGTTTCGAGCCGAGCAGGTTGCCGTTCGCCATTTTGCCCCGACAACGGGATATGGCTATGGCGACGATGGTCGCGACACACTGGAACGAATCTACGCGCGAGTTTTCGGCTGCGAGGATGCACTGGTGCGCCCCGCAATCGCTTCCGGAACGCATGCCTTGGCGCTTTGCCTGTACGGATTGCTCCGCCCCGGTGATATTCTGATCGCTGGCTCCGGTAAACCCTATGATACGCTGGAAAGCGTTATCGGTTTGACCGATGAGGTCGGACAGGGTTCGTTGAAGGATTACGGCATTGAATACCGCCAGGTCGATCTGAAGGACAATGACGTGGACGTAGAGGAGTTGCTCCGTCATCTCGACGAGCCTCGCGTTCGTGTTGTCGCGCTTCAGCGCTCCCGCGGTTACGATTGGCGGCCTTCTTTAAGTGTCAAACGCTTGGAAGAAGTGGCAAAGGCCGTCCATGAAAAGCGTCCGGATGTTGTCGTAATGGTCGATAACTGTTACGGTGAATTCGTGCAGACCATAGAGCCTACTCATGTCGGCTGCGATATCATCGTTGGTTCTCTCATCAAGAATCCCGGCGGCGGGTTAGCTCCGACGGGCGGGTACATTGCCGGACGCAAGGATTTGGTTGAAAAATGCTCTTATCGCCTGACCTCTCCCGGCATCGGACGTGAAGTCGGTTCCTATCTTGGCGGTTACGATCGTTTCTATCAGGGCTTGTTCTTCGCCCCGCATGTCGTCATGCAGGCTGTAAAGGGCGCCGCGCTGGCTTCTGCGGTGTTCAGCAAGCTCGGCTATGCCGTAAACCCCACACCGCAGGAAGAGCGCTATGACATCATTCAGGCCATCAAGTTCGAGCAGTCCGAAAAGCTGATTGCCTTCTGTCAGGGCATTCAGTATGCTTCTCCGATTGACAGCCATGTTACCCCGGAACCGTGGGATATGCCCGGTTATCAGGATCCGGTCATCATGGCGGCCGGGACCTTTGTCTCCGGCGCTTCGATTGAGTTGTCGGCAGACGCGCCCATCCGCGCGCCGTACACAGCTTATATGCAGGGCGGCCTGACTTATGCCCATGTTCGCTATGCTTTAGGCCATGTATTGGAACACATGACTCGTCAGGGTATTCTGTAATTGCATCCAAAAGAAAAGGGGAGAGGCATTGATCAACGCCTCTCCCAATCCTATTTGTTTGCCTTTGCCGGTCAAAATCTCCGAAGAGATCCGATGACTTTTCCTAAAATGGATACATTGTTGAAATACATCGGCGAATACTGATCATTTTCCGGCTGAAGCCGCACGCGGCATTCTTCCTTGTAAAAGCGCTTGATGGTCGTATCCTCATCGTTAATCAGCGCCACAATGATATCGCCGTTTTCAGCGGTCTGCTGCTGATGCACAATCACCACGTCGCCATCGTAAATGCCGGCATTGATCATGCTGTCACCCGTGACATGGAGTGCAAAGCAGTCTTCCTCATCCGAGCAGAAGAATCCCGGCGTAAAACTTAGGTATTCTTCAATATTTTCGATGGCAGTGATGGGAAGGCCGGCAGTTGCCTTGCCGACAAGCGGAATCTGAGCGGTATTGTGTACCATGCCAACCACTTCTAGGGCTCTGGGCTTAGTGGGATCGCGGATCAGCAAGCCACGGTTCTCCAATCTGCGCAGATGTCCATGCACAGTCGAAGTGGACTTGATGCCCATAGCATCGCATATTTCACGCACAGACGGCGGAAAACCACGCCGCTGCACTTCGCTTTTGATATATTCCAATATCTTTTCCTGTCGGTCATTTCTCGGCTGATCTTTTCTTGGTGCCATTGCAAATCTACCCCTTGCTGGTCAGTATCATTCATCTTATATTCATTATATCACAGATGTTCGTGAATTGGAACGCTCGTTTGGAGAAAGGACGTGCGAAAAATGAAAGAATGCGTACTTTATGACCGTGAATGTATCAACTGTGGAGAATGTCTGCACTGTGACTTGGATCCGGAGAAAATCTGTGATAACTGCGGACACTGTCTGGATACAGACGGCAAAGAATATAACGAAATCAAGATCGACGGAATTGATCTTTCCGGTGATGAGTATCAGAAATGGTTGGCAGAACAGCGTGATCAAGAGTCATAAAAAATGAGCGCCTAGGCGCTCATTTTTTATGCGAATCAAAAGGATCTTCTCGAAGTTTAATGTTATGCGCCGCGCGCCTGCGATTTTCATCGCTTTGCGCAGCGTAATGCCTGCGGGTCGTGTTGACGTCTGCGTGCCCCAATACATCGGCAACCAGATAAATGTCACCCGTTTCCTGATAGAGATTGGTGCCGAAAGTAGAGCGCAGCTTATGCGGCGTGATCGGCTTCAAAGGCGAAACGACGGAAGCATATTTCTTGACCAGCTTCTGTACCGAACGGACATCCATCCGGCGCTTCTGCGTAGACAAGAACAGTGCGTTTTCATGCCCGGACAAAGCTGTTATTGTTTTGCGCCAATCCACATATTCGCGCAGCACATCCGCAACTTCATCCGAAAAATAAAGAATGACGCGCTGGCCGCCTTTTCGGGTAACAAGGAAGCCGTTTGTCTCAAAATCCACATCCTGAATGTCCAACCCGACACATTCGCTCACTCGAATGCCCGTTCCCAGCAAAAGCGAAATCAATGCAAGATCGCGCAAGCGCGTTTTTTGATGATATTCGGCCTGCTTGGGCGTCATAGAACCGCCTTCGTCCACCAGATCAAGGAGTTTGGCAACTTCATCGACTTCCAGGCGAATGATTTCCCGATCATGCCGCTTAGGCATATCGATCAACGCCGCCACATTCGATGGAATATATTGTTTTTTGAATAAATAGCGGAAAAGCGTGCGGAGAGAAGAAAGCTTTCGCTCCTTGGCAGCTTCGTTATCCTGAAGCAGCTTATCCTTATGCTGATACACCGTCAGGTAATCCAGATAGGTTTCAATATCCGTCATTGTAATCTGCGCCATATCATCTGTTGTAATCGCTGGGATTTCTTTTCCTTTGCAGCAGGCTTTGTATTCACAGAGAAAAGAAAAGAAAATCATCAGATCGCGCGCATAATTGATGCGCGTCAGCGGCGTTGTTTCCGGCGTGATACCGCGAAAAAATTCTGCACAAAAGCTCGGCATCTGCGGCAGCATCTCGCGCAACTGGTTGGTATTCAAAATATCCCGCTGGTTATGATAGGATAAATCCGGCATATTGGAACCCTCCCCATCAAATCGTCCTCATCTATTCGCAAAAGTTGTCTTTTGCGAATAGATGAAGATACTCCCCCCCTTCAGGAAGAAATCCGCCCTCGACCGTTCTTGATCGCGGCAACAGCCATCTCATCACAGCGGTTGTTGTACTGGTTATCACTGTGACCTTTGACCTTAATGAATCGCACCTGATGCTTGCGCACATGAATCAACAGCAGCTTCCACAAATCCTGATTTTCAACAGGCGATTTTGTCGAAGTTTTCCAGCCGTTTCGCTGCCATTTTTCAATCCAGTGCTTTTCAAACGCATTGACCAGATAACTGGAATCCGAATACAAATTTACTACGCAGCTTTCCTTGAGCGCACTCAAACCTTGAATTGCCGCAAAAAGCTCCATACGGTTGTTGGTGGTTTCCGGTTGATAGCCGGAAAGCTCTTTTTTGTTTTCCTGATATATCAGCACAACACCCCAACCGCCCGGCCCGGGATTTCCGGAGCAAGCGCCATCCGTATAAATATCAATCTCTTTCAACGGTAAACTCCTTAGCGTCCAGCCATTTTATCCGCTTTTTCTGCACAGGCGCGTACAGCGGCTTCCAGCGCAGAACGCAATCCCTTTTCTTCCAACACGCACACAGCATCGATGGTCGTTCCGCCCGGCGAGCAAACCATATCGCGCAATTCCGCCGGATGCTTGCCCGTCTCCATCACCATTTTTGCAGAACCCAAAACCGTCTGCGCAGCCAGTTCGAGCGCGGCTGTACGAGTCAAACCTTCACGAACGCCCGCATCCGCCATCGCTTCAATGACCATGAATACATACGCCGGACCGCTGCCGCTGACCGCCGTCACTGCAGCCATCAGGTGTTCCTCAACCACTACTGCACGGCCAACCGACTGAAATACATGCTCGATGCAGGCAAACTCTTCTTCTGTGAAGGTGCTCTCCTTTGCAATGGCAGCCATACCGGCGCCAACCATCGCGGGCGTGTTGGGCATAATGCGACAAATGCGAGATCCCGGCAGAAGTTCGGTAAGCTGCGCAACCGTCCAGCCTGCCGCAATGGACGCAACCGCTTTGCCTGCAAGTGCCTTTTTCAGAGGCTCAACAGCCTTTTTCAGCACCTGCGGTTTAACCGCCAACAGCACAATATCCGCCCAAGCGCAAAGCTTCTCCGCATCGTCAAAGCCCTTCGCGCCCATCTTCTCCTCCGCATTGCGAACAGCTTGCGGATTGATATCGAAGCAGCCTTTCTCCATATCGCCAATGCCGCGCAGAATCGCGCTGGCCATATTCCCAGCCCCAATAAAGCCGATTTTCATAACCGAACCTCCTTTTGGATAAACAAAAATCCGAACACCAGCTACGACCGATGTTCGGATTCATTTGGCAGGGGAGACGCGACTCGAACACGCAACACACGGTTTTGGAGACCGTTGCTCTACCATTGAACTACTCCCCTATGCTGCCAGGCCGTTCTGCTTGGCACATATATGATTATATAACAGAAGGTTTATAAAGTCAACCACCTACGAAAGATTTTATGAAGAAAAATTGTAGGAGTACAATACATCTCGGACAGTCAAAGAAAAAAGAATGAGAGATAGAGTCTCATGTGCTAAAGTTGAGTTACCACACCGCAACTTGGCGAAAGGAGACCCTATCTCTCATGAACAAGAGTATAACACAGGACATGGCATACAAGAGCCGGTCGTACATCTACTTCTGGAAGCAGCGCTGGGATGGAAGTGCGGCATCCCTTGTCTGTCAGTCCAGGCGGCAAAGTCGAGCGCGGCCATCGCGAGGACCGGAAACGCTTCTATTCCTGCCATACCTTCTATTTACTGGACGATTTCGCAAAGCAGCTTGCCGTCCACAATCGCCGTTCCAACAACCTGCCCATGAGGCCTCTTCACTGGCTTTCTCCCAATGAGTTCACTGTCCAATTTGTTTGACAATCCTATACTACGGAAGAATTTATGAAGAAAAATGCCATGCGGCCACTAGGCTGCATGGCATTTTTATCAACCGAAAATTCCAAGATGCTCCAGAAGAATTTTTACACCGATTAGGATCAGCACAATACCGCCCACGATGCCGGCGCCCTTCTGACACTTCTCCCCCATCTTCTTCCCCATCATGACACCAACTGCCGAAAGCGAGAAGGTAATCAAGCCAATCAACGTGGAACAGTACCAAATATTCGCGCCGATCAACGCAAGGCTGACGCCAACCGCCAGTGCGTCAATGCTGGTGGCGATCGCCAGTATGAAGAGCTTCCCTGTCGCCGTAGGATCAACGTATTCTTCCTTTTCGTTCGGCCGGATGGACTCAATCAGCATCTTGCCGCCGATAATTGCGAGCAGGCCAAAGGCAATCCAATGATCAAAGCTCTCGATATAGGAGCTGACCTGGCTGCCTGCCCAGTAACCCAACACAGGCATCAAAAACTGAAATCCGCCAAAGAAAAGCCCTACCTTTGCCGCATGGCGAAAGCGCAGGTCTTTCAGCGAAATACCTGTTGCGATGGAAACAGCGAATGCGTCCATTGACAAGGAAATACCCAGCAGAATGATCTCGATCAGACTCATAACGACCCTATCCCCCTGATGACTTTTCAACACGGTTTAAGGGGTATTATACCATCCGAACAACCGGAACGCAAGATTTTTAGGATGATATAACTTATTCCTACGCATTTCCCGCATCCTCTTCCGCTGCGAGCTGTTTGATCATTTTCACGGTTGTTCCATGTCCAGGTGTCGAGTAGACTTCTACAGTATCCATAAAGGTTTCCATCACAGTAAATCCCATGCCGGATCGCTCCATCTCCGGGCAAGAGGTGTAGAGCGGTTCCCTGGCCTTTGCAATGTCGGCAATGCCAACGCCGCAATCCACAATTTCCAACCAAACGGAACGGTTCTCATGGATTTCCGCTGCAAGACGAACCATTCCCTCTGCCCCTCGATAGCCATGCACAATGGCGTTGGTCACTGCTTCCGATACCGCTGTGCGGATATCCTCCATCTCTTCCATCGTCGGATTCAACGGCAGCAGAAAGGCTCCCATCGCGATGCGCGCGAAAGCTTCGTTTTCCGACTTTGCAGTAAAATCGATTCGCATTTCATTGATCTTTTCCATGATGCTTTCCTTTCTGCTCTTTACTTTCTGCCGACAATCTGATAGAGCCCGGATAGCTGAAAAATACGATCTACCCGAGGGCTTGGATTGCTGATGACCAACGTGCCTCCGCGTTTTTGCAGTGTTTTATACCTTCCAATGACGACGCCTATACCGGAACTATCCATGAAGGAAAGGTTGCTGACATCCAGCACCATATGCCGAATCTGTGGATTTTGAATCGCAGTTTCCAGTTCTGTCCGAACAGCTTGTGCCGAATGTTGATCCAGCTCTCCTTCCAGAAAAGATGTAACGGTATCCCCCTTTGTCACCTGTCGCATGATTGCCGCCTCACTTCCATTTTTGATCATCCTTACAAAGATAATTCTCATCCCGCTTTCTTTTTTCCTTGTAATAAAATAGGAAGTTATGTCTATGACAAAAGGAATGTTTTTCTGCACAAACGGCAAAACTACAATCCGCAAGGGAGGATTTAAGGCGATGAAGCATAAAATCTGGAAAAAAATGCTCTTAGGTACTTTGTTTACGATATTGGGGCTTTCCGGGCTTTTTTTCGGTGCGTTTTTCATACTGGTGACGACCGACGCAATGACCTCCGTTGACTCCGAAAAGCTCGAACACTATTCGCTGACAACCTATGTATACGATCGGAACAACGAAGTCGTCGGCAGTCTGCACGGAGCAGAAGACCGCACTTATGTCTCCATCGACTCCATTCCTCTTCAAGTACGCCAAGCTTTTATCGCAGCTGAAGACATTCGTTTTTATCAGCATCACGGAATTGATCCGATCCGCATGGTGGGTGCAGCAGCAGCAAACCTACGCAGCCGTTCTCTATCGCAAGGCGCCAGCACCATTACGCAGCAGCTTGTAAAGAATACGCATCTCTCTTCCAAAAAATCTTTTTCCAGAAAATTTGAAGAAATCATCCTCGCCTTGAAGGTGGAGCGTGAATATACCAAAAACCAGATATTGGAGATGTATCTAAACAATGTCTACTTCGGCAACGGTGCATATGGCATCGAGACAGCAGCCAACAAATACTTTGGAAAGAGCGCTTCTGACCTCTCCCTCGTCGAGTCCGCCGCACTTGCTGCAACGCTCAAAGCACCATCCAACTACGCCCCTCATATCCAACCGGAAAACAATCAAAAGAGACGCAACCAGATTCTCGCAACAATGGAAGAACAGGGCTATATCTCTATACATAACGCCTATGAAGCTCAACATGAAACACTAACGTTGACCGTACAAGAGACGGAATCCGCTCAGGGGAGCTGGTATCTCGACGCTGTACTCCAAGAAGCGACGAAGCTTCTGAACCTGGAAACAGAGGAATTGGCTCAGCTGGGGCTGCATATCTACACAGGGCAGGACACAGCGCTGCAAAATAGATGTGACGAGCTTTTTGCGGATAAAGCACTTTTTCCCGAAGATGCTCCCGACGGTGTCAAATGCCAAGGCGCTTTGGTTATCATGGATAGCGCCACCGGTGAAATACTCGCCATGGAAGGCGGACGTGAATATACTGTGCGCATGGGCTTTAACCGTGCCCTAAACGCACGCCGCCAACCGGGTTCTGTGCTAAAACCATTGGCCGTTTATGCTCCGGCCTTAGAGCGGCATCTCTCTACACCGGCAAGAATCTTCGACGATCGTCCGACCGATTTCGGTCAGTATTCTCCCAAGAATTATGGTGGGAAATACTATGGCCTCGTCACCATGCGTTCCGCAGTTGCTCAGTCGCTTAATATTCCCTCTGTTCAAATGCTTTCCGAAATGGGCGGATTCACCGGATATGAAAGTCTCCTTCGCTTTCAATTGGAGCCGGATCCCAGCGACACAGGTCTTTCGCTCGCTGTAGGTTCCATGAACGAAGGGGTTCGTCCCATACAGCTTTGCGCCGCCTACGCCAGTCTTTCCAGCGGAGGAATTTATCATCCCCCTGTTCTGATACGTCGAATCGAGGACCGTGACGGGCATTCACTCTATGAAACTCCTGCTTCTGAAAAAAGGGTACTGGATTCCTCCGTTTCCTATGTGCTGACAAGCCTGCTGCAATCCGTTGCAGCACGCGGCACAGGCAAGGCTCTTGCCGAATTGGGAATCCCCATTGCCGCCAAGACCGGCACGGTTGGTTATGATGAAACGCATCACCGCGATGCCTGGTCGGCTGCGTATACGCCGCAGATTGCCGCGGTATGCTGGGTAGGCTTTGACCAGACGGACAGCCTGCACGCGCTTTCTTCCTCTGTCACAGGCGGTAAACATCCAACACAGCTGCTTTTGAAGCTCTTTCAATCCTTAAATCTTTCGGATGATGCTTTCCCCCAGCCTGATGAAGGTGTGGTTTGGAAAGCTTTAGATGCAAATTCGCTCCAAAGTCAGAATGGCCCGTTGCTGGCCGGGCCTTACACGCCGCCGAAGGACGTGATTTACGAAGTCTTTTTATCCGGCACAGAACCTATACAGCAGACCGAAAACGTGATGATTCCGCAAGCTCCCGGCGATCTCCATGTAACAACGGATGACCATGGAATGCCTCTGATTTCCTTCACAGTACAGGACAATAACGTTCTTTACCACATCTATCGAAAGCACTGGGGCTTTGCAATCGAACTGGATGCTGTAATGGGAACAATAGGTGAGAAAATCTATTTTACCGATCTTTCGGCGCAGAAGTTGATGAGTTACGAATACTATATTCTTCCTGAACAGGCTGCTACCGGTGTATATGGTACTCCATCGAAATCGTTTTTCTTCACCGTTCCGCTCTTCTCTTCCCTCTTTCCTCGAGAATAAGCAAACCCCGTCTCTTCCGATGCAAATGCCTAAAGAGACGGGTTTTATTTTATTCAAATCCGTAAGGCGGAACAAATTTACTTTGGGTATATAATACTCCTTCGCTTAGAAGCTCATATCGTTTGGGCGTGGGAAAGGGCATTTCCTCGTCGTATTCCAAGCAATTTTTGAAGAGGATTTCCATCAGTGTTTTCAGGCTTTCAACATCACTTTTTTCTACTGAAAAGCCGTATTCCTTCAATAGATCCATCACACAGCATATCGCGGGCAACCCATTATTGTTGCAGCGATCAAGCCGAAAGAGTTCTTCAGGCTTGCAAAGGATTTGCAGACAAGGATCCCAAAGTCTCCAGGAACAAAGATCTGCCCGGTGAAAAAGAACTTCCCTTTTCAGCTGTGAAACCACCTGAGCCGCAGATCGCATGCGATAATCCATTATACAGAAAGGGCAGTCGGACCCAATATCCGACTGCCCTTTTCGCCATTCTTAACGGGAAAGATAACGCGCAGAGACGTAGCGCAGATTGCCCTTGTAGTCAATCACAGCCCATCCATCCTGAATATTGTAGACATGAACCTTTGCGTTGCGGCGCAATGTGCCTACCTTCGTGCTGCGGGCACTGTCGCTCTTGCGAACATTCAGCGTACGGCAAGTCACGTAATAGGTGGTGTAATCCTTGCTGCTATCATCGTAATACCCTGTCCAACCGTTGGTATTATCAGAGCCGCTGGAAGTGTTATCTTTAAAGGTGCCGTCCCAAACGCCGCTGCTGCCGGTATTGCTGCCGGACCCGGGATTGTAGTATCCGTTTTCGCCGGTGTTGACCACCTGCGTGATGATGCGGTCAAGCATATCCACCACAGTAATCTTGACGGACTTGATGTACTCGGGACGAATATCCAGAGAAACCGTCATGTTCGCACCGTAGACTTTCACTGTACCGGTGGTGTAGCTGTTGTCCTGATTTCCGCCATTGACATTTTTATAACCGTCAATGCGAATGGTCTTCACGCCCACACCGCCGCGGCCGGAAGCCGTAACCGTCTTCTGGAAGTGATCAGTCTGGTCGACATTGTAATAAATAGCCGGCTGACTAAGATCAACAGTAGAGGTTCCGCTGGTGAAGTTGCGGTTATCCACCGTCACCATGCAATAAATGTAGTTATAGTTGTTCAGGTCCTTCATGTCAATCTTCTGACTCGATCCGGTGTATTCTTTATTGTTGACATAAATCTTGTACGCAGAAGCGCCCTTGATCGTATCCACCGTAACGGTCAAACCGGTGCTGTCGATCTTCGTGGAGAAGGTCGGCGTATAGGTCGTGACGACTGCCGCACTCACGCCGATCACCTGTGCCAGCATCAGAACCAGCACAACCAGCGCGGAAGCGATTTTTACGGATCTTTTCATTGCAATTCCTCCCTACCTTTGCTAGTAACACCATTTTACCCCATTCTGCGGGGAAATACAAGGCAATTTTCAAAGATTACGGAACATCAATGATCGAAGTGGTTCCCTGCGTTTTGACGACAGCTTTCCCATCGACAACCTCATCCGCCTCATCGTACATGGCGCGTACAACCCAAACGCGATCCTCGTTGACGTAGCCGTAAAGGCCGTTGGTTGCCAACGCAGGCGCATACCCTTCGCTGAACTCACCGATGCGCTCAATGCCGTAAGAAAGCGTCGTGCCATCCACATATTGCGACGTCGCCACGCTGGAGGACAACATACTCATCGACCCGCTGTCCTGCAAAGCATAGGTTGCCGTGACTTGATCCTTCTGAGCCCGCGGAGATGCGATGTTCCCTGTGCGCATCTGCGATTGAAGCAAAATACTGCCCGAAATCACCATGACCGCTGCACAGGCTGCCGCACACCAGGCTGCCGCCCGCGGCACGCGCGGCTTATGGCGAACATGTATGGAGCACGCTCCCTGGTGAATGCGCTTGACCATGCGTTCATCCACCGTCAAGTCGCGTAACTGGTCGTCCGCAATCTCTTTGAATTGCTCAAGCTTCATCCTTTACTCTTCCCTTCAAGGCTGCTCCCAGCCGCGTGCGCGCGCGCATTAATCGCGTCCGCACCGTGACCTCCGGGATTTTCAGAACCTTAGCGATTTCTCCGGTGGGCATGTCATGATAGTAAAACAGCAGTACAACATCTTTATAAATGGCCGGCAGCGCCAGCACTGCATCATAAAGAAGCCGTTTTTCCTCGTTTGCCACCGCCTCCGCTTCGGGTCCGTTCTGCGGGTGCGGTGCGTCGTACCCCTCCATCATGGGGGTAACGCGCCGATGCCATGCGCTCTTGAGCACGTCCTTGCAAAGATTGATGGTTACGCGAAGCAAGTATGCCTTTTCACTCTGTTCATCCGGCAGTTGAGGCTGCTTTTTATACATGCGGAGGAAGACTTCCTGACAGACGTCCTCGGCCTTCTGGCGATCCTTCAGGTAGAAATAAGCCTGCCTGAGAACCATGGTGCCATATTGCCGAACCAGACGATCGATGTCAATGTTGCTTTCCTGCATCTCCTCACCACCCTTCAAACGAAATTGATCGGAAACAAGTTCCAACTTTTTTGCAACAATTTGGATAAACGCACTTTACTTTTTCTTAACAACGTCAGCTGTTCCGAATTTGCCCGTCGCCAAAGATCTGATATTTGATGGTCGTCAGTTGTTCCGGCCCCATCGGTCCACGCACGTGAAGCTTTTGATTGCTGATACCGATCTCCGCGCCAAACCCGAATTCACCGCCGTCGGTAAAGCTCGTCGGAGCATTGAGGTATACCGCAGCTGCATCCACTCGATCCAGGAATTCCTGCGCACGGCGCACATCATCTGTCAGGATCGATTCGCTGTGACGGGTTCCATAAGTATTAATATGGTCAATCGCTTGGCGCAGACTGTCTACCACCTTGACCGAGAGGATGTAATCGTCATATTCCGTGGACCAGTCTTCTTCCGTCGCTTCTTTTGCCCAGGGGCAGATCTCCCGCACGTGCTCACAACCCCGAATTTCCACTTTCGCCTCATCGCGAAATTTCTCCAACATGCGTGGCAGAAAAACCTCTGCAATATCCTTGTGCACCAGCAGCGTTTCCATGGCGTTGCAGACGGATACGCGGCGCATCTTCGCATTATAGGTCACGCTGACCGCTTTGTCCAGATCACGGCATTCCTTGTCAACATAAACATGGCAGACCCCTGTTCCGGTTTCAATAACGGGCACCGTTGCATTTTGCATCACGGCCTGGATCAGCCCTGCGCCTCCGCGCGGAATCAGCACATCCAGATAGCCTTTAAGATGCATCAGTTCCGTCGCAGCTTCTCTGGAAGGATTCCGAACCAACTCTACTGCACCTTCCGGCAGCCCCGACGCGGCCGCAGCCTCCTGCAAAGCGTCCATGATGGCGCAGTTGGACTCGATCGCCTCCGACCCGCCGCGCAAAATGCAGGCGTTGCCGCTTTTGATGCAAATGGCCGCCGCATCGCTGGTGACGTTAGGCCGGGATTCAAAGATAATGCCGACAACGCCCAGCGGTACGCGCTTTTGCAAAATGCGCAGTCCGTTGGGGCGCGTCCACATCTTATCCGCCGTGCCGACAGGATCTGGCAACAGGGCAACATCGCGCAGTCCCTGCGCCATGCCCTCCACCCGCTTGTCGTTCAGCGTCAATCTTTCAACAAAGGCGGCCTTCAAGCCCTTTTCCTTTGCAGCCTTAATATCGCGTTCATTGGCCGCAAGGATCTGCGCCTTGTTTGCAATCAGCGCATTGGCCATCGCCAGAAGTGCATTGTTTCGTTCTTCGATGCCGCATACGGCCATCTCCAGAGCCGCGGCACGCGCTTTTTTGCCCAGTTCCAATACAGACTCCGCCATCTTTATCGCCTCCATGCCAGGTAATTCATCCATAAAAAGGAAAAGGGGACTCCGCAGCTGGCGAATCCCCTTCCGTCAACGCCCAAACAGCGCCGCATCAATTGGTGCCGAAGGCGGGGCTCGAACCCGCACGGAGTTTCCCCCTCGGGATTTTAAGTCCCGTGTGTCTGCCATTCCACCACTTCGGCATTTATTTTATTTTATCACGCTACGACAACCTTCGTCAAGTAAATCGCGTTCAATCGTTGTAGGAGTATTGTAGGAGTACAATACATCTTGGACAGTCGAAGAAAAAAGAATGAGAGATAGAGTCTCATGTGCTAAAGTTGAGTTACCACACAACAACTTGGCGAAAGGAGACCCTATCTCTCATGAACAAGAGTATAACACAGGACATGGCCTACCGGCAATCTCTCATGAAGTACGCAGAAAAATACGGCGTCAGCCGCGCCAGTCGGAAATACAACAAGAGCCGGTCGTACATCTACTTCTGGAAGCAGCGCTGGGATGGAAGTGCGGCATCCCTTGCCTGTCAGTCCAGGCGGCCTCACAGCCATCCAAACCAGCATACGGAAGCAGAACGGAAACTCATCCGGGACATGCGCCGCAGAAATCCAACCCCGGGCATGATTAAACTCTGGCATCGTCTGCCGTCCGTATACCCCGCGCCATGACGGCAAAGTCGAGCGCAGCCATCGCGAGGACCGGAACGCTTCTATTCCTGCCATACCTTCTATTCTCTGGACGATTTCGCAAAGCAGCTTGCTGTCCACAATCGCCGTTCCAACAACCTGCCCATGAGACCTCTCCACTGGCTTTCTCCCAACGAGGTCACTGTCCAATTTGTTTGACAATCCTACAATCGTGTTCAATCGTTTCTTAACAAATGTAATGAATGATGGGTATTGAAAAAGAAGAATTTACATGCTAAAATGACATCACAAATAAAATAGTCGGGAGGGCTCCAGTCATGGACATTAACATCCAAAACACCTGCTCCAGTCCCCGTGATCTGCGCATTACGGATATGCAGATCTGCAAAATCTATCAGCATCCCAACGCTCATTGGATCAATTACATCATCCGTATCGACACCAACCAGGGTGTCAGCGGCTACGGCGAAGTGCGTGACGGTGCGTCCGCTCTGTACGCCAAGATGCTCAAGCGCGTTATCCTGGGCGAAAATCCCTGCAACATCGATAAGATCTTCCGCCGTATTCAGCAGTTCGGCGGCCGTGCCCGTCAGGGCGGCGGCGTCTGCGCGGTAGAAATCGCCCTGTGGGATCTGGTAGGCCGTATCTACGGCATTCCGATTTGGCAGATGTTGGGCGGTCAGTTCCGCGATAAGATTCGCATGTACTGCGATACCGACGTTGACGGCAAGGACACGCCAGAGGCCATGGCAGATGCTCTGCTTGACCGTATGCACCACAACGGGTATACTTTCCTGAAGATGGATATCGGCATTGGCAACCTCATCGGCATCGACGGTACGCTGACCGCTCCTTTGGGCTGGCTGGAAGAGGGCCGCAAAGTCTATGAGCGTATGCAGAAAGCGCTGGAGAGCGGTGATCCCGAAGAGATCCGTGCTGCAAAGGCCGCTGTTTACGACAACCAGAATGTTGCGCATCCCTTCACGGGCATTCATGTCACCAGCAAGGGTCTGGATGTGCTGGAAGAGCGCATCCGTACCATCCGTGACAAGATCGGCTACGACGTCCCGCTGGCAACCGACCACTACGGCCACATCGGTTTGGAGGACTGCATTGCGATCGCACAGCGGCTGGACGGCTACGGCCTTGCCTGGCTGGAAGATATGATTCCCTGGCAGTACACCGACCAGTACATCCGACTGTCCCGAAGCTGCAAGACCCCCATCGCAACCGGCGAAGACTGCTATCTGTTGGATGATTTCCAGGCTCTGCTGGACAACCGTGCGGTCGGCGTGATCCATCCCGACATTCTCTCCTCCGGCGGTATTCTGGAAACCAAGAAGATCGGCGATTACGCTCAGAAGAAGGGTGTTGCCATGGCAATGCACATGGCGGAAACTCCTGTCGCCTGCATGGCCTGCGTGCAGACCGCTGCCGCAACTGAAAACTTCCTGGCGCTTGAGTTCCACAGCCATGATATTGTGGACACCTGGTCTCAGCTGGTCACCGGCCTGCCCATGCCGCTGATTGAAAAGGGCTACATTGATGTGCCCTATAAGCCGGGTCTCGGCTTCGACGGTCTGAACGAGGACCTGATCCGCGAACTGAATCCCGCTCACCCGAAGAACATCTGGATTTCCACCGATGAGTGGAACGATTGGGACTCTCACGATCGTCTCTGGTCTTAATTCGCATAAAAAAAGGAGGACGTCTTTTCAAGGCGTCCTCCTTTTTAAGTATCTGACGTTATTTCATCGCTTCCAACAGGATCCGGACGCATGCTTCTTCTCCCAGTTTTCCGCTATCCAGGCTCAAATGATAGCCTGATCGATCTTCCCAACGCTGATTATATTGAACCGTATAGAAGTTGGCCCTTCGTTTGTCAAAACGACGCAGAATCATCGGCGCTTCCCGCTCATCATGGCCGTATTCATCTACTGCACGACGGATTCTCGCTTCCTCATCTGCATAGATAAATACCCGAAGCACATCTTTGCGGTCTTTCAGAATCATTCCGGCACTGCGCCCAATGAACACACAAGGTCCTTCCTGCGCCAACTCCGTAATGATCTGCGTTTCAGCCATCAGCAATTGATCTTCCGGCGAAACAGTGCCGGATTTTCCACGTTGAGCACGATAGGCTGCCACCAGGGAATACAATAGACTGTTCGTCGCCGTCTCCTCTAGGTGTTCGATATAATCCGCCGTCTGACCGCTGCGCTCTGCGACCATTTCAAGGATCTCTCTTCCGTAATAGGGAACGCCCAATGTTCGGGCTACCTTTTTCCCTATGGAGCGTCCTCCGCTGGCATATTGACGTTCTATGGCAAGCATGGTATACTTAGCCATCTTAACACCTCCCGGATTCCTTTGCTCAAACAATTCTTCATCCGGATTCTTTTCTCCTTCTTCATTTCTTAACATTATGTGAGGATGTGTGTCTATGCTCATGGATTACATCTGGTATTTCTTCATTTACGCGGTTCTCGGTTGGTGTACCGAGGTCATCTTCGCCGCCGTAAACACGGGAAAATTTGTCAACCGCGGATTTCTCAATGGGCCGCTATGCCCCATGTACGGCGTTGGCGTTGCCGTCATCGTATTCTGCTTATCGCCTCTGGAGGACAATGTTTGGCTGACCTTCCTCGCCGCCGTCGTATTGACGAGCGGACTGGAATGGATCACCGGCTTTGTGCTGGAAAAGCTCTTTCACCAACGTTGGTGGGATTACTCCGGGCTGCCCTTCAACATCGGCGGATACATCTGCTTGAAATTCTCACTGGCTTGGGGTCTTGCCTGCCTGCTGATTCTCAAAGTCATTCACCCCGGCATTGCCGCATTGGTTCATCACATCCCCTTCATGCTCAGCTGCATCCTGCTTCCTATCTTTGGCGCACTGCTGATCTGCGATCTGGTCTTTACCGTGATCTCCGTCCGGAGCCTGAACGTTCATCTGGAACAGCT
The DNA here is from genome assembly GCA_905193155.1 of uncultured Christensenella sp. Lineage (GTDB taxonomy): Bacteria > Bacillota > Clostridia > Christensenellales > UBA1750 > Spyradocola. The sequence continues at coordinate 29,917 of CAJJNQ010000012.1, forward strand.
CAGCAAGGTTACTTCCATGATCCGCGCCGCATCGGATGATATTGGCGGGAAGATGTCCGAGCAGACCATCAAGCTCATGCATCGTCAATCAGAATTGATGGAGCACCTTCGGGGCGGCGAAAAGCGCCTGATGGCCGCTTTCCCTCAGATGCGATCCACCCGATATGCCGATTTAATGGAAAAGCTTCGCGAAAAGCACTTCCATCTGTCTGAGAAAAAACAGCAAAGCGAAGAAAGTCATTCCTAAAGGGAAAGTAAAGTGGCTCCGCACAATAACTTGTGTGGAGCCACTTTTTTCGTCCTCCATCAACAAAAAAGCGTCCGTGTTCGGGCGCTTAATGTTCAAGTATCTGCAATGCAGCTTTGTATTTTTCAACGCGCTCATAGTCTTTTTTGGCAGGGTGGGGAATGCGCGTCAAATCCATGTTGTGTTTCAAGTCCGCAATCTTTACGTTTCGTGCAATCGGGTTATCCTTGATTTTCATAATGTAATTCATGTACTGCTCTTTGGGGTCGTGCGTCAGCAGGCGCAGCGATTCCAGCACGTTTTCAGAAAATCCCGCTTTGCGCAGATCGTCAAGCGTGCAATCTGTATCTTCTATTACGTCATGCAGGATAGCAACTATTGCTTCTTCCTCCGTGTGCATTTTCGACATGACGTAAAGGGGATGGAGGATATACGGTTTACCCGCTTTATCTACCTGCCCTTTATGCGCCCTGTTCGCTATCATGTATGCTTTGTAACAGTCTGTGTTCATGTCTATAGCACTCATTTTCTGCATGTTTTCACCCGCTTATCATTACTTGTAACTTTCAATTACTTCTTGCGCTTGCGCCTCTGTAATTTCATCATAATATGTTGTATCGAACCGTGCGCGATGGAAATAGTCATCTTCCACCCATCTACCGTCTATTTCACCCCACACATAGCATTTCGGTCCTTCCAGCTTTACTACATATGCGTAGCCGCCCGGTTTCACACGTCCGTAATAATGCGCCGTGTATTTCATATCTCTCACCTCAAATCAAATTGTTTTCTTTCATCCAAAGGACAATTTCGCCGTTGGTTGCATACCAGACATCTTCGCGATATGCCATCTTTGCGCAGAAGTCCTCCATCGTCGCCCAGGATCGATCCACATCGAACTCATAGCTGTGACCCCAAACGTAGAACAGACGCAAGTCTGTTCCGTCGCCCAGGAACTCGTCTGCCAACTGCATCAGCTTAGGATTGTTGTGATGGCAGGTTCCCTTCCAGCAGAGCGGGTTTTCAGGCAAATCGAACTTCTCCGTGGTTTCAACGCAGCGGCCGTACAGCAGGCCCTGGTCACTCACCGCCTTCATGATGCGTTCATCGCAATCCCCAAAGGGATAAGCCATACCTATCATCTTCTGTCCAAAGCGTTCTTCGAGGTTCTTTTTATCCTCGCGCAGCTCCTTGGCCAGCTCTTTATCACTGAGCGCATACAAACCAGGATGGGTCAGCGTATGCACCGCCACCTCGTGCCCGCGATAGAGCTGAGGCAAAATTTCAGGATCCATGCGCCGAACCCGAATGTCCTTGTTCTGCCAGACATTTTCGCGGGATTGAATGCCGGAATTAAGGTTAAAGGTTCCCTTCATGCCGTACAGGTTAAACAGCTGAACCAGACGCATGTCCTGGGAAATACCGTCGTCATAGGAAAAGGTAAGAACGCGTGTTTTTCCGCCAGGAAACGTCAGCATTTTATTTTTCCTCCTTCTCAGCAGGAGCGACTTCTATAAAGCGCCACTGACAGCTGGCAGGCCCAAACGAGGAAAGACCCACCGAGCCGTACAAATAGGGCTCATCCTCATCTACATACCAGAGTGCGATTTCTCCATCGATCGATACCGTAATTGCATTGCCGACCGCAGTCGCTTCCAGCGTATATTCACAGCCATTTTTCCAACTAAGGTCGGTTTCCGCCAGTTTTTCATATTGGCCGTTCTTTTTATACAGTACAAGTTTATTTTCAGCGGCCAATCCCACCGCATAGCAGCGCATCGCTCCCTGCACACGGAATTCCAGATTATGTCCCTTCCCGGTTACGGGTTGCAGTGCGGTTTTCACATGAACGTTCTGCCAGCGCGTGCTGCCTGTGAAAATCTCTGCCAACTGCGCGCCATGGCCAACCAATGCGCCCTTTTCCAACGTCCAGGAACCGACATTGTACATACACTGGCTGATTTCTTCATGGAGATTATTCCAGTGCTCAATTCTCTCGTGAGCAAAATCCACGCGATAATCCGGATCACCGAACACCGCAAATTCATCAAGATAGGCCGTCAGCGCATAATCGCTCGTCAAAAGCTCCACTCCAACCTCGTGCACGAGTGCTTCGCCCGCCGGAATCTTCATTCTCAGCTCCATCCATGCACCGCTGCTGAGCATCACGCTCTCGCCATAGTGATACGCTTCCGTGCGATCGTCCTTCCAGTACAGACGCGCCTGAACCGCCTTGTTTGCACGCAAAACCGCAGTAAACGTCTGTCCCGGGTAAGCAACCGGCGAAAAGCTGGGATCATAACGGCTGTCGTTGAAATCATCCGGATGATAATAGGTCTGGTAATAGACCTTCACCGGTGCGCTTTTTGCATCTGTTGCGGCAAGGATCTTCAGTGCTCCGGAGCCGCTGCGGAAGCATTCCTCACTTTGCACCAAATGCACTGCGTCCTGCTCTCCCGCCTTCACGCGGAACGCCTGAAGGCTGCCCGGCAGGCTGAAATCAAAGCGCATCGCTTCGCGCTCCGTCATGCGAGCCAGCTGCTCCGGCACCTCTTCGCCGTGCAGACGATATCCTATTGCAGCAAGGCCATAAGCTACCTGCGCCAGGTTGTCGATATTGACGTCACCCAACACCGAAGAGAACGCAATAAAATCGCCAATCGGCTCGCGCCATTTCCACTCGATCCCATCCAGACCGCCCAGCACAGCAAGAATGGTCCCCACATTGGCCACGTTGCAGTCGGTATCCCAGCCACACATATTGCAGATGTTGATCGTATCCGAGAAGCTTCCCTTGCCATAGAGCATGGACAGCATCATCATAGCAGAGTTCGGCATGATGTGGCAGTTGCCGGGGAACTTATCCTGCCAGTAGTTATCGCGGATATACCAGAGGCAATCGCGCCAGTTGTCCGGATGCTCTTCCCAGAAGCGCCAGATGTCACGCACCATGCGCGCATAGGTGCAGTCCTGAGGAATCACCGCCAGAGCGCGTTGCAGCGTTTCGTAAATATCCTTTGCATCAAATGCAGCAGAAACCGCCGCCGCAATGAACATACCGCCGTAAACGCCGTTTCCGCCATGCGTCACGCAGGCAGCCCTTTCTGCCAGACGAGCCGCAAGCTGTTCCTCCGCAGGCGCGACCAATCCCCAACCATCGATGAAGATCTGGCCGCCGATCTGCTCGGCAATGGTCGGACCGTTGAGTTCCGCCGATCCGGACAGCGGCGGGTGCGCTCCGGCCTTGAGGTTCGTATACGCCGTGCATTCCGTCGATACGCCGTAAGGTCCCCACCAGAAGAATCCGTGGTGGTCAGGCGCATAATTCAGCAGCGTGTCGGCAATCTGCTCCGAAGTAATGTTCTCGCTGCATTCATAATCTGCCAAGGCGCGCGGCAGAAGAAAGGTTCCGTTTGTATCATCGTCTGATGCGAAGTTTTTGAACGTAAAGAGATAATCTTTGATCTCCCCGAAGGTTTCCTTAATCTTTTCATAGCTCCAGCCCTCATCGTTGGAGCCGTGGCGCACGCCGATGGTCTTGCCCAGTACGCCGGCATAGACACGCTCAAGATAGTCTTTTTGCAGCTTCTTCATGAGATTAACTCCTATCCTTAAAATTCAACGCCTTCCGGGTTGCAGAGAATCAGCCTAACCTTCCCCTTGACGCGGAAGTTCGGGATATCCATCGGGAAGAAAAGCTCTTTAGCCTTAGAAATCTTCATGCTGCCGCCTTCCCAGGTCAGCTCGCCTTCGCCATCCAGCACAATGGCCACCTGCGGAAAGCCCGTATGGCGAATTTCGGTTTCGCTGTTGACGTCAAGTTCCGTAAAGGAAAAATACTTCGTCTGCGCGGGACCGATCACAATGCTTTCACTGCCCCAATCGCCCTGACGAATCACCTTTCTGGGCGCACGCCAGCGCTTGAGATTCTCTTCATACGAGCAGCCGTCGTAAACATATGCCCCCAGCAAGCGCTCGTTAAAGAGTTTCTCGCTGACGTCTCCGCGCCACGCCGCCGGCGTTGCATTGTAGGGATGCGCACCCAGCGTGATATCCGAAGGCTCCTGAACCTCAATCACGAAGCAGCCCTCGCCCAGCGCGTGCGGACAGCCGCCGCCGACAAAATAAGCCTCGCCTGCCTTCACAGGGATCTTATGGCAGAGATTTTCCAGAGCCTTGAGATCATCTGCGTAATAATACTTTTCCCATTCTTCACGGGTTACGCCCTCTTTGAAGCCGAGAAGGATATAAGCCGGTTCCGCCGTGTCGTCACGAGTGCCGATAACATACCAGCTTTCTTCTTTACCGTAATCGCTGTTCCACATCTTCTTGGCCCAGGGACGGGTCGGGTGGCACTGAAGACCGTACTGCGTCTGCGCATCCAGATACTTAATCAACATGCCAAGGCCGGTTCCATTTTTTTCGATATGCTTCTTTCCCAGCACTTCTTTAGGGTTCAGAGCAATGGCCTCAAAGAGATACATTCTGCGGCCGTCCGGCAGAGTGACCTCACTGCATCCGTAATAGGGCTTATCCGCAGGAGCATTTTGCACATGGGTCACGGAGCCGATCCATGCTTCGGAACCCGCGTCGTAATCTACCGGCGGATATACCCCGCGGAATTTGTCAATTTCACGTCCGCCCTTGCCACGAATGTGATTGGGAACCAGTTCCCAAGGCTGATGGAAAATGCTCATGTTCTGCTCTCCTCTTTATTATCTGTATCTATTCTCACTGAAATGGCCTTATAAACCACTCATCTGCATTGTACGCGCTAAGACGCATACCGTCAAGTAGAAAAGAAGCGCCGAAACATCGACGCTTTTTTGTTAGATCACATAATCTCCGCCATCTTCCGTGCGAATCAAGTCTGCGACCGTTACGCTGTCCAGATAATCATTGACCAACTGATCCAGCTTGCTCCACAGCGGGAGCGTGCGGCACTGCGCCGCTCTGGAACAAGTCACCGGCTTGCGCTCCAGACAGCTGACCGGCACAAGCGGGCCTTCAATCAGGCGCAGAATGCTGCCCACCGTATAGCCTTCCGCAGGGCGCGTCAATTTATAACCGCCGCCCTTGCCGCGCATTCCGTCCACAAAGCCCGCCTTGGAGAGCACCACAATGATGCTTTCCAGATATTTTTCCGAAATCTCCTGCCGCTTGGCAATGGCTTTGAGCGGAATATACTCGTCGGAATTCTGCTCTGCCAGATCAATCATCACACGAAGGGCGTATCGGCCCTTTGTCGAAATCTTCAAACTCCTCGCCTCCACTTATAAACCTATCATATCACAAGATAAATAGGATGACAAGTCAAAGACGTTGCAAAAAAGAGCCTGCGCGTTTTTTCACCGCACAGGCCCATTTTCTTTGCTTAAATTCTCTTCAATTCGTACTCGCGGGTACCCAGGCCAATCTTTTCCGCCTGCTCAAGAGTCGCCTTCCATTCCACGTTGGGGTTGGAATCCTTGAAATTGTCATGGTGGCAATGCCAATCCGCCTTGCTCAGGTTATCGCCCAGCTGGCTGCCGGGGATGGGCTGTGCCGCCAGGCAGGCGTCCGCACAGGCCTGATCCAGTGCAACGGGATCAAAGCTTGCGAACATGCCGATGTCGGGCAGGATGGGCGCATCGTTTTCGCCATGGCAATCACAGTTGGGGCTGATGTCCTGCACCAGACTGATGTGGAAGCAGGGACGGCCATGACAAACCGCCTGTGCGTATTCCGCCATCTTGCGGTCCAGCATCTCGTTGGCCGAATCATCCGGACTGGAAATCGCGTCAAACGAGCAAGCGCCAATGCAACGGCCACAGCCCTTGCACTTATCGTAATCGATCACGGCCTTGCGATCCACATAAGAAATCGCGTCGCTGCCGCATTCCTTGGCACAGCGGCGGCATCCGCGGCACAGATCATGGTCGATCTGCGGCTTGCCGTCCGCGTGCTGAGCCATCTTGCCGGCGCGGCTTCCGCAGCCCATGCCGATGTTCTTAATTGCACCGCCGAAACCAGTCATCTCATGGCCCTTAAAGTGAGTCAGGCTGATAAACACATCCGCATCCATGATGGCGCGGCCGATTTTCGCCGTTTTGCAGAATTCGCCGTTGAGAACGGGAACTTCCACATCGTCTGTGCCGCGCAGACCATCGCCGATGATAATCTGGCAACCCGTGGTCATGGGCCAGAAGCCGTTAAGATTGGCGCAGTCCATATGCTCCAGCGCGTTCTTGCGGCTGCCGGGATAGAGCGTGTTGCAATCCGTCAGGAAGGGCAGGCCGCCCTGCTCCTTACAGAGATCCGCAACCACCTTTGCGTAATTGGGGCGCAGGAAGGCCAGATTGCCCAGCTCGCCAAAGTGCATCTTGATGGCGACAAACTTGCCGTCCAGATCCATATTCTTGATGCCCGCCGCAATGCACAGTTTGCGGAGCTTATCCGTCAAACTCGTGCCGACAGGACAGCGGAAATCCGTGAAATAAACCGTTGCTTTTTCCATGTTGCCTCTCCCTTTATCCTATTTTTGCTCAGGGTCCAAACCCTTTCTTCAATATATCACAAATCAAAAAACGTGCAACATCATTAATGTAAAAAGTTATGAAATCCCTATGAATTTCTACGGATGAATCATAACATTCTCTCCGTGTACATCTTTTTCCTCCAATTCCAGAAATCCCAATGAAGCATAGAGCTTTCGCGCCGTATCATTTCCTGGCACGACGCTTAGATAAACCGGCTGATCTCCGTATTCTACTTTCAACTGCTCCAGCAGAAGCTGCATCGCCGCTTTGCCATATCCTTTATGCTGAAACCGTTCGTCAATGAGCAGCCGGTCCATCCAAACACGTCCCGCGGGCAGATACATCGGGAAAAAGCCGTACATCGCGAATCCGACCATTTTCCCTTCGACATACAGCGCCACAGGTCGCCAGACATCATATTCATCCGCTTCCTTCAAACACTGTGCGACGCTTTCTACAAATCCTTCCTGTCCCTTTGCGACATGCAGCGCCAATGCTTCCGCTCGATTCTGCTTGGTGATGGGTTTCAAAACTATCTGCATCTTCTTTCACCTCGCCATAAGATTTTTTTATCTTATCACAAAAAAAGTCTGAGAGCAAGGAATGTCCCTACCCTCAGACAGCGTCAGCAATCTTCCTTTTCAAAGCGCTTTTCCGATATGCGCTGCGCTGCAAAGGTCTCGATCGCAAAAAGCAAAAGGCCAATGACCAACACTGCAATTTTATCAGGAAGATGTGCAGGGTCTGGCGTGTCGAGCACGTCCCGAACAAACGGAACGACATGCGCCGCTGCTTCTGCAACGAAAATGTAGAGAAACACTGCAATGCCCGCAATCAAAAAGGGCACGCCCACCTTCTGCGGATTCTTATAATAAAGCGGGAAGAATACCAGATTGAACAATCCCAATTCCACCAATGCAAGCCCCAGCAACGCAATATTGGCGTCCATGCCTACGGGATTGCTCGTCTGAATCAGAAAATGATGCAACACCAAGGTAAACGCCGCCGTCGCCACTTGCAGCAGTTCCATCAGCACGCTGCTCACAAAACGTGCCCGAATGACATCGTGTTTAGGCAGCGGGAGCAGGAGCATATAGGAAATATCCTGATTCTCTCTGGCAGAAAGGCAGGTAAAGAAGATGCCCAGGCCCGTGTAGAAAAAAGCCACATAGTAAGGATAGCTGGGAATCAACAGCATCAAAGAAAGCCCCAAAAATAACCAACTGGTCGGATGTACGGCCAAACGCAATTCCTTGCGCAGCAAATTCAGCATTCCTCCCCCTCCATTTCCAAATGGATCATGATGTTTTCCAAATCCGCAGGCTGTGTTTCCACTCCGAGTTTTTCCACATCGTCTAAACGAACCAATGCAGTCTGTCCGTGTTTAGCACGCTTTATGCCGATCAGAAGCTTCTTTTGTTCCTCCTTGAGCTCTGCATCATCAAAGGACACCGTTCGATAGGCTTTCACAAAGTCCTCCAGCATCCCGCTGCCCGCAATGCGACCTGCTCGCAGATAAGAAATATCGTCTGCGCATTTATCCAAATCAGATGTAATGTGCGTCGAAAACAAGATCGAAATTTCTTCGTCACGCGAGAGATGGAGGAATTCGTCCAACAGATCATCGCGCGATACCGGATCCAGCCCGCTTGTCGGTTCGTCCAGCAGCAGAAGTTCTGCGCGATGGGATAGTGCCAGCGTAAGCGCATATTTGACCTTCATACCGGCAGAAAGCTGCGCGGGCGTCTTATTTTCATCCAAAGAAAAGCGCTTCAAATTCTCCCGATAGCTTTTCTCATCCCAATTCCGATAAAAAGCCCGCGAAACATCCGTAATCGCACGTAATTTGCTGCGCGGATAGAACTCAGCTCCTCCGGACACAAAACCAATCCGTTCTTTGATTTCACGTTCGTGCACTGCAAAGCTCAAGCCAAAGAACTCGATCCTCCCGGCGTCCGGATGAATAAAATTCACCAGGCTTTTCATCGTGGTGGTTTTGCCCGCCCCATTTCTTCCAATAAAGCCCATAATTCTGCCTTTTTCCAGCGACAGTGCCACATTTTTCAACTCAAAGCCCGAATAGCTTTTGCATAGCCCGCTGACTTTCAATACGGTCATTCTTCTCCCTCCTCCGTCTCTATATTGTCTGCCCGCATGATTTTCTCTACCAACCCGCCCAATACGCTCATTCGGTTAAGTGCAATGCCCCGCTGCACATCGGCAAGCAACACCAGCGAGTCTCCGCTTTCAATGCCAAACATCTCCCGAACCTCTTTGGGGATCACAATCTGCCCTTTGGGACCAACCTTGACCGTAGCCATGAACTTCCCTTCCGGTCCTTTCTTCTTCATTCGCTTGTTCTCCTTTGTATTACTTGTTATACTAATTATACTTTTCATCCATCCATTTGACAACCCCTATTGTCCTAAAACAGAAAAAAGACGGCCGAAACCGTCCTTCTTCCTACTGAGTTATGCTTTTTCTGCCGTCAATATTCCTTTGGGAAGTGACGCAAAAGGCTCTTGCACTGTCACTGGCATCGCATCCGAACCCCCGCCAACTGCAATCTGAAGTACCTGTTCAAATGTATCCAGGCACTCCACTTGAGGAAAAGCCTCGAAATCGCGCTCGTAATTTTCACGCGGAATGAGCACATGTGTCGCACCTCCGCGAAGCGCCGCGCGTATTTTGGCGAGTACACCACCCACCGGCAGCACCTCTCCGCCAATGCCAATCTCCCCGGTCATGGCGATACCTCCGTCTATCCTTTGACCCGTCAGTGCAGAATAGGCTGCAATCCCCATCGCAACGCCAGCCGAAGGTCCATCCACGGGCATCCCGCCAGGAAAGTCAATGTGCATATCATAATCGTCCACCTGCAGTCCCATGCGGCGCAATACCGTTTTCACATTTTCCAGTGCACCCGCCGCTGTTGATTTCCGCAGTATCTTTCGCGAACCTGTGTCAATCTCCTCCTGATCGACAATCCCCGTTGCCTGCCATCGGCCCTGTCCGCTCTTGACTGGAAACGCAGCGGCCTCTATGGCAAGCACTGCCCCTTCATTAGCTCCAACGACGGCCAAACCGTTCACACGCCCAACATGCCATCCCCCGCAAACCGTATGATCCGGGCGGTGTGTGTAGTTCCCCGTTCTGAGCACATATTGAATATCTTTCAGTGTAATGCAGTCTCTGTGTTCATTATGTGCCAACCCTGCACCCACCTGAACCAGATTGGCTGCATCCCGCCCGCCGGGAGAATAGCGTCCGATCAGTTGATCGCAGCCCTCTTCGAGCTGGTACCCGGCATTTTTTGCCGCATTGCGGGCAATTTGAGCCGTTTCTTCCGCCGTAAGGGCACGGAAATTGATCTCCATACACCTAGATCGCAGCGCAGGCGGCAGTTCTTCCGGCCGACGGGTCGTTGCTGCAACCAAACGGAAATCCGCCGGAAGGCCGTTTTTGAAGATATCGTGGATGTGGCGTGGGATGTTGCGATTGCTCTCTGAATAATAGGCCGAATCCAGCATGACCTTGCGATCTTCCAACACCTTCAATAGCTTATTCATCTGCATGGGATGCAGTTCGCCAATTTCATCCAGGAAAAGAATCCCACCGTGTGCGCGCGTCACGGCACCCGGCTTGGGCTGCGGCACCCCTGTCGCACCCAGCGGACCCGCTCCTTGATAGATCGGATCATGTACGCACCCAAGTAAAGGATCAGCAATCGCTCTTTCGTCAAAACGAACACAAGTGGCGTCCATTTCTACAAACGGCGCATCTGCACGAAAAGCGGAATCCGGCTGTTTTTTTGCATATTCCAACACCAATCTTGCCGCACAGGTCTTGCCGATGCCGGGAGGGCCGTACAAAATCACATGCTGCGGATTTGGGCCGCAAAGTATGGCGCAGAGCGCCCGGATCCCCTCTTCCTGCCCAATAATATCAGAAAAAGATCTGGGTCTGACCTGTTCACCCAGCGGCTGATTCAGGTGAATCTGCCGCAGCTGTCGGATTTTCTCCATTTCGCGAGAACTCTCGTTTTTACCGCTCGGCGAACCCTGTTTTTCCTTTCTCATGGCACGAAGAAAGTACACGCCGACAACAACGCTGACAAGAAGCTGTATGACAATAATCGCCAAGTACATCTGCTTTCCCTCCGATCCTGTAATGTTATTTTGCATCTCTTGAGCACAGGATATACCGGAAAGAAAAAGAGCACGGCGCTTCCTTTAGAAGCATCCGCACTCTTTCAACAAATCTCTTAGGCTAATTCTCCGCCGGTGCGCTTTTTGCGCATCTTCGGTGCCGAGCTTGCCGCGATGCGTGCCTGACGCGGAACATCCGTCAGCGTGATGCGAGGAGGTTCCAGCTTCTTCGCTGCTTCGAGCGTCACCGTGCAGGTCCCCACATCGTCGCGGGAAGGCAGCTCATACATGATCTCCTGAAGGATATCCTCGATCACGGATCGCAGTCCACGCGCACCGCTCTTGCGTTCGATTGCCGTCTTGGCGATGTAGCGCAGAGCATCCTCATCAAACTCAAGTTTCACGCCGTCCAGCTCGAACAGACGAGCATACTGCTTGCACAGCGCATTGCGCGGCTGCGTCAGGATGGACATCAATGCCTCCTCGTCCAACTGCTGAAGCGTTACCACAACAGGAAGACGGCCGACAAACTCAGGAATCAGGCCGAATTTGAGCAAATCCTCCGGCTGAATCTTTTCAAAGATTTCCGTCAGATTACGTTCTTCATTGCTCTTGATCTCCGCGCCAAAGCCCAGCATCTTCTTGCCCGTGCGGTTCTCGATGATTTTTTCGATGCCGTCGAACGCACCGCCGCAGATGAAGAGGATATTCGTCGTGTCGATCTGAATAAACTCCTGATGGGGGTGCTTGCGCCCACCCTGCGGCGGGACAGAGGCCACCGTCCCCTCCAGAATCTTCAGCAATGCCTGCTGAACACCTTCACCGGATACATCGCGCGTGATGGAAGGATTCTCCGACTTGCGGGAAATCTTATCGATCTCATCGATATAGATGATGCCTTTTTCTGCACGCTCAACGTCATAATCCGCATTCTGGATCAGCTTAAGCAGTATGTTTTCAACATCCTCGCCGACATAACCGGCCTCAGTCAGTGCCGTGGCATCGCCGATAGCAAAAGGAACGTTGAGAATCTTGGCGAGCGTCTGCGCCAGGAAAGTCTTGCCGCAGCCGGTCGGACCAAGCATCAGGATGTTCGACTTTTGCAGTTCGACATCCGGGCTTTCGGTGCCAATGCGCTTATAATGGTTATACACAGCGACAGACAGCGCGCGCTTCGCATTTTCCTGACCGATGATGTACTCATCGAGCTTGGCCTTGATCTCCGTCGGACGCAGCAGCGTTTCGGACTGCGCAGACTGATCGACCTCGGCCATATCCTCGTCTAGAATATCATTGCAAAGCTCGACGCACTCATTGCAGATGAAAACGCCGGGTCCGGCGACCAGGCGGCGCACCTGCTCCGAGGTCTTACCGCAGAAGGAGCACTTCGGCTCCTTGATCTTACCGTCGTATTTGGTCATTCTTTTACCTCAAATTCGTTTATCTGCGGGGAGGCACAATCTCGTCCACGATACCGTAGGCAAGAGCTTCTTCCGCATCCAGGAAATGATCGCGATCCGTGTCCTGTTCCACCTTTTCCAGCGGCTGACCCGTGCGCTGCGCAAGGATCTGATTCATCTTTTTCTTAATTTTAAGAATGTTTTCCGCATGGATGACGATATCGCTCGCCTGTCCCTGCGCACCGCCCAAAGGCTGATGGATCATGATTTCTGCATTGGGCAGCGTGCGGCGCATACCCTTCGCACCCGCCGCCAGCAGGAACGCGCCCATTGAGGCCGCCATGCCGATGCACAGTGTCGAAACAGGGCAGCGCAGATACTGCATGGTATCGTAAATTGCCATACCCGCCGTAACCGATCCTCCGGGGCTATTGATATAGAGGTTGATTTCCTTGTCAGGGTCCTCCATCTCCAGGAACAGCATCTGAGCCACTACGAGATTGGCCGTATAATCATCAATTTCCCCGGAAAGAAAGATAATTCTATCCTTCAACAGACGGGAATAGATGTCGTAAGAACGTTCGCCGCGGTTCGTCTGCTCCACGACAACAGGAATTAAACTCATGGATTTCCCTCCTTTGCAGGTCCCAAACGAGACCTATGCTATTTTAGACGCAATGCCCCGAACATGTCAAGTGCTCGGGGCATACCTCTTTTTAACGCTTTTGTGAAATTAAGCCTTGGCCTCTTCCTCTTCCACAGAGTTGTTCACGATCAGGTCAATCGCCTTCTGGGTCTTGACCAGCTCCTTGAAGTACTCCATGTCGGAATCGGAAAGGGTCTTCTTGATATCCTCGGCAGACTTCTCAGCGGACTCGGCGTACTTGGCGATTTCCGCATCGACTTCTTCTTCCGTAGCATCCAGGTTTTCCGCGGTACGGATGGCGTCGAGCACAACCTCCGCCAGAACCTGTTTTTTCGCGTTCTCGGCATAGCCCGCGCGCAGCTGCTCCATGGTCTGGCCGGTGTACTTCAGGAAGTCATCCAGCTTCAGGCCCTGGTAGCTCATGCGCATCGCCATCTCGTTGATGTGCTGATCGATCTGACGCTCGATCATGGGCTGGGGAATTTCGACGGTTGCGTTGGCGCAGACCTTTTCGATGAGCTTATCGGTGCGCTCGTTCTCCGCAGCATTCTTGGCCTGCTCGTTCAAACGCTTCTCAACGTCCGCACGGTAATCGGCCAGCGTATCAAACTCGGAGACATCCTTTGCGAAGTCGTCGTTGATTTCCGGCTTCTCCTTGACGGACAGGGAATTAAGCTTGACGTGGAACACAGCCGCCTTGCCGGCCAGCTCGGTAGCACGGTAATCTTCGGGGAAGGTGACGTTGATATCGCGCTCATCGCCAATGTTCATGCCAACGATCTGCTCTTCAAAGCCGGGGATGAACATGCCGCTGCCCAACTCAAGGGGAGTGTTTTCGGCGGTGCCGCCCTCAAAGGCAACACCATCCACAGAGCCGGCGTAATTGATGTTTGCGGTATCACCCATCTGCGCAGCGCGGTCAGTAACCTCTGCCATGCGGGAAACGCGCTCGGCAGCGCGATCGATCTCCGCGTTAATCTGATCCTCGGTCACTTCCCACTTGGCGGCGGGAGCAGCCACTCCCTTATACTGACCAAGGGTTACTTCGGGACGAACGTAAACAGTCGCGGTGTAGACGCAATCCTCGCCCGCGCCGATCGATTCGATATCGATCTCCGGCTGAGCGACGGGCTTTGCGCCGGTCTCCTCAACCGCCTTGTCATAGGATTCGGGCAGAACCGTATTGAAAGCTTCTTCCACCAGGACGCCCGCGCCGTAGTAGTTCTCGATGACCTTACGAGGAGCCTTGCCCTTGCGGAAGCCGGGGACGGACAGACGGCCCTTGAGCTTGCCGTAAGCGGTGTTCATCGCCTTGTCGAATTCCTCGGCAGAGACGGTCACGGTCAGCTTGACCTGGTTGGACGAGAGTTTTTCCATCGTTGCGCTCATTTTTGTTTTACCCTCCAAAGATTTTGCGGAGAATGATTCTCGCACAAAACGAATATCAAACATTATCTATGAAATAATATCATATCTTTCTGCAAAAAGCAAGAACCAGACGCACTGAATGCGTCGAAAAACCGCACATTTTACCTATTGTTCGCAATGGAAGGAAAGCTTTTCGCTTCCTCAGCATAGGATAAAAGAGTATTTTCAAATTCAGGAGGAATGTTCATGCCCGCTTGCTTCCCTGCCCGTTCAGGCTTCTACCGTTCCTATCACGAAATCATCTGTCGGAGCCAACAGATTTCTGCACGCAGTCTTTCCGGCCCCTTAATTAACCTCTATCCGCTCAAAAACCAATGCCGTATTTCCTTAATCGGGTCCGCGTCTCCCGCTGTGCAGAATGCAACCCGCTGGCAGTATGAAGTTGTTATGCCCTTGATGCTGATCGGGCAGGATTGCGCAGAACGCACGGAAATGCATCTTCCGGCAGAATTGGTTACGCCGCTTTCCGAAGAAACCATGCGCTTCGGCTGTCAGCTCAGCTGTGAGTGCGATCTATTTCCCCGCTGCGCGGTCGAAACGGCTCCGGGCGTCTATCGTATCGCCTTCGACGCTCGCATCGCTTTATATTCTACCCTGCTTTGCGTGAGCTAAAACAGAAAAAGGAGTCTGTTTTTCAGACTCCTTTTGGGTTTATTCACTCAATCCCGCAATGCCGAGGAATTTCGCATATGCTTCATCCCAACGCGCCCGATCTCCCGGTTCCACATGACCCGTATCAAAAGAATCCGCTACAATGCGCCTCAGTTCCCGCATATCCTTAACCAAGCCGAGCGCCTTGGCCTGCATCATCAGATTGCCGATGGCCGTCGCTTCGGAAGGCCCGGTAATCACCGGGATGCCGAGTGCATCGGACGTAAACTGATTCAGCATAGCATTGTTGCTGCCACCGCCGACGATATGCAGCGAACGGATCTCTTTACCGCGAACTTTTTCCAGTTTTTTGACCGTCCAACGGTATTTGAGCGCCAATGATTCATAAACCGCCCGTGCCGTCTGTCCAATGGTTTCAGGAACCGGCTGACCCGTACGGCAGCAATAATCGGCAATCTTGCCGGGCATATCGCCGGGCGTCATGAATACATCGTCGTCGGGATCGAACAGCGACCGGAAAGCCGGCTCTTTCTCCGCCTCTTTAACAATCTCCGCAAACGAAAGCTTCTTGCCGCGGCGTTCCCATTCACGCTGGCATTCCTGAATAATCCACAGTCCCATCACGTTCTTCAGAACGCGTATGGTTCCGTCTACGCCACCCTCGTTGGTCAAGTTCGCCGCCTGTACCTCGTCGGAGATGACGGGTTTGAGGGTTTCGATGCCGACCAGCGACCAGGTTCCGCTGGAGATATAGGCAAAATCATCGTCCTGCGCAGGAACCGCCGCCACAGCAGACGCGGTATCATGCCCGGCAACCGCAACGACGGGAACTTCGCCCACGCCCGTCTCGCGTGCAATCTGCGGCAGCAACGTCCCCCGAATGGTCCCCGGTTCGGTGATGGGCAGCAGCATATCCGTCGGGATATCCAGTTTTTTCAACAGTTCCGCATCCCACGAGCGCGTATACGGTGAAAGCATCTGGGAAGTGGAAGCAATTGTGTATTCACAGCCCATTTTTCCTGTTAGGAAATAGCTGAACAGATCCGGCATAAACAGCATGTTCTGCGCAATTTTAAGGCATTCATCATCGCTGTTTACCTGTGCGGCCAGCTGATAGAGCGTGTTGAAGGAAAGGAAGGCAAGCCCCGTGCGATCGTAAATCTCCTGCTTACCGACCTTCCGGAAGGTTCTATCCATCATGCCGTCCGTGCGTGTATCCCGATAATGAACCGGATTGCCCAGCAGCCGTCCATTTCGATCCAACAAACCGTAATCCACGCCCCAGGTATCAATACCGATAGACGCAATTCGGATATTCTCCAAAGCTGCTTTGTTCAAGGAATTCTTGATCTCAAGAAACAACCGCGGCAAATCCCAGTAAAAACAGCCGTTCAGCTCCACCGGTTCATTGGCAAAACGGTGCAGCTGCCGGATGCTGAGCTTTCCGTCTTTCAGAATTCCAAGCATCGCACGGCCGGAAGACGCTCCGAAGTCCATCGCAAGAAAGGCAGTCTCCATATCTCTTTTCCCTCCCTGAAACAATCTTTTTCTGCATTATACCATGCATCAGGGCCGCCGCTCAATCCTGTTTGTGAAATAATCCTCTACCCCGCAGGCAATCGCCTGGGCGAGCCGCTGTTGATAACTTTCTTCCGCCAGCAGTCTCTCCTCTTCTCGATTGGATAAAAAGCCGCACTCCACCAATGCTGAGGCGGGACAGGCGTTCAAGATATAATAATCTCCCGCACTTGGCTGCCGCGCATAATCCGGATCCAACGCAAAAAGGCGCTGTTCAAGCGCCTGCGCCAACGCTTCTCCTTCCTCTTGTTCCCGATCGAAAAAAACTTGAGCACCGCGCTGGCTTTCCTGACTGAATTTGTTCATGTGAATGCTGACCATGCACTCGATTCCGTTGTCGGAAAAGATTTTAAGTCGATTGTCCAGCTCTTTTCGCTTTTTATATCCTGTCGTTCGCACCGGATCAATCAGCGCCTCATCCGTTGTTCTGGAATAAACAACGACGGCTCCCTTTTCTTCCAGCGCCTTCCCGACGCTCATTGCAATCTGCAAATTGAACGTCTTTTCCGGAATCCCGCTGAAACCTACACAGCCGCCGTCATAGCCCCCATGCCCTGCGTCCACGCCGATCACCCTGCCATAAAGCGGCAAGGCACTGAATTGCGGACTCAGCGCCTGGGCAATATTTTCCTTTTGTATAAGCGTAAATCCCACAAGGCCGACCAATAAGATCAACACCGCAAGGCTTTGCTTTTTCATGAGTGCTCCTCCATCCGGGCATTTCACTGCCGATCTATGTTAACTTATGCGCCGGATGGAGGAAAAAGAACCTAAAGAGAACAGAAGGGAAAAAGATTTGATATTTGTCTATCAGGCGGCAGGCTCCACAATCGTACTCACACCGTCCGTCATCGTGCGGATATTGATGTCCGTCTGTCCCGCACCAGTGCCCATCGCCGTCTCAATTTCTTTCCGAATCTGTTTGATGCGGTCGCGATCGGCCAAGCTCATGTTCTGATATTTCTTGGAACTGTACTCAATCGAGTTCATCATCTCAAAGGCGTATTTTCCTTCCGAAGAGTATTTCAGCTCCCAAATGGGCGTATAGGTCACCTCTTCGACATTTTTCTCGTCTTTGTCAAAATCCTTGGTAAGTTTAAAATTCAAAATCACCGCCGCATCACGGCCATTATTTCGGTAAGCATCGAGAAAACTCCCCAAGCTGTAAGCCACGAGCGTACGGTTGCCATCCTTTCCCTGCACATAGGTCAGGCTCTGCTGACGGTGCGCGCAAGTCCCCAGCACGACATCCACATCGTTATCGGCAAAGGTCTGTGCCCAAGCTTTCTGTGAATCAGTCAATTCCGCAGAATCACCGCTCCATTGTACGCAGACAATGATAAAGTCGATACCTGTTTCATCGGCGCGAATTTGTTTAAGGTCGTTATCAAATGTAGCTTCCGTCAAATATTTGACTGTATCGGTCGCACCATCGGGAAGCTTATCGGTTTTTTCGGTATAGCTCAGCACTGCGATACGCAGGTCGTCTTTTTCAATAATCAGCGGCTTTACATAATCCGATCCGCTGGCATATGCGCCGGTGGAGAGCAGTTCTGCCTCCTTCACCGCCTGCACCGTGGCTTGCGCTCCCGCAATATCGCTGTCAAGGATCTGAGCGCTGGCCAGGCTGACCAAGTCAAAGCCGTTGTTCTTCATCGCCGTCAGCAATTGCGCGGGCGCACGGGTCTCGTCAAATTTATCGGAAGCAATTGTGGTCTCCAGCGTTCCCAGTGTCACGTCCTGCCAGGACAGATAGGGCTGCACACGGGCAAAGAACGACCCGAAATCATAGGAGTTCCCTGTTTTAGCGGCCTGAAGCTCGTGGGCATGCATCATGATGCTGCCTACCGCACCGAAGGTGATGCTCTGAACGCCCGATCCGCGTGCCGGGGTGGGTTCTGCGCTCGGCTCAACGCTCTCAGAAGGCGCGGGCGTTTCCGTGGGCGAAGGAGATTCCGACGGTACAGGAGTTTCCGGCGCCTGCGAAGGCGCCGGCGATGCAGAGGACTTATTCAGCTGAGTTCCGCTGTTCCAGCTGGGAATCGCTTTGACCAGCAGTGTCACACTGCAAACCACCAGAACCAGACAAAACGCCGTCAGCAGTATATTTTTCCAATTGGGCTTTTTCTTATGCGGTTTATTTCGCGTATAAAGCACAGGCACACACGCCCTTTCCGTTTCTTTTTTCCCATTATATCACAGAAGCCCGCAAGGTTCAATTCCCCGCTCTTCACTCTCAGAAAACGCGCTGAAAGGGTATAATGTTGCTGTTTTCATCAAAAAACATCCTTCCCCGCAGGAGGAAGGATGTTTTTTGATTTTTATTTTCCGCTCTCAGCGATCGCATTACGGGTAATTCGCTCATAATTGGTTTCATATTCGTCTGCCGTCATGTTGCTGGTCATATAGGACACAAAGAGCTGGCTTTTCTGCTCGTCGGAATCGCCCAGCGCATAATCGGGTGCAATGCGATACCTGCCGGCCATCCGGAAGAATGCATTGAATTCGTTCACCATCTCATCGTCGCATTGTACATCGCGCACCGCAGACACGGAGAGCGTGTCCTGCGCCCACCGTCCGCAAAGCTCAGAATCGCTCAGCCCTCTGAGCAGCGCCACTGCCGCATCAGGATAAGGCGTATCTGCCCAAACAGCAAATCCGTCCTGAAAGCACGCATCGGTAAAGAGGGATTCCGTGCAATCCTTCGGTGCAGGTATAAGAAAGCAATCCATGTTGAACGGCAAATAGTCCGGCTGATTGCGAAGCTGGTATATCTCGTTGGTGTTACACAGCAGCATAGCAGCTTTTCCGCTCAGAAAAGCATCTGCTGCGGCGTATTGATCCACCGAAAGAGGATTGGCTCCAAAAAAACCTCTCTCCGCCCAATTTTTCACCTTCTGAGCGCCTGTCGCCAGCTCACCCTGCCAATTGGTCTTGCGGCCGTTCAATCGCGCGGGATCATCCAGCACGCCATCCTGCTCCGCAATGTAATTGGTCAGGATACCGCGCAGCGAATCGAGCTGAAAACCGTCAGGTTTGCCCGCAGCAGAAAGAGGAATCAGCCCTTCGTTGAGCATCAGCTGCATGAGCGCGCTGAATTCATCTGTTGAAGACGGCTTTTTCCAACCGTTTCTGTTGAACAGATCCTGATTGTAAATCACCACAACACCGCTGCCACGGAACGGAATACCATAAATATCGTCCTCGACCGTGTATTCCTTAAGCGCGCCGGGCTGAAAACCTTCCTTCCATTCGTCATCCATATAAGGCGTCAAATTGAGCAGTTTGTTTTCTTTCTCCATGCTGTGAACACGCGATGCAAATTGAACAAACACATCGTACATCTCTTCAGCGGCCAAAGCTGTATCCAGCGTCTGGCTGAGCGAACTCCAATCCGTTGTACTGATCTGAACGCTCAGTCCGGTATTTTTTTCTTCGATAGCTTCGACAAGCTTTTCCATTGCATCCTCATGCTCCGGCCAGATATGGAGCATCTGAATGGTTATACCGTCTTCCTGTGTCTCAAAAGCGTTCTGTGTGGTCTGTACAGTCGCATCCGGAGTACATCCGGAAATCATCATGGTTATGCAACTGAGCACGAGCAGCGCACAAATGATTCTTTTTCTCATGTTATTCAGCCTCTCGCAAAAACAATGATTTAGTTTTTATTCTAAACCTATTTTCATGCTCCGTCTACCGCACTATGTTAAATCATAACCGGCAGATGAGTCTTTTTTGTAAAATCTGCTTCTTGCCCCTCTTGTCATCATCTTTATGCAGTGATATGATTATTTTATAATAAAAAAAAGGGTGGCTAACTTCCATGTCAAAACAACATCGCTTCTCCTCCTATATCGCCTCTCACCGCCAGCTCTGGATCATCGGCGCAGTTTTCGCTTTGATCTATATGGGAAACGGCTCTTTCCTCCCCTATCTGTCCTTATATTATAAGGAAGCCGGGCTTTCCACCACACAGATTGGCGTCATCACTGCTATCGGTCCATTCGCCTCGCTGCTGCTCCAAACCGCGTGGGGACGGCTTGCCGACCGCACCAACCGCAAATTCGTACTGATGCTGGCGCTGGCTGCGTCCGGCCTATCCGCGCTGCTGTATCTTCTTGGCACATCCTATCCTTACATATTGGGTGTTTCGACACTGTTCGTGCTGGTCAATATGTCGGTACTTCCGATGTCTGACGCAATGGCATTGGAATTCTGTACCAACAATCGTTTTCATTTCGCACCTGTACGCATGTGCGGCACGATTGGCTACGCCATCATGCCGGTGCTGTTGGGAGGATTATTCTCCGTGCATCTGCATTACATCTTCCCAACTTTTTGCGCACTGTGCTTGATTGCCGCAACAGGAACCTGCTTTTTCCCGAAATCCATTGCTAAAGCGCCGGTACGTGCGGGCAAGTCCTCAGGAGTGCGGATATTGCCACTGCTGCGCGACCCTTTCGTAATCTTTTTGCTCACCGCCAACTTCGTCATTTCTATCGGCATATGCGCCTATACCTATCTGCCGCTTTACGCTTCGGACATGGGATATGACAACAATCTTTGCGGACTGCTCAACGCAGTGGCGGCAATGAGTGAAATCCCATCGCTGCTGCTGATTGACCGGGTACTCAAAAAGATCAAGGGGCAGACCGTCATCATCGCCTCCTCCTTCTTCTGCGGGTTGAGGCTGCTGATAACCTATCTTGCGGGCTTCTGCGGAAGCAATGCCATTTGGGTGATGATGCTAGGGCAGCTGCTGCAATCAGTGAGCTACATCACCAATTACTATTGCTCGGCGCAGCTGATCCATGAGCGCTTCCCCGCTGAACTCAAATCCACCGCGCAGACGCTGCTGGCGATGATTACGGCGGGTTTTTCCCGTATCGTCGGCGCAGTATTGGGCGGAATACTCTCCGAACCGGAGGTGCTGGGACTGCAAAACACCTTCTTGTTTTTCGCCTGTTTCCTCTTCATCGGTTCCTTTGCTGTGTTGGCGTGCTATCGCTTTGCCGTTCGCCGCGGCGCAGCGCATTAAGAATTTTGACCGTTCCCTGTTTTTGTCGGGAACGGTCTTTTTTTCGCGCAAAAATATTACTATTTTGTTACGCTCCGATTGACAAAGTTAACTTTTTCGGATAGACTGTTGCTATGTCCGTATGCTGAACAATTTGGTGGAAGAAAGGCGCAAAAATCAGATATTTGCAGTGTTGCTAGGTGGCGGATCGGGTTCACTGTGCGGGCAAGCAATATGGGAGGAGTTATGCAAACAAAAAAGCAAAAACAGATGAGCCGTTCCGGCCTGCTCTTCATGTTCCTCAAGGGCAGCAAGCGTTATTACGCGCTGGCGATGGCGGCCTCGCTGATGGTCTCCCTCACGGAGATGATCACACCGCAGTTCATCCGGCTCACCGTGGACAGCGTCATCGGCTCCGAACCGCTCAGCGTTCCCGCTCCGATTGCAGCGGCGGTGGAAGCGGTCGGCGGCGTTGCGGCGCTGAAATCGAATCTGTTCCTGATCGCGGTGGGCGTAGTGCTGGTTGCACTCTTCACGGGTGTGTTCCGCTATATCAACATGGTTTCCATTACGAAGGCGGCGGAAACCTTTACCTGCCGCATCCGAAACCTGCTCTTTGCGCACATCCAGCGCCTGCCCTTTGCCTGGCATATGAAAAACCAGACCGGCGATATCATCCAGCGCTGCACATCGGATGTAGACACCGTGCGCGGCTTCGTTACCGATCAGTTCATGAACGTGGTGCGCATCTGTATCCTTCTGGCGCTCTCGCTTTCTTTCATGATTTCGATGAACGTAAAACTCTCCACCGTCGCGATGGTGACAATCCCGATCATCATCTGCTACTCCCTGTTTTTCCATCGCCGTATCCGCGATCGTTTCACGGAGTGCGATGAAAGCGAGGGCGTGCTTTCGACCATCGCGCAAGAAAACTTGACCGGTGTGCGCGTTGTGCGTGCATTTGGGCGCGAGAAATACGAGAAAGACCGCTTTGAAAAGCAGAACAATATCTACACCAATCTTTGGATGAAGCTCTGCGCACTGCTTTCCTGGTTCTGGGGCATCGGTGATCTTGTGTCCCTTTTGCAAGTCATGCTCATTATTACGCTGGGTTGCGTGCTCTGCGTTCGCGGAGAAATGACCGCAGGTGAATTTATTGCTTTCATTTCCTACAATGCACTGTTAACCTGGCCAGTTCGCCAGCTGGGCCGCGTAATCGCGGATATGTCCAAAGCGGGCGTCTCCATCGACCGAATCAACTACATCATGTCCTCCGAAGAAGAGCATGACCGCCCGAATGCCATCGAGCCGAATCTGATGCAGGATATCGTGTTCGATCATGTGTCCTTTGCTTACGATGATGGCGTGCCGGTACTCAAGGACGTCTCCTTCACCATTCCGGCAGGCTCGACCTTTGCCATTCTCGGCTCGACTTCTTCGGGCAAATCCACGCTTATGTATCTGCTCAACCGCCTTTATGACGTTGAGGAAGACAACGGGCGCATCACCATCGGCGGCGTGGATATCCGCGATATCAAAGCGGATTATCTGCGCAAAAACATCGGCCTGTGCTTGCAGGAGCCGTTTCTGTTCAGCCGCACCATCGGTGAAAACATCGGCATCACGCAGCACGATATGCCGATGGAGGAAATCCGCCGGGCAGCAAACATCGCCTGCGTGGACGAAGCCATTGTCGAATTCACCAAGGGATATAACACCATTGTCGGCGAGCGCGGCGTAACGCTTTCGGGCGGACAGAAACAGCGCGCGGCCATTGCGCGAATGCTGACCCAGCGCGCACCCATCATGGTGTTTGACGATTCTCTTTCCGCCGTAGACGCCGAAACCGACCTAAAGATCCGCACCCAGCTCAAAAACAACCTGGGCAAATCCACTGTGGTGCTGATCTCTCACCGCGTCACAACTTTGATGAGTGCAGACTGCATCCTCGTGCTGGACAAGGGCGAAGTCAAGCAGATCGGCACGCACGAGGAACTGATGGCGCAGGACGGCATCTATCGCAGCATCTTCGAGATGCAGATGAGCACCAACGAGGTTTCCGCATGAAAAACAAAGAAAAACAGATCAGACTGCCGTGGTTTGGCCTGCCGAGACTCTTCCCCTTCCTAAAGTCCTATCGCGGGATCATCTTCTGCATGATTACGCTGGTGCTGCTCAACGGCATAATCGACATCTGTCTGCCGCTGTTCCAGCAATACGCCATCAATAACTTTATCGGTAAGGGCACACTTGTCGGGCTTGGCCGCTTTATCGCGCTATATGTGGGCGTGATTGTGATTCAGGTCATCTTCTCGATGATCGATGCGTATCAGGCAAGCCAGATCGAGATGTACGTCGGCCGCGACTTAAAGCGCGAGAGCTTCAACCACCTGCAAACCCTGTCCTTCTCCTACTTCAACCAAAACAGCGTGGGGTATATTCACGCCCGCGTCATGTCCGATACCAACCGCATCGGCAGCATAGTGGCCTGGGGCTTGATGGACTCGGTCTGGAACCTTTCCTATCTCATTGGCGTCATGATCGTGATGTTCGTCATCAACTGGCGCCTGGCACTGTGGGTCGTGGCGCTGACCCCCATCATCACGCTAATTGCCGCCTTCTTCCAGAAGAAGCTGACGGTGCTCAATCGCCGCGTGCGCGAGATCAACTCTCAGATCACAGCAGATTTCAACGAGGGCATCACGGGCGCTAAAACCACCAAAACCCTCGTTATCGAAGACAAGATGGAGCACGACTTCGGCAAGACCACGCAGGACATGAAGCATACTTCCGTCCGCACGGCTCGCTACCGCGCTACCTTCATTTCCATCGTGATGTTCACGGCCTCCTTCGCCATGGCGCTGGTACTGTGGCGCGGCGGGACGCTAGCCATGACGAGCGAAACGCTGATGAAGATCGGCACGCTTTCGGTATTTATGAACTACGCACTGGGCCTGATGGAGCCCATCCAGAATTTGGTGCGCCTGTTGAGCGAACTCATCAACGTGCAGGTCAACGTCGAGCGCTTCACCAACCTGCTGGCCACCCGGTCCGACGTGGAAGATACGCCGGAGGTCATCGCCAAATACGGCGACACCTTCAACCCTCGCAAGGAGAACTGGGAGCCGCTGCACGGCGATATCGAATTTGACGACGTTTCCTTCAAATATCCGGATGGCGACGAGTACATCCTGGAGCACTTCAACCTCAAGGTGCCGCAGGGCACCAATGTCGCCATTGTGGGTGAAACGGGCGCCGGCAAGTCCACGCTGGTCAACCTCGTCTGCCGTTTCTTTGAGCCGACGAGCGGACGCATCCTGATCGACGGACGCGATGCACGCGAACGTTCCCAGCTCTGGCTGCATTCCAATATCGGCTACGTGCTGCAAACGCCGCATCTGTTCTCCGGCACAATTCTCGAAAACCTGCGCTATGGCAAGCCTGATGCAACGATGGAAGAGATTGAAGCAGCCTGCAAGGCAGTTTCAGCCGACACCATCATCAACCACATGGAGAAAGGCTATGATTCCGATGTCGGCGAGGGCGGCGACCTGCTCTCCACCGGCGGCAAGCAGCTGATCTCCTTTGCGCGCGCCGTGCTGGCCAACCCGCGCATCTTCGTGCTGGATGAAGCCACCTCCTCCATCGATACGCTTACCGAGCATCTGATCCAGAATGCGATTGAGCATCTAATGAAGGGCCGCACCTCCTTCGTCATCGCGCACCGCCTTTCCACCATTCGCCAGGCCGATATCATCCTGGTTGTTGACGCGGGCAAGATCGTGGAACGTGGCACACATGACGAGCTGATGGCCGCCAAGGGCGCTTACTACAACCTTTACATGCGTCAGTTCGAACAGGAATCGGTCGAGCAGGCGTTTGACTGATTTCGGGTTTCTTCGGCGCAAGATTCGAAAACCGTCGGGATATCAGGGAGGAACACACGTGGAAAGCGAAATCCGCCGTTATCTCCGCGAGGGAGAAAGCTACGTCCGCAATCGCGCGATTGCGGATATCGAGCGCACCCGTAAGGGATTGTTTGAGCTGCGCTTCTTCAAAAACGGAAAGCCTGTGCAACAAAACCTGCGCGCTGTACTCAAGCAAACCGATTTGGATTTCAACTTTGGCGCCAATATCTTCATGCTGGAACAGTATGAAACGGAAGAAAAGAATCGCCTTTACGAAAAAGAGTTCCTCAAAATTTTCAATTCGGCGTCTATTCCGCTCTACTGGGAAGGCACAGAGCCGCAGGAAGGGCATCTGCGCTACGACCGTGGCACGCCCAACGATGTTTACCGCCGTCTACCCGCTGTAGAGGTTGCCGATTTTTGCGAAGCTCACGGACTGCGCATGAAGGGGCATCCCCTCTTCTGGCATGAATTCATTCCGTCCTGGCTCACGAAGTATACCTTCACGGAGCAGAAAAAACTGATTGCAAAGCGTTTCCGAGAAATCGCCGAGCGTTTTGCAAACCGCTGCGAACGCTTCGACGTGGTCAACGAGCCTTCGCGCATCTATGACGTCTATATGCGTGACCGGGCAAGGGGCGGCAGCTTCCTGCTGCCGGAGGATGATTACTGCCTCTGGCTGTTTGACCTGGCACGTCAGCTCTTCCCGTCCAATACGCTGATTCTCAATGATACCGTCGGCGCTTCCTTCCATGAGTTCCGCGGCAAATATAGTGGATATTACCTTAACATCAAGGATCTGCTTTCCCGCGGCGTGCGCATCGACGAGATCGGAATGCAGTGCCATTTGGGCGACCATGGCGGCGAAAACGTCTACAACGGCGAACGGCTTTACAACGTGCTGGATACCTACGCTGCGCTGGGCAAACCCATCAATATCTCTGAGATCAGCATTCCCTCCGAGTTCGACGGCGTTATCGATGAGGATTTGCAAGCCGAAGCGGCGGAACAGCTCTACAAGATCTGCTTCTCGCACCCGGCAGTTACCGGCCTTACCTGGTGGAATCTGCCAGACGACGGCGTAGCCGCGACCAAGCAGCGCATGGCGGGCGACGAAAACATGCCCTCCACCGGCCTGATTGGGTCGGATTATCACGAAAAGAAGGCCTATCAAGTGCTGCGCAAGCTCATCCGCGAACAGTGGCACACCGATGCGCAGGTGGACGTACCGCAAGGTATTGCTGCCTTCAGGGGCTTCTACGGCCATTATGACTTAGCGGTTTGTGATGGACAGCGTGAGATCCATAAGAAGATTCATCTCTCGCCGGTGCTTTCCCGCATACAACGAATTGATCTGGACGACTGAATTTCCGAATGATAAAAGGAATCCCGAAAGATACTCCATCTTTCCGAGATTCCTTTTATTCTTTTGTGGAAAACCAGTAAACCGTATCTTCTCCATGGGATTCCGGGCTGACTTCCCCGCCGGTTTTGCGGTAAAGGCCATTGGCAGCATCATTGCAGTGATAGGTTGTGAGAAAAATCTTTTCAATCCCATCCCTGCGGCAAGCAGCTTTCATCTCTTCCATCAGGCGCGTCCCAATCCCACGACGCCGCTCGTTCTGCACGACGCCCAACTCATGAACATAGAGCATTGCCCCTGTCCCATGCAAACGCCGCAGCCGATATCCATGGGCAAAGCCAAGGATATTTTGCCCTTCCATTGCAGCAAATAGCCAGCAATTGGGGTCGCTTAGGGATTCATTGAGCGGTTTTTCTTCCGCAATGTTCTCTCGAAAAACCGTGTTCAATTTCATCGCCATCGCAGCGTCTTTATCGGTCAAACGCCGAAACTCGCAAGCCATTCTCAATACCCGAAGACTGCCTTGGCCGCATCCATGTTGCCGCGAACACCCACCGAGAAGGGACAGCGTTTTTCACATGCACCGCAATACAGGCAATCACCCGCATGTTTCTCCAACGCCTGATAGTGCGCGCGAACGGTATCCGGCACACTTTCCTGCTGCGTGGCAAGATCGTAAAACTTGTTGACTGCTGCGATGTCGATCCCGGCGGGACAGGGCAAACAGTGATTGCAATACATACACTTGCCGCGAATGGCCGATTTTGTGCCCGCGCCCAGGCAAGTATAGTCTTTCTCTTCCGCCGAGGCATTTTCAAAGGCCAGATCCCGCTGCATTTCCTCAACGGTTTTTGCCCCAAGCAGCACAGAAGACACCGCCGGACGATCCAGCGCATACTGGATGCACTGCGCGGGCGTAAGCGCCATGCCAAAGGAAGAGGTTTCGGCATTGAGCAGGCGGCCTGCTCCCAGCGCTTTCATAACAGTGATGCCGACGCCTTTTTCCTCACACAGGCGATAGAGCGCCGCGCGCTCCGGATCGATGGAAAAGCGGGTTTCGGCATTATAGGTTTCATCCTTGAAATAATCGTCAATATCGGTCTGGGCGGGCAGCAGGTCAAAGGCCGGATTGATTGAGAACAGGATCATGTCGATCACGCCGGTTTCGATCATCTTCTTCGCCGTGACAGCGTTGTGGGACGAAACACCCAGGTGGCGGATCACACCGTCGTGCTTGAGCTTGAGACAGTAGTCGATATAGGGGCTGTGGAAGGATTTCCGGAAGTCTTCCTCCGTGTCGATAAAATGCATCATGCCAAGATCGATATAATCCGTGTGGAAACGGGTAAGGAAATCCCGGATGAACGCATCGCAGAGCTTCACGTCGCGGGAGCGCAGATACTGCCCGTCCTGCATCACCGCACCGATATGGCCCTGAAGGATCATCTTTTCCCTTTGCCCGCGCAGCGCGTCGCCCAGATGAGAGCGCACTTCCGGCTGCGGCATAAATACATCCATGATGTTGACGCCGCCCTCCATTGCCGTGCGCAACACCGCCTCCGTGGTTGCATAATCCACATCTGTCACGTGTTCGCCTCCGAAGCCGATGCGGCTAACCTGAAGACCCGTTTCCCCCAACGCTCTGTATTCCACTGTTCTTTCCCCCTCTCCGGTTTTATACAATATGGGTTTTCTTTCATTATAGAAAAGAAGGAAATAATTGTCAATGACTTTGGAAAAGTGTATGCTGTTTGCAGAAGAATATCCTTATTCACCCAAGGAAAATGATCTTTTTATGATCAAACCCATCTGGTGATCCATCGGTGCGAAGGAGCACGTCCCATAATGGCTGCGCAACGCAAATTCTGCATTTACACGCACTGAGTTGTTTATTCTGTCCCCGCCTGCGGCCCGAATGCGGCCTGGTACGCTTATAACATATGCCGTGACGGTTCCCTGCAAAAT
Organism: uncultured Christensenella sp.; assembly: GCA_905193155.1. GTDB lineage: Bacteria > Bacillota > Clostridia > Christensenellales > UBA1750 > Spyradocola. Next base: position 58,747 of record CAJJNQ010000012.1, read on the forward strand.
CTCTATCTTCGTCTGAACTTCGGCGATCCGTCGAAATTGGCTTCCAAGGATTTCATCCCGATGTTCCCAGCAGAGCGCTTTGCTCCCTAAGAATGAGCGATGCTGTTCAAGGCATCCGGCGCAGGCTTTGCCGGTTCTGTCGACGAGCAGCACGAGGGCTTCGAGATGTAGAACAGCCGCGTCAACCCGCACACTGGTGCGGCCATGGGACTGAAGTGCGGCGTGGTCGGAGAGTTTGCAAGGCGATTCGCGGACAGGGCACGAAGTTCATGACCGCCATGTACCATGGTATTTCTATCTGCACTAAAAGAGGGAACCCTGCCAACGCCTTTTACGGCGAGCCGCACAACACTGATTGGGATAATCCCGAAAATGAGATCGACCCGAATCCCTGTGTTGCCAATCACAGAGTCTTTTCCCCATGCATGGATCGACCGAGCGAGGCGTTTCCGGACAGCTGACCGGAAAAACTCAAGGAAGTCATGGCTCAATGCTGCCCGATCTGATGTGGGTCGATTTCGGTTTGAAATACATTCGCGAGGGCTACAAGCGCGCCTTTCCGGCCTATTATTACAGCAGAACCGCGACCTATGTGCCACCTACAAGTGGCACAATATGGTGGTGGGCCGCAACATCGAAGATCCGGAACAGGGAAAGCGCGGCGACCTGACGTATAACTTCTGGGTTACCGATATGTCCAAGAACAGCGTGCTGATCCTGAACGTCAGCCCGAAGGCGGACGGAACGATTCCGGAGAAAGCGCAGCATATCCTCCTTGGGATGGGACGCTGGCTTTCGGTCAACGGTAAGGCGATTTGCGGTACAACTCCGTGGATCATCGCAGGTGAGGGCCCGACCAAGCTGAAACACGAAGGTGCATTCTCTGATGGCGAGCGGCTGCAATACACGGCTAAGGACCTCCGCCATGTGCTCAACGTGGATACGTTCTATGCCATTATGCTGGGATTAACCGGGATGCAGGACGCTGCCGACCGCTCTCATGCCGTGGATCTATCCGGATGAGATCGAGAAGGTTGAACTGCTCGGCGCGGACGTTCCTCTTCCCCTTTAAGGAGGGTCTGCACGTGGCTCTGCCGGAAAAACGCTCTTGCGATTATGCCTATGCGCTAAAGATCACCCGCCGCAATATTCTTCATTAACTTCTAAGCAATAGAAAAAGCCCTGTGGAAATTTCTTCCCACAGAGCATTTTTTGCTTTTTCTATCACAAAGCTGGTCAATCCGAGCTCGCCGCGCTCCACTTGCTACTCTTGCAGCACGCGATAACCTCTCTTTTCAAAGAAGGAACGTGCGTTAATGGAAGCGAGTGTGGTAAACGACGCGCGATGTACACCTTCCGGTTGATCGCAAAGTACAGTGGCAATGCCCTCGCCCTGATGATCCTTGTGGACATGCAGACGATCCAGATAACCGACTGTGTCCATGTCCGCAGCCCCGACGATGCAGCCGTCCTCTACCGCTACGACGGCATCGTGCTCCCGAAAGGAACGATCCCACGCAGCAAGATCAACCTGCCCCGTTGCCCAAACATCCAGCTGCGCCATGGTGCAATCCCGCGCGTTGACGCTGTGAACCGTATCATAGGACAGCTGTGCCAGAACCGGGCCATCGGCGGAGCGGTAAGCTCTCAACTCTATTCTTAATACTGCTTGCCGAAGTAGATCAGCTTGGTCGCCTTTTTGCCGCAGCAGACGCAGGTATCGCCAATGGGCGTCTGGTCAAAGGGCATATTGCGGGTCTTTGCATTGAAGCGCGCCTTGACTTCCAGTTCGCAGGCATCGTCGCCGCACCACATGGCGCGCGCAAAGCCGTCCTGAACCGCTTCGCCAAGCTCTTCCATATTGGTGACATCCTTGATGTGTGCATCGCGGAAAGCCTTTGCCTTTTCAAACAGGCCCTGCTGAATATCTTCGAGCAGCTCCTGAATATGCTGCGCAACGTTTTCCATGGGCAGCTGAATTTTTTCCAGCGTATCACGGCGGCAGACGGTGATCACGCCGTTCTCGATATCACGGGGACCAACCTCGATGCGCGCGGGCACACCTTTCATCTCCCACTCGTTGAACTTCCAGCCGGCGCTGTACGTATCACGATCGTCCACCTTAACGCGGATACCGGCTGACTTGAGCTGCTCGGCAATCTCGTTGGCTTTGTCCAGTACGCCGGGCTTGTGCGCGGCGATGGGCAAGATAACGGCCTCGATGGGTGCGACCTTGGGGGGCAGCACCAGGCCGCGGTCGTCGCCATGCACCATGATGATGGCGCCGATCAGACGAGTGGATACGCCCCAGCTGGTCTCCTCGACATACTTCTGCTTGCCGTCCTTATCCAGGAACAGGATGTTGAACGCCTTGGAGAAGTTATCGCCGAAGTTGTGGGAAGTACCAGCCTGAAGGGCTTTACCATCGTGCATCATGGCTTCCATAGAGTAGGTTGCACGCGCACCGGCAAACTTCTCGATATTGGACTTCTGGCCGACGAGCACGGGCACCGCCAGCACATCTTCCGCGAAGGCGCGGTAGACTTCGAGCATCTGAAGGGTTTCCTCCTGCGCTTCCTCGGCGGTCGCGTGGATGGTATGACCCTCCTGCCACAGGAACTCAGACGTGCGCAGGAAGGGACGGGTGGTCTTTTCCCAACGCATAACGTTGCACCACTGGTTATACTTCATGGGCAAATCGCGCCAGGACTGCACCCACTTGGCATACATCGTGCAGAAAATGGTCTCCGAAGTGGGGCGAATGGCCAGGCGCTCGGTCAGCGGCTCGCTGCCGCCCTGCGTGACCCAGGCCACTTCGGGTGCAAAGCCCTCGACGTGTTCCGCCTCCTTCATCAGCAAAGATTCCGGCAACAGCATGGGCATATAGACATTCTCGTGGCCGGTCTTTTTGAATTCCGCATCCATTTGCTGCTGGATCAGCTCCCAGATGGCATAGCCGTAAGGCTTAATGGCCATGCAGCCGCGCACGGGGGCATAATCGACCAGGTCGGTCTTGAGAATGACGTCGGTATACCACTGGGCAAAATCGACGCTGCGGGGTGTAATTTCCTTGACGAATTCCTGCTGGGACTTGTTCTTGGCCATAAGGCTTTTCCTCCTTGTTCCGGGGCGAAAAAAGCTCCGCCCCAACGCATTTTGCTCATTGGGGCGAAGCGGATCGGCTTCACGGTACCACCCAAATTCAGTGCGATAAACGCACCCTCCTTTGACGCGCAATAACGCAGCGCAGCGGCAGGTTTCCCTGCGGCCTTGGGGGACGGGACGCTTTTTCTTACTGCGGCGCACTGCTTTCAGCCAGCGGCAGGCGCTCTCTGCATCACAGAAAACAGATCGGGCGATTTCCCCTTCATCGGCTTCTTCTATTATTATAGCGCACGGAACACAGTTTGCAAGCGAAAAAAGCGTTTCTGCGGCAGATTTTTACCGCAGCGCCTTCTCGCGCCAGGTCGCAGCCATGATATAGGATGCCTGCGCCTCGGCTGAAGTGCCCTGAGAGACGAAATTCGGGCAGCCGCATACCTCGTGCAGGATGCCGAAGCGGTCGATGCTGCCGGAAACCGCTTCAAAGGCCTTTTCGGCATAGGGCAACTCATCGCGCCCCAGCCAACCCTCGATCACGCCGCGGTAAATATAGACCGACATCATCATCGCAGACGTGCCGTCGATAAACGATGCGGAATCGTCCACAATATCCAAGAAACGGCCGTCCGGTTGCTGATAGCGCAGCAGTGCTTCTAACACCTCGTTGCCCATCCCGGTCAACTCATGATAAAGTTCGAGCTTTCCTTGCTTCTTGGCCTCGATCGCAACGCGAGCAATGCCCATCAGCGCCCATCCATTGCCGGTCGCCCAGCGCAGGCGGCGCACAAACTTGCCCGTTCCAACATCGTAATTATGGAAAAGCAACTTGGTTTCCGGGTCCTGCAAATACTTGAACAACCCGTAAAGCTGCTTAGCTGCTTCGTCCACATCCCCCATCACGGCGATAAACGGCGGCGCCATGTAGGCAGAGTCCACCCACAGCTGCTGCGGCGTGAAGTGCTCGTCGAAAGTCACCGTGTTGTGATAAATCACACCGTCCGGCGTGCGGGGCGCCTGCTGCATCAGATAGTCGAACATCTTCTGCGCGCCCTTTTTATAGAACTCATCGCCCGTCAGCTCCCAGGCACGCAGGCAGACCTCGCCGTTGGCGGCAGGATCGGTCACGGCAATATTGGAATTGATGACGGCAAGCCGGCCATCCTCCTTCTGACGGAGAATCGCGTCGTGCGCCATAGGCACCCAGACGTTCTCCACGCCCGCTTCATACATTGCCTGTGCACACACGCCCTGTTCCCAAGGATAGCGCTGAATGGCGAGCATAGCGCCCGCAACGCGCTTTGTCAGTTCATTCATGGTGTTAAGCCTCCCTTTTTTGTTCTACTTTCTCTATTTCTTCTCTCTGCTCTGGCGTTAAGTCCGCGCGGGGCATGGAGCCCGTAAAGGCCGTTTGCTCGTCGTCACTGGAGACCTCGATGCTGCCGCCGCAACCTTCCATCAGCTCCCGAACGATGGAAAGTCCCAAACCGTGCCCTGCTGCTTTGGTGGTAAAACCGGTGTTGAAGATGCGCACGCAAATCTGCGGCGGAATCTTTGGCCCGTTATTGGACACGCAAAAGCCGTAAGTGCGGATATCCTCATAAAGTTCCACCTTGATCTTCGGGCTTTCGCAGCCTTCCAGCGCATCCATTGCATTGTCGAGCAGGTTGCCGAGCACGCGGCAGAATTCCCAATCGTTCATCGGCAGCTCGTCATAGGGCGAGGAAACGTCCAACTCCAACTGAATCCCGCGCTGCTCGGCATTGGCCAGCTTGGCTTGCAGCAGCGCATTGACGGCAGGCTTGGCGGTTTTCATACCAACGGAAAGGCGGTGCATCTGTCCGTAGACCGTCTCG
>CAJJNQ010000013.1 GCA_905193155.1 uncultured Christensenella sp.
GCGTCCACGCGCTCCAGCGCCTCGATCACGCCCTCGTCGTATTTTGCGCTGCCGCCGTCCTTGACAAAGGACACCAGATCCGTCACTTCATCATCGCTGATGAACGCGCCCTGCACGCGGATGGCCTTGCTCGCGCCGCTGGGGTCAAAGAGCATATCGCCCCGGCCAAGCAGCTTTTCCGCGCCGCCGATGCCCAGGATCGTGCGGCTGTCCACCTGCGAGGCCACCGCAAAGGCGATGCGCGAGGGGACGTTGGCCTTGATCAGACCCGTGATGACGTCTACCGACGGGCGCTGCGTGGCGATGACCAGGTGAATGCCCGCCGCGCGCGCCAGCTGCGTCAAGCGGCAGATCTTGGTTTCCACATCGTTCTGCGCCACCATCATAAGGTCCGCCAACTCGTCAATGATCACGACGATCTGCGGCATCGGCTCTTCGCCCTTTTTAACCGCTGCTTTGTTATAGCCCTTCAGATCGCGCACGGAATAGGCTTCAAACTTTTTGTATCGGTCGGTCATTTCCTGCACCGCCCAACCCAGCGCGCCCGCCGCCTTCTTGGGGTCGGAAACCACAGGGATGAGCAGATGCGGAATGCCGTTGTAAACGCTCAACTCGACCACCTTGGGATCGATCAGGATGAGCTTGACCTCTTCAGGGGTGGCTTTATAGAGGATCGAGGCGATGATGGAGTTAATGCACACCGATTTGCCCGATCCCGTTGCGCCGGCGATGAGCAGATGCGGCATGCGCGCCAGATCCGCCACAACGGGCGTGCCGGCAATGTCCTTGCCCAGCGCCACCGCCAGCTTGGACGAATGTTCCCGAAATTCTTTGCTCTCCAGTACCTCGCGCAGCGTCACCGTCGCAATGGCGGAGTTCGCAATTTCAATGCCCACGGCGGATTTTCCCGGCACAGGGGCTTCGATGCGCACGCCGCCCGCTGCCGCCATGTTCAGCGCAATATCATCCGCAAGCCCCGTGATGCGCGATACCTTCACGCCGCGCGCAGGCTGCAATTCATATCGGGTGATGGCCGGGCCGCGCGCCACATTGATCACCTTGGCCTCGATGCCGAAAGAGCTTAAGGTTTCTTCCAGCAATTCCACATTGCGCTGCTGCTCTTCCTCCTGCGCGTGGTCGCGCACGGGATCAGGCGCTTTGGCCTGTTCCAGCAGCGTCAGCGGCGGGAAACGATAGGGCGGAATCACCTCCGGGTCGATCACCGGCGTGGAATCCTCGCCGTATTGATACTCCACCTCGCTGGCCGGAGAAAGCTCGCCCGGTTTATCCGATGCAGGCTTTTCTTTCGCACCGGCCGTTTGAACCGGATTCATCTGCGGAGGCTCCTCCGCTTCCGGCTCATCGTCAAAATCACTGATTGAAGGATTAGAAGCATGCTGCCGCTCGATGGGCTGGAATTTGACCGGCTGTACATTTCTTTCCGGCTCCGTTCTATGCTGCGGCTCAACCGCCTCCACCGCCACGGGCTTGATCTCCGGCACGATTTCCAGCGGGACATATTCCTTTTCTTCCTGCGGCTGCACCGGACGAACAGGCGCCTGGATCACTTCGTCCGCATCAATGCCCGCATTCGGATCGTTGTGATCGATTTCAATGCCGTCCTCCGGCTCTTCCTCCGCCGCAGGCCTGCGCACAATCTCAAAGCGCGGCAGCGTCCGGCGCGGGGATTCATAAATCTCGCCCTCTTCGGGCAGATCGTCTTCCCTTTCGCCATGCGTCAGGGGATTGAACTGCGTCTCGTCCCGCTCCGGGTGCGCCGGGCCGGTCACGTGCTCGTTGCGCAGGGGTTTGCGCTCGTCGCGCACAGGCATATTGCCCGCCGCATCCAGATCCATGCGGGTCTGCGCCTGCTCTTCGCGGCGCTGCTGCCGCTGCGCGCGCATCTCCTGCGACCGCTCATGCGCATCCCGCGCGCTTTCCGCCACGCGGCGGCCGGTGTTAACCGCAGCGGTGTTGACCTTCTGCGCCGCCTGCCGCATCGACAGCTTGCCCAGCACGAAGATGCAGCCCACAATCAGCGCAATGGTCAGAATCCAGCAGCCCACGCTGCCCAGCAATGCGCGCAGCGGGAAGGTGAGCAGTCCGCCCAGCGCGCCGGAGGAAACGTGCTCTGCCTGCCCGAAAGCGTAAGAGCCGGTCACATAATCCCAATAGCCGATGGTTTCCTTGGTTTCAAACAACTGCTGCTGAATCTTCGCGTCGAAAAACATATGGTTGACCACGAAGAGCATCAGCACCGTAATGCCCGTCAGGGCGAGCTTTCCTCCCTGAAGACGGAACTTTCCTGCTGTCAGCACGATCCAGCCGATCCCGGCCATCAGCACCGGCACCAGATACGCCCCCAGCCCGAACAGGCCGAAGAACACGTCCGCCAGGCCCTTGCCCAGCCAGCCCGCACCGCCGATTACCACCGCAGCAAAGGAGAATACGCCCAGCACGATCAGGGCAAAGCCAATCGCTTCCTGCACGGTCGATTGCTTTTTGTTTCTTTTGCGACTCCTGCCGGAGGTTTTGCGTCCCGCGGACGACGAGGATCTGCTCCCCGTTTTCTTTCGCTCCGTCGCCATGTTTTCTCCTTCACTCCTTCCTGCTGTCTCTTCTTACATGAACCTTATTAAATTCTCTATGCAGAGTGCAAACTCCTTTATTTTCCGCCTTCTTCGCGCTAAACGCCGCCGAAATCGGTCAATTCCTCATCAACCTTCACCTGTGCAAGGCGCGGCAGCGCCTCCAGCGAGGTCAGCGCAAAGTGCTGCAAAAACTTTTCCGTCGTGCCGTAGAGAATCGGCCTGCCGATGCTTTCCTTGCGGCCGACTTCGGCAATGAGCCCATGGTGCAGCAGCGTCGCCACCGCACGGTCGCACTGCACGCCGCGAATCTGCTCGATCTCCACGCGCGTCACCGGCTGGCGATAGGCCACTACCGCCAGCGTTTCCAGCGCGGCCTGCGTCAGCGTCTGCTTGCGCACGGGCTGAAGCACCTTTTCGATCAAGTCCATGTATTGCGGGCGGGTGCACAGCTGCAGGCTGTCGTCAAAGCGCATCAGCCGCACGCCGCGGTCCTCGTCGTACCGCAAGGCAAGCCCTTGCAGCACCGGCTCGAATTCCTGCGCCGTAACGCCCAGCATCTCGGTCAGGGCCTGAACGGCGACCGGCTCGCCCGATGCAAACAGCACCGCCTCAACCGCCGAAATCTGTTCCGTCAGCGTCATCTGCCGCCGTCTCCTTTCCCCGCTCAATCATGATCGGCGCGTAAATATCCTCCTGCTGCAAGGTGATGCGGTTGGCCTTGAGCAGTTCCAGCATAGCCAGGAAAATCGTGATGATCTCCGAGCGCGTCGCGTCCGCGGGAAACAGCTCGTCAAAGCGCACGCGCCGCTGCACGATCACTCGCCGCTGGATGCGCAGCATGCACTCCCCGATGGTGAAGGTGTCGCGCTCGATCTGCCGCATAGGGCTGACCGCCGCATCGCTGCGCTCCGCGCGCAGCAGCACGTTCAAAAAAGCCGCCTGCAGGCTCTCCAGCGACATCTGAGAAAGTTCGATTCGCGCCTCCGTCACCATTTCCAGCGGCAGGCGTGTCACCATCTCCTGCGCCTCCGCCTCATAGATGCGCAGGGTCTTGCCCGCCTCTTTGATGCGCTTGTATTCTTCCAGGCGGCGCATCAGCACCTCCTGGGGATCTTCCTCGTCCTCCGTCTTGGGCGGCTTGGGCAGCAGCGCGCGGGACTTGATCTCCAGCAGCGTCGCCGCCATCTGCAAAAACTCGCTGGCTGCGTCCATATCCAGCCCCGAAAGGTCCTCGATGGACTGCAGATATTGCTCCGTGATCTCTGAAACGAAGATGTCGCGGATATTGACCTTCGCCCGGCTGATCAGATGCAGCAGCAGATCCAGCGGGCCTTCAAAATCCTTCAGCTGTACAACATATGCCATCTCTACGCCCTCCGTCAGCCGAACAGGCGCGCAAACAGCGCTATCGACAGCCCGCGCATGAGGAACAGATAACTGTTCAAAACCCCCAGCAGCGACAGCAACAGCACGAGGATCAACCCGTATTTTTGCATAAAATCCAGCACCTTACCGACCCTCAGGCCCAGCAGCGCGCGCAGCACGGCAAAACCGTCCAACGGCGGCACGGGCAGCAGATTCAAAAAGCAGAGCGTCAGGTTCACGGACACGCCATAGAGCAGAAACTGCATCCAGACGCCCTGCGGCAACAGAATCGTGACGACATAGCAGAGCATCGCCAGCAGGAAATTGGACAGCGGTCCAGCGGCTGAAACAGCGGCCTCACCCCACCGTCTTCCCTTGAGATTTCCCGGCTGAATGTGCACCGGCCTCGCCCAGCCCCACCCCAACAGGAGGAACAGCAGCATGCCGATCCAGTCGATGTGAGCAGAGGGATTCAGCGTCAAGCGGCCTTCCATCCGGGGCGTGGAATCGCCCAGCAGCACTGCAACCGCCGCATGGCAGTATTCGTGCAGCGTAAAGCCGATCACCAGCGCCGGCAGCGTATACAGTATGCCCAGCAGCCAGCCCTGAAAATCGCTCAGAAGATTCGGCACCGCATCGTCCCCTCCCCAAATAGACAGACTCCTCAACTATAAGATTATACCAAAAAAGCACCTCTCTGACAAGACGATATGCGGACAGATGTTCTGTAAATCCCCCTTTGCATTTGCGTTGCATTTGTGTATAATAAACAAAGGGAGCGATCGTCTCCCATACAAATTGAACAAGAGGTAATGATATGAAGAAAATCCTGAGTCTATTGATGCTGGCCGTGCTGTCGCTTGCGCTGCTGACCGCCTGCACCGACGGCCCGCTGGTGGCGACCGCCACGCCCGAGCCCACCCCCGAACCTACGCCCGAGCCCACCCCGGAGATGATTTTCCAGGAAAACGTCTACTGGCCGGAAGAGGGATTGGCCACGCTGCTGCCGCACTTCCAGCCGCAGCTGGAAACGCTGTCCACGCGCGGAGAGGAACTGCTTTTCGCCTCCTTCACCGAGGCGGACACCAAAGTCATCAATGACTACCGCCAGGCGCTCAAAGACGCCGGTTTTACCGACATCACTGAGGAGAGCGAGATGATCTTCGCCGCCGCGCTCGAGGGCACCGAGGGCCTGCTGAAGGTCCAGGTTTTCTATGACGGCGGCGCAGGCACCATTCAGATCAGCGACACCCGCGAATAATTCCCCTGTATGCAAAAAAGGAACGCCCTGGGCGTTCCTTTTTTTAGGCTTTTCTGCGGAGCGTGCGGACCAAGTGGGCAGCCCCTCCGTCTCGGCGCAGCCGAGACACCTCCCCTTACACAAAGGGCGGCGTAGGGGCTTGTTACTCCTCCAGCATCACCATCATCAGGAGCAGCAGCAGCGTCTCCTGCGCGCCGTCAGCTTCCTCGTCCCGCCCCAGCAGGAGCAAGAGCAGCAGCAATACCTGCCGCAGTTCCCGCTTCGACAATTCCTCCATGACCACCACCCCTCCCCTTTCGCATACTGTCATTGTACGCGCGCGGGAGGGGTTTTGTCACAGTGCGCGCAGCCTGCCGTCGCGCATCTCCGCGCGCCGTGCGCACTGCGCCGCCACGCCGTCGTCATGCGTGATCAGCACCACCGTTGTGCCGCTTTCGTTGAGCTGCGCCATGCAGCGCATCACGTCCCGCCCCGATATGCTGTCCAGATTGCCCGTCGGTTCGTCTGCCAGCAGCAGCGGCGGATGCGTCACCAGCGCCCGCGCAATGGCCGTGCGCTGCTGCTGGCCGCCGCTCATCTCCCCCGGCAGATGTTCCCGCCGGTGATACAATCCCACGCGATCCAGCGCCTGCCGCGCCCGCTCCCGGCGCTCCGGCAGCGGCACGCCCCAATAGACCAGCGGCAGCGCAACGTTTTCCTCTGCCGTCATGCGCGGCAGCAGATTGAAGTTCTGGAACACGAAGCCGATTTTGCGGCTGCGCACGCCCGCCAACCCGTCTCGATCCAACCGCGTCACGTCCTGCCCGTCCAGCGCATAATATCCGTCCGTCGCTCGATCCAAACAGCCCAGCAGGTTCATCAGCGTGGATTTTCCGCTGCCCGACGGCCCCACGATAGCCAGAAACTCTCCGTCCGCAACCTCCATTGACACGCCGCGCACCGCTTCCACCGCGCACGCGCCGCCGTAGACCTTCCGCAGGTCCTTCGTCACGATCATCCGCCTCACCTCGCGGGTTATTTTCCCCGTTTGACATATGCGGAATACAAAAAGGGGAGCCGTTTTTCGGCTCCCTTTTTCAAATCGCGCCGCTTTCCAGTTTTTCCAGATAGGTGCGCAGGATATCCTCCATCTGCGTATAACTTTCCGCGGTGTTGAACTTCACGCGCACCTGCGCGCTGCCCCGCAGCCCCTTGAGATACCAGGCCATGTGCTTGCGCATCTCCCGCAAGCCGATGTATTCGCCCTTGTGCGCCATCAGCAGCCGGGCGTGCTCCAGCGCGACGTCCACGCGCTCCCCGGGCGCAACCGCTTCCGGCGGCAGCCCCTGCTTGTTTCTCGCCCAATCCCGAAAGATCCACGGGTTACCCATCGCCCCCCGGCCGATCATCACGGCGTGACAACCGGTTTCCCGCAGCATCCGCTGTGCATCCTCCACGCTCTCGATATCGCCGTTGCCCACCACCGGAATGTCCAATGCTGCGGCCAGCTCGCCGATTGCGTCCCAGTGCGCATGACCGGCATACATTTCCTGCCGAGTGCGCGCGTGCAGCGTCACGGCGGAAACGCCGCAGTCCTGCGCCATTTTTCCCGCTTCCAGCGTACAGATCGAGTGCTCGTCCCAGCCCATGCGCATCTTGACGGTCACGGGCAGACTGGACGCCTTGACCACGGCACGCAGCACTTTTTCCGCATTCTTCAAGTCCTTGAGCATCGCGCTGCCGTCCCCGCCGGAGACGATCTTGGGCGCAGGACAGCCCATGTTGATGTCCAGCGCAAAAAAGCGGCTTTCGCAAAGCCGCTCCGCCGCGCGCGCCATGAAATCCGCGTCCGACCCGAAGATTTGCAGCGCGCAGTGTTCGCCGGGGTTGGTCTGGCGCAATTGGATCACATCCAGCCGCTCCTTCGGCGTGAGCAGATAGCCCTTGGCCGAAACCATCTCCGTCACGGTCGCCTCCGCACCGAAGCGTGCGCACAGTCCCCGGTAGACGTAATCCGTCACCCCCGCCATCGGCGCCAAGATCAGGCTGTTTTTCTCGATCACCGTCATGCGGCCGCTCCCTCCTGCGCCGTGCTTGCCGCATCGGCCGCTTCGGGCACATCGCCTGTCCGAACCACCGACACGATGATCCAGCCGCTGTCCCGCTTTTCAAGCTTCAGGTCGTAAACGCCGCCCCGCCACTCCGGCGGACGAATCTTGTTGGGGTCCTTGAGCTGCTCCGGGGTCTGCTTGTCGATGGGCAGCTCGCCGTCGATGGTGGCGGTTTCCGTCACCGTCGCGGTGGCGGTGTCCTCCCACGGCAGGGTGTGCAGCTTTTCAATGTCCACCTGTGCGTCAAAGCTATTGATGGTGAAGTCCTTGTAGGTTCTATCGTTCAGCGTTTCGTCGCCCGCCAGATACTCCTCTGTAAAGAATTTGGGCAGCTCCGCCGCGTCGTTATAGCCGAGCACCACGCCGGTATGCATCTTCATCCCGTCCGTGACCAGCACCGATATGTTGGCATAGTTCATGCCGAAGGTAAATGCGCCCGTGCAGAGCATCGCCACGACCACCACGATCAGCGTCCACTTCAGCAGGCACAATAAAAAGCGCAGCACATATTCCATAAGCATCCTCAATTCGGTCGATCTTAAGTCTCATCCTCTTTCATTTTACACCATTGCGCCCGGAAAGTAAATCCGAACGCCCCAAGCGGATGAACCGGATGCCTATTTAACGCCCTTACGCCTTTTTCCGTTCCCCGGCGATCAGGCTGCGCAGCGCGTCCAGTGCGTCGCCCAGACCGCCCACCGCGCCGATCAGCCCGCAGTCCACCGCTGCCCAGCCGTCCAGGATCGTGCCCACGTCGTTGGCCATATCGTCCCGCGCCTGCAGCATCTCATGGAAGCGCTTTTCCTTCATGCCGGAATGATCGCAGACAAACCGCACCACCCGCGCCTGCATCTCCTTGAGATAATCCACTGACTGCGGCGCGTTGATAACCATGCCGGAGATGCGCACCGGGTGCAGCGTCATAGTGGCCGAGGGCACGATGAAGGATTTTCTCGTGCATACCGCCAGCGGCACGCCGATGGAGTGCCCGCCGCCGATCACCAGCGATACCGAGGGCTTGCGCATCCCCGCCACCATCTCCGCAATGGCCAGCCCTGCCTCCACATCCCCGCCCACGGTGTTCAGGAGCAGCAGCAGCCCCTGCACCTTGTCGTTCTGCTCAATATCCACCAGCATCGGCAGGATATGCTCATATTTGGTCGTTTTGCTCGAGTCCGAAAGCGCCATGTGCCCCTCGATCTGCCCGATGATGGGCAGGCAGGCGATGGGGCGGGGCTGTCCGTCCGGCATCCCCATTTTTTCAAGGCCGTCCAGATCGGTCTGACTGTTCTTATCGTTTTGCGCCATAAAAAACACCTCCGCGGGATAGATTGCCCGTTTTCGGCCTTTTTAACGCAAAGAAGCATCCCCAAAGCGGGGATGCTTCTTTCAAACCCTAATCAATCGTCAAACGCCGCAAAGGACAAAGGCGTATCCAGTTTGCCAACGACGGCGGTGCAATAGGGCGCGGTGAAAATGCTCCGGGCGACAGCGTTGACCTCGTCCAGCGTCACCTTGTTCAGGCGCTCCATGATTTCCTCATAGGAGCGGGTTTTGTTGTACAGCAGCATCACGTTGCCGTTGCCGCGCATCCGCGAGGTGCTGCTCTCCTGCCCCATGACAAAGGAAATCTTGCAGGACTCGCGCGCCTTTTCAAACTCGTCGGGCGTCACGCCGTCGCGCACGAGCTTTTTGACCTCCTGCCCCATCAGATCGACCACCTGCTGAGCGGTCTCCGGCGAGGTTCCGGCATACAGCTCCATGCCGCCCACGCCCGAATAGACGTTGACATAGCTGTAAACCGAATAAGCCAGCCCATTCTTTTCGCGGATGCTCTGGAACAGGCGGGAACTCATCGCGCCGCCGAAGAGCGTGGAGAGGATGAGCTGCGCATAGCTCTCGGGCGAATTGCCCTTAAAGGCTGGGTAGCCCACGCAGATCTGTGCCTGTTCGGTATCCTTCTCCCGCACCAGATGGTTGCACAGGGCGGGCGCTTCCGGCATTTCGGGCACTTCCGGCCCGACGGAATCCCATGCGCCAAAGTATTTATCCAGCAGCTGCACCAGTTCGTCCCAATCGTAGCGGCCCGCGACGGAGATCACGGTGTTGCGGGGCGTATAGTGCTTTTTCATGAATGCAAAGAGCTTTTCCCGCGTGACGTTTCGGATGATCTCCTCGGTGCCGAGAATGGGCAGCCCCAGCGAATGTCCCTGATACTGCGCGTCGGAGAGCAGCTCGTGGACGAGATCCTCCGGATTGTCCTCACACATGGCGATCTCCTCGATCACCACGCCCTTTTCGCGCTCCAGGTCGTCCTGCGGGAATTCCGGCCGCAGCAGAAGATCCGCCAGCAGCGAAATGCCGCGCTCCAGGTGTTCGTCCATGACCTTTGTATAAAAACAGGTGCTTTCCTTGGCAGTGAAGGCGTTGGTCGCGCCGCCGAGACGATCCATCTCGTCCGCCAGCGCCGCCGCGTTCTTCTCCTTCGTGCCCTTGAACACCATGTGCTCCACAAAGTGAGAATATCCGTTTTCCTCCGGACTTTCGTTGACCGCGCCGGTGCGCACAAACACGCCCACGGCCGCAGTGCGGATATCAGGCATCCGCTCGCCCACAATGCGCAGTCCGTTGCGCAGCGTGATCAGATCATAGGCCATTTTTCTTCTTTTCCCCCCGAATGTTTCAAAAGGGAGGCGGAGTTTTCGCCCCGTCTCCCTTTCTTATTCACTTGTGCTTAGTTTTCCTTCCGGGGCTCGCGGCGGTTGCCGTTGGAGCGGAAGGGGTAGTTGCCCTTGGGCGCTTCACCGCGGTCGCGGCGGGGCGCACGGGGCTTTTCCTCGATGACCATATCGGCGCGGGCCAGGTTCACACGGCCCTGCGAGTCGATGTTGGCCACGCGGACCTTGATCTCGTCGCCGATGTTGAGCACGTCTTCCACCTTTTCAATGTGCTCGTTAGACATCTTGGAGATGTGCAGCATGCCGTCCTTGCCGGGCAGCAGCTCGATGAACGCGCCGATGGGGATGATGCGGACGACCTTGCCGGTGTATTCCGCGCCGACCTCCACGCCGTTGGCAATGCCCTCGATGATCTTGCGAGCCTTCTCGGCGGCCTCCGCATCGGGGGTCGCGATGTAGACGCTGCCGTCGTCCTCGATGTCGATCTTGACGCCGGTATCGGCGATGATCTTGTTGATGACCTTTCCGCCGGAGCCGATGACTTCGCGGATCTTATCGGGATTGATGGAGAAGGTAATGATCTTGGGCGCCCACTTGGACAGCTCCTTGCGGGGCTCGGAGATGCACTCCATCATCTTGCCCATGATGAACATGCGGCCGTCGTGCGCCTGAGCCAGAGCCTGGCGCAGGATGGGCTCGTCGATGCCCTTGATCTTGATATCCATCTGGATGGCGGTGATGCCGTCCTTGGTGCCCGCGACCTTGAAGTCCATGTCGCCCAGGAAGTCTTCCAGACCCTGAATATCGGTCAGCACCGCGACCTTGCCGGTCTCTGCGTCCTTAATCAGACCCATGGCGCAGCCCGCAACAGGCTTCTTGATCGGCACGCCCGCGTCCATCAACGCCATGGTGGAGCCGCAGATGGAAGCCTGCGAGGTCGAACCGTTGGAAGAGATCGCCTCGGAGACCACGCGGATGGCGTAGGGGAACTCTTCGGGCGAGGGGATCATGGGCTCCAGCGCGCGCTCAGCCAGCGCGCCGTGGCCGATCTCGCGGCGTCCCGGAGAGCGCAGCGGACGGGCTTCGCCGGTGGAATACGGCGGCATATTGTAATGGTGCATATAGCGCTTGGATTCTTCCGCAGAGATGCCGTCCAGCGTCTGCACATCGCTCATGGAACCGAGGGTGCAGATGGACATGACCTGGGTCTGGCCGCGGGTGAACACAGCGGAACCATGCGTGCGGGGCAGGATGCCCGCTTCGCACCAGATGGGGCGGACCTGGGTCAATGCACGGCCGTCGGGACGGACGCCGTGGTCGATGATCTTGCGGCGCATGACTTCCTTGTCGAGGTAATACAGTGCATCGGCAATCTCGCGCTCGCGCTCGGGGAAGGTCTCGGCAAAGTGCTCGAGGGTTTCCTGCTTGACCTGCTCTTCGCGCGCAGAACGCTCGGCGCGGTCAAAGCTCTCAAACGCCCACTGCACCTTTTCCAGCGCATATTCGCGGACGGCCGCGGTCACATCCTCGCCCACGGTCACCAGCGGGAACTCGCGCTTTTCCTTGCCGATTTCGGCAATGATGCCTTCCTGGAAGGCGACGAGCTTCTTGATCTCTTCGTGCGCGTAGAGAATGGCCTGAAGCATCTTCTCTTCGCTGACTTCCTTGGCGCCGGCCTCGACCATCATGATGGCGTCCTTGGTGCCGGAAACCGTCAGGTGCAGGTCGCTCTTTTCGCGCTGCTCCACGGTGGGGTTGAGCACGAATTCATCGTCGATCAGACCCACCACCACCGAGCCCGTGGGGCCGGCGAAGGGAATTTCGGAAACGCACAGCGCAATGGAGGAGCCGATCATCGCGGGGATTTCGGCGGAGCAGTCATTATCGTTGGAAAGCACGGTCGCCACGACGCTGACGTCGTTGCGCATTCCCTTGGGGAAGAGCGGGCGCAGCGGGCGGTCGATCAGGCGGGAGGTCAAAATGGCCTTCTCGGTGGGACGGCCTTCGCGCTTGATGAAGCCGCCGGGGATCTTACCTACGGAGTACTGCTTTTCCTCGAAGTCCACGCCCAGCGGGAAGAAGTCGATGCCGGGGCGGGGCGTATCGGCGACGGTGGCGCAGACCAGCACGACGGTGTCGCCGTAGCGGACCAGAACGGATCCGGCAGCCTGCTCGGCATAGCGGCCGAACTCGAAGGACAGCTTGCGGCCCGCAAGCTCTGTTTCATAGATCTTGTGTTCCATGTCTTCAGGGGCTCCTTTCTGTCGTCGCCCGCAAAAGCAGGACGCTCCGTGCGCGGAGTTTGTCCAGCGCTTCTTTCTCATCAAAGCGTTCGGCAAACCCCACGCGACCACGCAGCGCGCTTTTTTCTCCTGAAAAATAGCTTCGCGGGCAGTTCTTTTGTTTTTTCCAGCTTATAATGAGACAGCCGAAAGGCCGCGCGGATCAGCTCCGCAAGGCCTTCCGGCATATCCCGCAGTCCGCAATTACTTACGGACGTTCAGCTCGGCAATCAGAGAACGGTAACGAACGATATCCACCTTCTTGAGGTAGTCCAGCAGACCGCGGCGCTTACCGACCATGATCAGCAGACCGCGACGGGAGTGGTGGTCGTTCTTGTTGTTCTTCAGGTGATCCTCGTTGAGGTGGTTGATGCGCTCGGTCAGCAGAGCGACCTGCACTTCGGGAGAACCGGTGTCGCCCTCGTGACGACCGTACTTCTGGATGATTTCCGTCTTTCTTGCCTTGTCCATGATGTTGCAACCTCGCTTTTCAAAATATTCGTCAATCGCCGGCGATCCGAGCGGCGCGTCGTGCGTGGCGCAGCCCCCAGATTGCGGTTCAAGCCAGAATATATTTTATCACGCCCGCAACGCCTTGTAAACGGCTTTTTCAGGCAAAAACACATCTTAACATGAAAATCTCCCGCTTTAGAGCTTCAGCGCCTTTTTCGGGCATTCCTCCACGCAGCGCAGGCAGAGGATGCACTCTGTCGCATTTTCTCTCTTCCGGGAGTTGGCGGATGGGTTCACGTTCATCGGGCAGACCTTGCGGCACTTGCCGCAGGAGACGCATTTTTCCTCGTCGCACTTGACGCGCAGGAGGGAAAAATAGCTTGCAGGTTTCAAAAATACCGTCACCGGGCAGATGTATTTGCAGAACGCGCGGTTGTCCCGGAAGGCAAACGCCAGCGCGATGCCGACCGCGTAATAGAGCGCGTTGCCGGCCAGGAAGCTGATCCACAAAATCTGCTCCTTCCCCACGACGTCAAACACAAACAGCGCGCCTACGAACAGCAGTGAACCAGCAAACAGCGCATAGCGAATCCAGCCGAGCCGTTTCTTTCCGGGCTGCTGCGATTCTTTATAGGGCAGCAGATCGAGCACCATCGCCGTCCAGCAGGCGTAGCCGCACCAGCCCCGCCCGAAGAGCAGCGGGCCGAAGATCTTGGCCACGGCGTAGTGAATCACCGCCGCCTCAAACACGCCGGAAAAGAGATAATACCAAAACCCTTCGATCTGCATGTTTTCCCGGCAAATCACGCCCAAGTAGACCAGCATATAGCCGCCTACCAGGAACTGCACGACGTGCCGCGCGTATTTCCACCGTCGAATATACAGCAGCATGCCCAGTGCCAGCGACCCGCCGATGTAGGTGAAATTGAACAGATAAAATAGATTGTCCTTCGCCAGCCACAGCGTCACGGCAATGGCTTCAAACAAACAAAACATGCCGATCGGTCCCGCGTATTTTCTCATGCCCACATCCTCCATCCATTTATACGCTCTTTTTCGCCCCCATTGTATGCCACAGACCATCGCGCGTCAATCCAACTTACAGAGAGATAACCTCCGCTCCCCCTTTTGTGTACATGCCCTTTATATAAAATAGAAAAAACAACGCGGAAGCCTGAATCGTCGGCAGCCCGTCAGCCATTGTGAAAAATCCGAATTCATTTCAGAGGATTTCTTGACAGGTAAATCGGGCGGTATCCCTGTTGTTCAGATGATTTCGGCGGCCCTCTTCTTCATAATACAGTGATTGGCCGCCATCGCGTAGACGATATTGTTCTTCCTCCTATTCGGATGCCGCATCTATAGCCTGATCGCGGCCTCTGTTTTTTTGTAAAGCGGGGAAGGTGAACTCAATGGAGGATCATTTGATTCTGACAAATCGTTGGAAAGAAATATGAGCAGAATGAAAGTTCTCTCAAGCCCGCCTTGCCGAAATGTTCTGTGTCTCCCGCAAGCGCATAAATCCTGAAAGACTGACCAGGATCCCACAGCAAAACAGGCGCGGTCCCGTTTTTCGGAACTGCGCCTGTTTTTTTGCTCATCACAGCGCCCTTGCGCGCTGCACGTCTTTTTCGATCTGTGCCGACAATTCGGCCAGCGAATCGAACTTTTTCTCGTCGCGCAGCCGCGCCACGAAGGACACGCGCGCCGCCTCGCCGTAGACGTCCCCCTCGAAGTCGATCAGATACGCTTCCAGCGTGGGCTTATCGCTGCCGACCGTGGGCTTGACCCCCAGGTTGAACATCGCGCGGTACTGCTCGCCCGCAATCTGCGCATAGCCGAAGTACACGCCGAACTTGGGCAGCAGCTTTCCCTGCGGAATGTCGATGTTGATGGTGGGAAAGCCCATCTCGTGCCCGATATGGTTGCCGTGCACGACAGGACCGCCGATGGTATACGCCCGGCCGAGCAGCGCCGCCGCCGTGCGCACATCGCCCGCCAGCAGCAGCTCACGGATGCGCGTGGACGACACATCCATGCCCGAAATGCTCACCTTGGGCACGACATGCAGCGTATACCCCATCTCACGGGAGAGCTTGTCCAGCAGTTCGACATTGCCTGCGCCGCCCGCGCCGAAGGTATAATTATCGCCCACGACGATGTGCCGCGCGCCGCCGGGCCCCACAAGACCGCGGATGAACTCCTCCGGCGCCAGCCCGGACAGGCGGCGGGTGAACGGCAGCAGGATCAGCTCATCGATCAGGCTGCGGGAAACCAGCAGCGCCTTTTCTGCCGGCAGCGTCAGCAGCGGCGGCGCGCCCGCCCCCACGACCGAGAGGGGATGATTGAGGAACGAGAGCGCGCAGGGAGCCATTTTTTCGCACATAGCGATGACCGAGGCCACCTCCAGCACCGCTTGATGCCCCAGATGCACGCCGTCAAACGTTCCCAAAGCGATCACCCGCTCCCTGGGCAGGATCTGCGAGGTCGTAACTTTCATATCGTTTCCCCCTCCGATTGCATTCTTTTTCCTTTTTTATGACTCATTTTCGCCCAGCAGCATGCAGCGGAAGCGGATTTCTCCATCCTTTACCTGCCCCATGCCCGCAAACTGTTCTCCCAGATAGACGCGCAGCACGCTGCCCTCCTGCGGAGGATTTTTCCAATTTTTCAGGCGGATGGGGTTGCCGTTGCGCACGGCGTGCTCCAAATTGTCGCCCAGATGCACCGCCGGGATGTGGCGGATCGGCGCGTCGCAGGGCAGCAGCTTCGGTTCGCCCTCCTGCACACTTTGCAGATATTCTTCCGGCGTGACCGCGTTTTCCAGTTCAAATACGCCGGATTTGGTGCGCAGCAGGAACGCCATGTGCGCGCAAGTCCCAAGGGCCTTGCCGATATCGTGGCAGAGCGTGCGGATGTAGGTTCCCCGCCCGCAGGCCACGTCGATCAGAAAGCGATCCTCCGCCGTCTGCGCGACATAGGTCACGGACTCAATATGCACCGTCCGTTTCGGAATCTCGATGCTCTCACCCGCCCTTGCGGTTTGATAGAGCTTTTTGCCGCCCACTTTGATGGCGGAATACTGCGACGGAATCTGCTCGATGTCGCCTTCAAACTGCGGCAGCACACCTTGCAGCTGCTCCGCCGTCACCAGCCCGCCGCGGCCCGTGATGCGCCCGGTCGCGTCCTGCGTATCGGTTTCGACGCCGATGCGGATCTCCGCGCGGTAGCCCTTTTCCTTGTCCGACACATAGTCAAACAGCCGCGCCGCTTTGCCGATGCCGATGGGCAGCACACCGCTGGCTTCCGGGTCAAGCGTGCCCATGTGCCCCACTTTTGCGCCGCGGGGCAGGGTTTTGCGCACCATCACCACCGCATCGGACGAGGTCATGCCCGGCGGCTTGAGCAGATTCAGGAATCCGTCCCTCATCGAATAATCCCTTCCAGCGCGCGGACAATCTTCTCCCGCGCTTCTTCCATGGTAGCCTTTTCAAAGCTGCACCCGGCCGCCAGCACATGTCCGCCGCCGCCGAATTCCGCCGCGACCTTCGCCACGTCCAGCGGCTCTTTGGCGCGCAGCGAGCACTTGACGAGTCCTTCGCGCTCGTTCAGCAACACCGCCGCCTGCACGCCCTTGATCTCCAGTCCGAAGTTGACGATACCTTCGCTGTCCTCCGGCAGAAGCGACAGCTCTTCTTTGTCCTGAAGCGTCACACTCATCACGGCGATGCGGCCGTCCGCCCGCAGATCCATCCCGTTCAGAATCCTGCCCATGGCGCGGATATGCCCTTCGGTGCTGGTGCGGTAAAGTGATTCGGTGATGACGCTCATCTTCGCACCGCACTCAACACACCGCGCAGCCGCACGCAGCGTATCGCCCGTGACGGACGCAAAGCTGAAGTTGCCGGTATCGGTGGAAATCCCGGCGCACAGGCACAAGGCCGCCTCCTGCGGGATCTCCCAGCCGTATTCATCAAAAAGCTTCGTCAGAATCTCTGCCGTGGCCGCTGCATCCGGGCGCACAACGTGCACCGGCGCAAAGGGCTCAGTGGTTTTATGATGATCGATCATTGCGCGGGCGCGGGCGTTATCAAACACCCTGGCCGCCTCGCCCATCCGCGCGCGGTCGGACACGTCGATGCTGACGCACAGGTCATAGACTTCCTCATCAGGCAGGCGCACGTCGCCCAGCCCGCCGACAAAGAGATAGCGCTCCGGCACGGGGTCCTGATCGTAGATCGTGACGCGCTTGCCCATCTTCTCCAGCACAAAGCGCAGTCCCGCCGCAGAGCCCAGCGTATCCATATCCGGCGAAATGTGGCAGACCAGCGCAATGTTCTGCGCGCCTTCCAGCGCACGCTTCATTTCGTCAACCATCGTTCTTTTCTTCCTGTTCCTCATCCTTGTGGGAAATATCGCGCAAAAGCGAGGCAATATGCACGCTGTAAGCGATGGAATCATCCGCGACAAACTGCAATTCGGGAATGCTGCGCATGATGATCTCCTGCCCCAGCGCATGGCGGATGAAGCCCGTAGCGCTCTTGAGCGCCTTGAGCATCTCTTTGACCTGCTTTTCGTCCGCCGTCATAGCGCTGATGGAAACCTTGGCGTGCTTGAGATCGCGCGCCAGCTCCACATTGGTGATGGAAAATACCTCCGGGATGCGGGGGTCCTTGACCTGATTGCGGATGACGCTGTCCAGCCCGCGCTTGAGTTCCTCCGCCTGACGGTCTACTCTATCATATCCTGGCATGATTTTTTCTCCTTAAAAACTGTTTTCCTTATATTGCCCAGACCGGGCGTTTTTCAGGACAAGCGGCGGCAGGCGACATAACCGATCGCCTGCCGCCGCAGTCAGATGAATTCTGTTTACTTTTCGATTTCCTCCATGACGAAGCATTCGATGACGTCCTGCTCCTTCATGTCGTTGTAGCCCTCCAGGCCGATACCGCACTCATAGCCGGCGTTGACCTCGCGCGCATCGTCCTTGAAGCGCTTGAGGGAGTCGAGGTTGCCCTCGAAGATGACGACGTTGTCGCGCAGCAGGCGAACCTTGCCGTTGCGGCGCATCATGCCGTCGGTCACCATGCAGCCCGCAATGGTGCCCACGCCGGAGACGCGGAAGGTCTGGCGCACTTCGGCATGACCCAGTATGACTTCCTTGAACTTCGGGGCGAGCATGCCCTTCATGGCCGCCTTGATTTCCTCGATCGCATCGTAAATGACGCGGTAGAGACGAACGTCCACGCCCTCGCGTTCCGCCAGAGCGCGCGCCTTCGCATCCGGACGCACGTTGAATCCGATGACGATGGCGTTGGAAGTTGCCGCCAGCGAGACGTCGCTCTCGTTGATCGCGCCTGCGCCGCCGTGGATGCAGCGGACGCGCACCTCGTCGTTGGAAAGCTTCTCCAGCGAGGAACGGACAGCTTCGACGGAGCCTTGCACGTCGGCCTTGACGATGAGGTTCAGCTCCTTCATCTCGCCTTCCTGCATCTGGTTGAACAGATCGTCCAGCGTGGTCTTCTGCATGGCCTTGATCTGAGCGGCCTTGATCTTCTCGCGGCGCTCCTCGGCCACCTGGCGGGAGAGCTTGTCATCGTTGGAGACATAAAGGGTATCGCCCGCGGCGGGAACATCGTTAAAGCCGATGATCTCGACGGGGGTAGAGGGACCTGCATCGGTGATGCGCTGGCCCTTATCGTTGACCATCGCACGCACGCGGCCGTAAGCCGTACCGGCGACGATGGTATCGCCCACATGGATGGTGCCGTTCTGCACCAGGAGCGTCGCCACAGGGCCGCGGCCCTTGTCCAGACGCGCCTCGATGATGGTGCCGCGCGCGGGGCGGTTCGGGTTGGCCTTGAGCTCCTTCATCTCCGCGGTGAGCAGAATCATTTCCAGCAGGTTGTCAATGCCCATCTCGGTCGCGGCGGAAACCGGCACGCAGATGGTGTCGCCGCCCCAATCTTCGGGAACCAGCTCCTGCTCGGTCAGCTCCTGCTTGACGCGCTCGGGGTTGGCCGTGGGCTTATCCATCTTGTTGATGGCCACGATGATCGGCACGCCCGCCGCCTTGGAGTGGTTGATGGCCTCGATGGTCTGGGGCATGATGCCGTCGTCCGCTGCGACGACCAACACGACGATATCGGTGCACTGCGCGCCGCGCATACGCATGGCGGTGAAGGCCTCATGGCCGGGGGTGTCGAGGAAGGTGATGCGCTGGCCGTGGATCTCCGCGGTGTAAGCGCCGATGTGCTGCGTGATGCCGCCCGCTTCGCCCGCGGTGACGTGCGTTCTGCGGATGCAGTCGAGCAGCGAGGTCTTGCCGTGGTCGACGTGACCCATGATGGTGACCACCGGCGGACGGGGCTGGAGATCCTCTTCCTTGTCGGCCTCGGTCTCCTCTTCCAGCGTCTCCTCGTAGGTCTTTTCCATCTTCATTTCCAGCTCGATGCCGAATTCACTGCAAACGAGCTGTGCGGTATCGAAATCCAGCTCCTGGTTGATGGTCGCCATGATGCCCAGCAGCAGCAGCTTTTTGATGATCTCACCGGCGGGCTTGCCGATGCGCTCGGTCAGATCCTTGACGGTGATCTTCTCGGCGGTCATGTAAGCCTTTTCGATCTTGACCGGTTCGGGACGCGGCTGGGTCTGCTGGCCCTTCTTGGGCTTCTTGCTGCGGCGCCATTCGTCGTCCAGACCGCCCGCTGCGCGGACGTTCTCCTTCATGATCTGTTTCTTGGGCTTCTGCGCCTTCTTCTCCGGGTCATGCTGGCGCTGATAGTTGTTCTTGTTGGGATCGTAATTGCTGACGCGCTCCTTCTCCATCACGGGCGTCAGTTCCGGCGCCTTGGGACGGCCGAAGCCGCCGTTTCTCGGCGCGGGACGGCGCTGCTGCGGCGCGTCGGAATCCTTGTCCTTGGGGGGAAACGGACGGCCTCCGTCGCGCGGGGGATAGGGTCTGCGGTCGCCCTGCTGGCCGTCACGCGGCGCATAGGGACGGCGCTCGCCGTCGCGCGGGGGATAAGGCCGGCGATCACCCTGCTGACCGTCTCTGGGCGCATAAGGACGGCGCTCGCCCTGCTGCGCGCCCTGCGGAGGCACGAAGTTGGGATTCTGCCGGTTGACCAGCGCATTGGGGTCATTGGGGTTGGGAACAAAGGGCCGGGGCGTGAAAGCGCCCGGGCGCTGAGGACGGCGGTCGCCCTGCGGACGATTGCCCTGCTGGGGACGAGCCGGCTGCTGCGGGCGGGCGGCGGGCTGCGCCGCTTCCGCCTTAGGAGCCTCTGCCTTGGGGGCTTCGGCCTTGGCCGGCTCCTGCGTATTTTCCTGATTCTCCGCAGTGGGGGCTGCTTCTCTGCGGGCGCGTTCCGCCAGCACGGCGGCGCGCAGCGCCTCATCCTGAGCCTTGGCCGCGTCGATGCGGTCCTGCTCCTCCTGAATGCGCTCCTGTTCCGCGCGGACGCGCTCGGCCTCTTCTCTGGCCTGCGCCTCCTTGGCGGAAAGCTGTTCCTCCAGCTTGCGCAGCGCGCCCAGGGTATCCTGGGTGCCCTTGCGGGTACCGGAGATTCTGTCCATCAGCTCCTTGGCGCCCGCGCCGAGCTGTCTGGCCGCATCCTGCACCTTAATTTTTGTCATTCTACTTCTACACCCCCGTACTTGGATTCATCGTTGATCTTGTTTATGGCAGCGGAAAAGCCCGCGTCGCACAGGGCGAGCATGGTTCTTCCCGGCTTGCCGATGGCTGCGCCCACGTCCTCCACGTATAGCAGCGGGAGTGCATACGCTGTCGCAAGCTTGTTCATGGTATCTTTGGTGTTGGCAGAGGCTCCTTCTTCCGCCAGGAGCATCACGGCCTGCCCTTTCTGAATCGCGGCGCGAACCGCGGTTTCGCCCGAGACGATCTTCCCTGCCTTCTGCGCCAGGGAGATCATGCCGCGCAGTTTATTCGCCACGCGCATCCAACTCCTTTGCCAGCTGATCGTAGACAGCGGGTTCGATGGACGCTTCCAGCGCGCGTTCGAGCGTTTTGGCCTTGCGCGCCTTTTCCAGGCACTGGCTGGAGGGGCAGACGTAAGCGCCCCGCCCGGAGGCCTTTCCGGTGCGGTCGAGCATGACGCTTCCCTCCGGCGGGCGCACCACGCGGATCAGCTCTTTCTTGGGCTTCATCTCGCGGCAGCCCACGCACATGCGCATCGGGATTTTCTTCGGCTTCAATCCGCTTTACACCCCCATGCTCTCTTCCATCTGGGACTGGGACTTGATGTCGATCTTCCAGCCGGTGAGCTTGGCGGCCAGGCGGGCGTTCTGCCCTTCCTTGCCGATGGCCAGCGACAGCTGGTTATCCAGCACCACGACCTTGGCGGCCTTTTCGTGTTCGTTGACGAACACACCCACAACCTTGGCGGGAGAAAGCGCCTGCGCGATGTATTCGGCGGGGTCGGAAGACCATTTGATGATATCGACCTTTTCACCGCGCAGCTCGTTGACGATGGTTTCAACGCGGGTTCCGCGCTGGCCGACGCATGCACCGACCGGATCGACCGCGTTATCGGTGGAATAAACCGCCATCTTGGTGCGGTATCCCGCCTCGCGCGCGATGGACTTGATCTGCACAACGCCGGTCTGGATCTCGGGCACTTCCATCTCAAAGAGGCGCTTGACCAGCCCTGCGTTGGTGCGGGAAACCATGACCTGCGGACCCTTCTGAGCGCGGTTGACCTCCATGACGTAGACCTTGATGCGATCGCCGACATGGAATTCCTCATCCGGCATCTGCTGAGAAGGCTCCAACACGCCCTCGGTGCGATTGAGATCGACGTAAACGGTTTTGCCCTCGATGCGCAGCACGATGGCCGTCAGGATCTCGGCTTCCTTCTCGATATATTCGTCGTAGATCACGCCGCGCTCTGCCTCGCGGATGCGCTGGACGATCACCTGTTTGGCCGCCTGCGCCGCGATACGCCCGAAGTTACGGGGCGTGACCTCCACTTCCACGATATCGCCCAGCTGGTACTTGTTGCCCACCGCCGGGTTGTCCACAGAGATTTCCAGCTGCGGATTTTCAACCTGATCCACAACCTTCTTCTGCGCGTAAACCGCAACCTCGCCGGTGATGGCGTCCAGCGTCACGCGTGCATTGGAGGCGGAGTCAAAGTTCTTTTTGTAGGCGGACATCAGCGCCTGTTCGATGGCTTCGAGCAAAACCTCCTTTTTGATTCTGCGGGTTTTGCAAAGCTCGTTCAACGCTTCAATAAACTCAACGTTCATGCCTTTACTCCTCCTCTATGTCCTCATATTCGATCACGGGCTTGACCAGCGCGCAGTCCCTGCGGGCAAAGCGCTGCTGATTTCCCTCGTCGTTCTCGATCACGACTTCGCCGTCGATCAGCCCGACAAGTTTCCCCTCAAAGATTTTCTGTCCGTTCTGCGCGCGGTAGAGATGAACTTCCACCACCTCGCCCTGCGCTTTTTCAAAATCGCGGTCGCGCTTGAGCGGCCGGTCCACGCCGGGGGAGGAAATTTCGAGATAATCGTAATCCAGATCCTCGATCTCCTTCATGATGGCGTGGTGGAATTCGGAGCAGTCGTCCAGCGACATGCCGCCTTCCTTATCCACAAAAATGCGCAAAAAAGCCGCGCCGTGCTCCTTGGTGAGCTCGACGTCGACAAACTCATATCCCATTTTCTGCGCGAGACGCTCTGCAATCTCTCCAGCCGTGGCCGTCACGCTTTTTTTCGCCAAAGTGTTTCCTCCGAAAATGATTCGTAAGTTCCGTTCACAACAGTAGAGAGCGGGAAGATGCCTCCCACTCTCACCACTGCTGCATTCCATCCTTAGTATATCACTTCTTTTTCCCATGCACAAGGGAAAAACGTTAAATCCGGCTCAAAAATCGCCTTTTTGCACTTGTCCAAAGGGTATCTGAACCGTTTTGCGCATCTTTTTCGCACAAAGCTTTAGCCGAACAAGGATACCTGCGAGGTTTCGGGCAGTCCGCGCAGCGCGCCCGCCAGGCGCAGCTGCTCGATGGTGCCGGAGCCGGCCCCGGCGCGCTGCTTGAGATCCTCAACGGAGATAAAGGGCTTGTTCTTCTCCACTGCCTCTTTGCAGGCGGCGTAAAGGGTTTCCGCCGCCGCGCCGCCCACGCCGGGCAGACGGTTGAAAGGCGGGCGGATCTTGCCGTCCTGAATCAGGAACTCATCCGCGCAGGACTTGTAAAGATCCACCGGCAGGAAGTCGATCCCCCTGGCGCGCATTTCGTAGACCAGCTCCAGCAGCGTATAGGTATCGTCGTCCTTGGCGGTGCGCTCGAATTTGTTCAGCTTGTCGATGCGATTCATCTCCGCATCCAGCTCTTCCGGGCTGCCCAGCATCAGGATCGCGTCGAAGTTATCCGCGCGCACGGTATAGAACGTCGCGTAATATTCCAGCGGGCGGTAGACCTTGAACCACGCCACGCGCAGCGCCATCATGACGTAGGCGGCGGCGTGCCCCTTGGGAAACATGTACTTGATCTTTTTGCACGAGTCAATGTAGTGCTCCGGCACGTTCTTCTCGCGCATGGCGGCCTCCATCTCCGGCGTCAGGCCGCGGCCCTTGCGCACGGCCTCCATGGTGGTGAACGCCATCTTGGGCGCGACGCCCATGGAGATCAGGTAGTTCATGATGTCGTCGCGGGTACAGAAGCAGTCGTTCAGCTTGCAGATGCCCTGCAAAATCATGTCCTGTGCGTTGTTGAGCCAGACGTCCGTGCCGTGGGAAAGGCCGGAGATGCGGATCAGCTCCGCCATGGATGCGGGTTTTGTATCCTCCAGCATCTGACGGACGAACTTGGTGCCGAATTCCGGAATCCCGAGTGTGCCCTTGGTGATGCCGCGGATCTGGTTGGGCGCAAGGTCGAGCGGCTCGGGCGAGGAAAACAGCCCCAGTACCTTTGGGTCATTGAGGGGCAGTTCGGTCGCCTTGATGCCGGTCAGGCGCTCGAGCATGTTGATCATGGTCGGGTCATCGTGACCGAGCACGTCGAGCTTGACGAGGATATCGTGCAGAGAGCCGAAGTCAAAGTGCGTCGTGATGATGTCGGATTCCTTGTCGTCCGCGGGGTGTTGGATGGGCGAAAACTGATAGATCGTGTATTCCGCCGGCACGATGACCATGCCCGCAGGGTGCTGGCCGGTGGTGCGCTTGACGCCCACGCAGCCCGCCACCAGGCGGTCCATCTCCACAGAGGTCGCCCGGCGGCCCTTTTCCTCGCACCACTTTTTGACGTAGCCGTAGGCGGTCTTGTCCGCCAGGGTGCCGATGGTACCTGCCTTGAACACTTGCCCGCGGCCGAAGAGCTCCTTGACGTATTCGTGCGCGCGGTGCTGATAGATGCCGGAGAAGTTCAGGTCAATATCGGGGACCTTGTCACCGTTAAAACCGAGGAAGACCTCGAAGGGGATATCGTAGCCGTTGTGCTTCAGGTCCGCGCCGCAGCGGGGGCACTTGCGCTCCGGCAGGTCGATGCCGCAGGGATATTTGTGCACATCCACGTCAAAGTCCGAAAACTGGCAGTTGGGGCAGACGTAATGCGGCGGCAGCGGGTTGACCTCGGTGATGTTGCACATGGTCGCGGCAAACGACGAGCCGACCGATCCGCGCGAGCCGACGAGGAAGCCGTCCTCATTGGACTTTTTGACGAGCAGATGCGCCGAATAATACAGCGTGCCGAAGCCGTGGCCGAGGATGGACTTGAGTTCCCTTTCCAGCCGCGCCGAGACGATTTCGGGCAGCGGATCGCCGTAAATCTTTTTGGCGTTAGCCCATGCCATGGTTTCGATCTCCTGCTCCGCATTGGGCAGCTGGGGCTGGAAGGTTTCCTCATCGCGCGGGTGTTTGGGGAACATCTTGATCTCCCCCACCATGTCCGCAATCTTGCGGGGATTGTCGATCACGACCTCCCGTGCGCGATCGCCCAGGTAGGCAAACTCGTCCAGCATCTCCCGCGTGGTGCGGAAATAAAGCGGCGGCTGCTGATCCGCGTCGTCAAAGCCCATGCCCGTCATCAGGATTTCGCGGAACACCGCGTCCTCCGGATCCATAAAGTGCACATCACAGGTCGCGCAGACCGGCTTGCCCAGCTTGTCGCCCAGGCGCAGCACGCGCTTGTTCAGATCCTGCAGGCCCTTTTCGTCTTTGATGATGCCGTTGCGCACCATGAAGGCGTTGTTGCCGGTGGGCTGAATTTCCAGATAATCGTAAAACGAGGCGATTTCCTCGATTTCGCGTTCACTCTTGCCCTCGACCATGGCACGGATCAATTCGCCCGCCTCACATGCGGAACCGATGATCAATCCCTCGCGATACTTGACCAGCTCGCTCTTCAGAATGTGGGGGCGGCGGTCAAAATGCTTCAGGTGCGCATCAGAGATCAGGCGGTAGAGGTGCTCCAGCCCGATGCGCTCCTTGGCCAGCAGCACGATGTGGTAAGAAGTGCCGGACGCAGCCACCTTCTCGCCCAGTTTTTCATTGAGGTCGCGCAGGGTGCGCACGCCGTAGTTGTTCTTCGCGCGCTCCAGCAGGCGGATGAGCATATGCGCCGTGGCGCGGGTATCATAGAGCGCGCGATGGTGCGTATCGAGCTTGACGTCGAGCTTTTTGCACACCTGATCGAGCTTGTGGCGCTTGATCTCCGGCACAACGGCGCGCGCCAGCGGCAGGGTGTCCAGCACGGTATCGGGCAGCTCCACGCCTGCCTTGGCCGCATCCAGGCGCAGAAAGCCAATGTCGAATGTGGCGTTGTGTGCGCAGACGACATACCCCTTGCAGAACTCCGCCAGCTGCGGCATTACCTCGCCGATCTTCGGCGCGCCCTGCACCATGTCGTCGGTGATGTTGTGCACCTTGATGGAATCGGGCGGAATGCGCATACCGGGATCGACCATGGTATGGAACTCGTCGATGATCTTGTCCTCCATGCCGATCTTGACCGCCGCAATTTCGATGATGCGGTCCTTGGTGGCGTGCAGGCCGGTGGTTTCAATGTCGAGCA
This sequence comes from uncultured Christensenella sp., assembly GCA_905193155.1. Lineage (GTDB taxonomy): Bacteria > Bacillota > Clostridia > Christensenellales > UBA1750 > Spyradocola. Next base: position 25,758 of record CAJJNQ010000013.1, read on the forward strand.
CGACGTATTCGCGGTCGGTGCTCTCATCGTCCGGTTCGGAGACGATCACGCCGTCGTCGTCGATCAGATACCCCTCCATGCCGGGGATGAGCTTGATGTTCTTGCCGCTCTTTTTAAGTTTTTTAATGGTATCGAAGGCCTCCGGGTAGGCCTGCACCACGCCGTGGTCGGTGATGGCGATGGCCTCGTGCCCCCATTCCGCAGCGCGCTTGATGAGGGCGGAAGGCGAGGACACCGCGTCCATGGTGGACATCTGCGTGTGCAGGTGCAATTCCACGCGCTTGACCTCCTCCTCGTCCTTGCGGGGCGTAAAGGGCATCTGCTGCACATCGTCCACCATGAAGGACAGCTCTTTGGAAAAGTTGTCCCACTGGCAGTTGCCGCGCACCTTGACGCGGATGCCGGGCTTGACGCCGGAGATCTCCTTGCCCTCGCCGTTTTCGGTCGCGAGAAAGGTCTTGCACAGAATCGAACCGGTGTAATCGGTCACGCCGAAGGTGAACAGCGTCTTTACGCCCCCGCGCAGCTCCTTGCTCTCGATCTTGGGCAGCACAAAGCCCTCGATGCACACGCGCCCGCTGGTTTCGGTCAGATCGCCGATGGGGTCGTTGTGGCTCTGCGAGATCTTGCGGCCGTAGAGCACCTTGGGGCCGTCCACCTTCTTTTTCTCCTTGGGCAGCTCGCCCATCTGGGCAATCATTTCCTCGTCCAGGCGCTTGCGGTCCTCCAGATATTTTTCCAGCGTGATCTCTTGCTCACGGGAAATAATCTGCACGGAAGTCTCCCGGCGGAACACGTTCCCGATCACCTGGGAAAGCTTCCGGTCCACGCCGCGCATCAGCATCAGATCCGAAGCGATCTTGCTGCCGACGGTCAGCGTCACGGTATTGCCCTCCACTGCCCATTGCACGCCCGCCAGATGCGGCTTGGCCGAGGGCATTTCGGTCAGCAGCGTCTCGGTCAGCCACCCGGCGTATTTTTCCGGATCAGCCATGAAATCGTCCGCGAGCTTGGGGCAGGACACCGCCAGATCCACCTGCACGCCGCTCTTTTTCCCGAACATGGCCATCAGGCCCATTTTGACCGCGGCATACTGTGCGCGCGTCAGCACACCCGTGGAGAGCAAGCTCACCACGATGCGCGCCTCTTTTTTATGCACCGCCACGCGGTCGAGGGTGAGCATGTCCACCGGCGCCTTGGGCGCAACTTCTTTCAGTTTCTGTTTCCATTCCGCATTTTCGGGCATCCGGCGCTCCTCCTCTTCTCTCCGCATTCCGGTTTCTTTTGTTTCTTTTCGCTTGTAAAAACCACTTGCCGGGCAGGGTCAGAAAGTCCTCCCGATACCCGTTTTTCATAAAAGCCTTTGGCGCCGTCGGTCCTGCCACGCAGAAAATACAAAGGCGGAATGCAGGGACCCGATGTTGAGCAGACCCTTTACTGCGGCAAAGCCCGCTTAAATCTCCTTGCCCATTTCCCCGGCAATGGAGTGAATTTCCTCCATCAGCGCATCCAGCAGCCGGTCCTGCGGCACCCGGCGCACAAGCCTGCCGCTGCGGAACAGCGCGCCCGCGCTGCCGCCGCCCGCAATGCCCACGTCCGCATGCTTCGCTTCTCCGGGGCCGTTGACCACGCAGCCCATGATCGCCACGGTGATGGGCAGCTCCACGCCCGCAAGCCGCGCTTCCACCTCCTTGGCCAGCGCCTCCACGTCGAGGCATTTGCGCCCGCAGGTGGGGCAGGAGACGATGTTGACTGCGTCCTTGCGCAGCCCGATGGCGCGCAGAATGTTGATGCCCGCCTGCACCTCCGGCTCCGGGTCGCCCGAAAGCGATACGCGCAGCGTGTCCCCGATGCCGTCCAGCAGCAGCGAACCGATGCCGATGTCGCTCTTGACATTGCCCATGCCGCGGCGGCCGGCTTCCGTCACACCCAAATGCAGCGGATAATCGCAGATCTCCGCCATGCGGCGGTAAGCCAGCACGTTGGTGCGCACATCGGAAGCCTTGAGCGACAGCGCAATGTCGTAAAATCCGCATTCTTCCAGGATGCGCACATGGCGCAACGCGGCCTCGACCATGCTCTCCGGGGTCACGCCCTGGCTCTCGACCAGATCCCTGGGCAGGCTGCCCGCGTTAACGCCGATGCGGATGGGCACATGGTGCGCCTTGGCGCAGTCCACCACGCGACGGACGTCCTCCTGCCGCTCGATGTTGCCGGGATTGATTCGCAGCTTGTGGATGCCGTTTTCCATCGCAGCCAGCGCCAGTTTATGATCAAAATGAATGTCTGCCACCAGCGGCACCGGGGAGTGATCGACCAGCGTGCGCACCGCCTGCGCACATTTTTCATCATAGACCGAAACGCGGACGATGTCCGCACCCGCCTTATACAGCCGCTCGATCTGCGCCAGCGTTGCCTGCGCGTCGCGCGTATCGGTATTGGTCATGGACTGCACGGAGATGGGCGCGCCGCCGCCGATCTCCACCTTGCCCACGCGGATTTTTCTGCACTCTCTTCTTAATTCGCTCATAGGTTCACCCCAAACAATCTGAGTATATCACGCCCCGTCAGCAGCACGATCAGCCCGAGCAGCAGAATCAATCCCACAAAATGCACGATGGCCTCATGCTTGCGGGAGAGGTGCTTCCCCGTCACGGTTTCCACCAGCAGCAGCACGGCGCGGCCGCCATCCAGCGCAGGCAGCGGCAAAAAGTTCATCAGCCCCAGGTTCATCGAGATGATGACCGCCAGATTCAGCACCATCGTCATGCCCTCGTTGAAGGACTGTGCAAAGGACTGCTGCGCATACTGCGTCATCATCGAAACCGTGCCCACCGGCCCAGCCACCTGGTCGAGCACGTCCTTCTGCGTAAACATCTGCCCCAGGGTCTTGATCATGGTCTTAAACAGCTCCGCGCAATAGGCAAAGGAGCTGCCCACCGCCTTAAAAAAACCGATGCGGACATTTTCCACCTCAAAGGTGACGCCCATCAAATACCGCCCGCTCGCCGCGTCGTATTGCTTGGCGACCACTGCGTCAAAAGTGCTGCCGCCGCGCTCGATGGTCAGCGTCACGTCGCTGTCGCCGGTCTGAGCAATGGCGGCGCTGATCTCCGTCGCCTCGTCAGAGCTCTCGCCGTTCACTGCCGTGATGCGGTCGCCGGGCAGCAGGCCCGCCGTCGCGGCGGGGGAGCCGTCCGTCACGGTGTCGATGCGGTTGACCATGACATATTCGCCTACCGCGGCCATCAGCACCACCGCCAGCACCAGCGCCAGCACGAAATTCATAAACGGCCCTGCCGCGGTCATAATGAGCCGCTTCCACGCGGGCTGCAAATTGATGTTGCGCGGGTCGCTCTCCTCGTCGTCCGGCGATTCGCCCGCAAAGGAGCAAAAGCCGCCGATGGGGAACGCGCGGATGGAATAGTCAATATCGTTTTTTCTCCAGCCGATAATTTTCGGCCCCATGCCCACGGCGAACTCCAGCACCGTGAGCCCGCAGGCCCTCGCCGCCAGATAATGCCCCAATTCATGGATGAAAATACAAATGCCCAGCACCAATATGGCCAGTAATACATAAAGAATCGTGCTCACGAAACCAGTTCACCTCTATCGTCTTTCTTTTTGTCTTTTCAGATTGCCCAGCGCGCGGCAATCTCTTCCGCTGCCTTGCGCGCGGCGCGGTCTGCGGCGTAGACGTCCTCCACGCAGGTTATGCCCGTCTGCGGCACACGCGAGAGCGTCTCCTCCAGCAGCGGCGCAATGCGCCAGAAGGGCAGCCGGTGCGCCAGCACCCGCTCCACGGCGATTTCGTTTGCCCCGTTGAGCAGCACCGGCGCGCTTCCGCTCGTCTCCAACACCTGATAAGCCAGCTTCAGCGCGGGGAAGCGCTCAAAATCCGGCTGCTCGAAGGTCAGCGGCCCGACCTGCGTCAAGTCCAGACGCGGCGCTACGTTGTCAAGGCGCTCCGGGTAGCTCATGGCGTAAGCAATCGGCACGCGCATATCGGGCTGCCCCATCTGCACCAGCGTCGCCCCGTCGGCAAATTCCACGCCGGAGTGAATGATGCTCTGCGGATGGACCACCACCTGGATCTTCTCCGGCGCAAGACCGAACAGGTGCCTGGCCTCGATGACCTCCAGCGCCTTGTTGACCATGGAAGCGGAATCAATCGTGATCTTGCGCCCCATCGACCAATTGGGATGCCGCAGCGCCTGCTCCACGGTGGCGCTTTGAATCTGCTCCTTCGTCCAGGTGCGGAACGGCCCGCCCGATGCGGTTAAAACGATGCGGCAGGGCGATTGGTTCGGCCGCCCCTGAATGCACTGGAAAATGGCGCTGTGTTCGCTGTCCACCGGCAGCAGGGGCACGTCCTTCTCCTTCGCGGCGCGCATCACCAGTTCGCCGCCCGTCACCAGCGCTTCCTTGTTGGCCAGCAGCACCTTTTTGCCGCACGCAACGGCGCGCAGCACCAGCGGCAGGCCCGCTATCCCCACAACGGCAACAAGCACCGCATCAACATCCGCTCTTGCGCAGACGTCCAGCAGTGCTTCCTCTCCAAAGTTCCACTCACATTCACTTGTCCCGCCGAACCCCTTCGGCGGATGGGTCAGCACAGCCGTTTCCGGTCGGAAGACCCTGACCTGCTCCTGCAGCAGCTCGGCACTGCTTCTGGCAGCCAGTGCCACGGCGCGGTAACGGTCCGGATGCCTGGAAATGACGTCCAGCGCCTGCCGCCCGATCGACCCGGTACTGCCCAGGATCGCAATGTTCTGCATTTGCCCGTCCCTTCTGCGCGCATCAAAGAGCGCGCGGTCAGATCACTGTTAAAATCAACAGATAGATGCACAACGCCACCGCGTTGTACATGATGCCGTCCAGGCGGTCGAGCAGTCCGCCGTGGCCGGGAAAAATCTTGCCAAAGTCCTTTACGCCGCAGAACCGCTTGATATACGAGGCGACGATATCGCCCACCTGCGTCATCAGCGACCCGATCAGCGCCAGCACGATAAAAATCCAGAACGGCACGCCGTCCCCGAAATACAGGCTGTTGAGGAAGATGATCGCCGCGGCAAACAGCGAACCCACAAACCCGCCGATCGCGCCCGCAACGGTCTTGTTGGGACTGACGCGCGGGATGAGCTTGCGCTTGCCGAAGGCCATGCCGAAAAAGAGCGCAAAGCCGTCGCTGGCCACCGAAAGGCCGAACATCATCCAGACATACAACCGCCAGTGGGGCAGGCCGTTGGTCATGACAATGCACATGGCCATGATGGGCAGCGCAGGATAGAACGCCGGCAGCATCGCCGCCAGCATCTCCTTCGCATCCGGCTCATGGGTCAACGAGGTCGCCGCCATACCGCCCAGCGCGCCCGCCAGCAGCATGATCAGCAAGCCCGTCGTATCAAACAGCAGATACGCCGGCGTCAGCAGCAGCGCATAGAGATAGTAAATCCACTTGACCGGATGAAAGCCGCCGGAGGAAAGGCTGTCCAATATTTCATGGGTGCCGATGAGCAGCAGCATCACCGTGTTGATCACGAGCGCCGTTTTGCCAAGCAGGATCATGGTGATCGTATAGGCCGCCACAATCAACCCCGTGACAGTTCTTTTCAGCATTTGATTTTTCCCTTTATCTTTCCGTCTCGATACAAATCAGAGGCGTTTTTCAAACTTTGCCAAAACGCCGGTCGCGGCGCGCATAGGTTTCCAGCGCGCGGGCAAATACCTCACGCGTGAAATCCGGCCAGTATTCCGGCACGAATACAAATTCCGCATAGGCGCACTGGTAGAGCAGGAAGTTGGAGATGCGTTCTTCGCCGCTGGTTCGGATGAGCAAATCCACCATCGGCAGCCCCGCGGTGTAAAGCTCACCTTCAAAGGCAACTTCATCAATTTGCTCCGGGCGCATTTCGCCGTCGGCACACTTTTCCGCCAGACGCCTGGCCGCGCGCAGGATCTCCTGCCGCCCGCCGTAATTCAGGGCGATGTTGAGCTTGAGTCCCTTGTTGTCCTTCGTGCGCTCCATGGCGCGCAGCGCGGTTTCCCGCTGCAAATCCGGCACGGCGGACAGATCCCCCAGCATCCGGATGCAGACGCCCTTGCGGTCGAGCTCGTCGATCTTTTTGTTGAAGTATTCGACGATCAGCCCCATCAGCGCGGCAACCTCGTCCTTAGGACGCGCCCAGTTTTCCGTCGAAAAGGCAAACAGCGTCAGCGCCTCGATTCCCCACCCACCGCAGGCCTCGATGATGGGCTCCAGCGCCTCAACGCCTGCGCGGTGCCCGAAGGCTCTGGGCATTCCCCTTTTTTTCGCCCAGCGGCCGTTTCCGTCCATGATGACGGCGACATGCCGCGGCATTAACTCCGCCGGGATGGGCAGTTCACTCATGCTTTTCCTCTTCCTCCGCCGTATCGTCAAAAAACGAGACGGTCAGGCGCACCGTCCCTGCGAAACACGCGGCGCGCACCACGCGCGCCGCGCCCGTTTTATCCGGCCTGCGGGGCGGGCGGGTGAACTCCGCCTCGCAATTCTTCCCCGCAAGCAGCGCCTTGGCCTGCGCAAGCGGCAGGCCGAGGACAGCTTTCATCATACCGCCATGAGCTCCTTTTCCTTGTCCGCGGTCACGGCGTCCACTTCCTTGACGATCTTGTCGGTCGCCTTCTGAATCTTATCCTCGGTGGTCTTCTGCTCGTCTTCGGTAATGAGGTTGTCCTTTTTCATCTTTTTGATCTGATCGTTGGCGTCGCGGCGGATCGAGCGGATGGCGATCTTGCATTCCTCAGCCAACTTACGGGTCTGCTTGACGAGATCCTTTCTGCGCTCTTCGGTCAGTTCCGGCATCAGCAGGCGAATCACCTTGCCGTCATTAGAGGGATTGATCCCCAGGTCGGACTTCTGGATCGCCTTCTCGATGGCCTTGAGCATGCTCTGCTCCCAGGGCGCAATCTGGATGATGCGCGGATCGGGGATGGAGACGTTGGCCACCTGGTTGATGGGGGTGGGGGTGCCGTAATAATCCACCAAAATGCGGTCGAGCAGCTGGGGGTTGGCGCGTCCGGCGCGCATGGAAGTCAGCTCTTTTTTATAGACAGCAACGGATTTGTTCATTTTTTCAAGCATGGTATCGACGACCTCTTTGGTCATAGAAAAGCGCCTCCTCTGCAATCAAGTCGGTTTTATCACCTATATTGTATATAATTTACCGCACAGTGGCAAGTCCTTTTGAAAAAAGATGTGTGAATAAAGTTTGATTCCGAAGGCGAAATCTGCTATGCTGAAAAGCGGAAAATGAGAGATTGTTTCGTCTTTTACGGAGGATTCTCATGCAGAAAACGTTGTTTTTTGATCTCTATTTTACACTGATCGCGCCCGCGGTGATTCCGGGGCGGAACGAGTGGGACTATCTCGGCATCACACAGCCGGAATGGAATGCCTTTGCCGAGACCGAGGAACGCTGCGCGCTGGCGGATTCCGGCGCGATCGAAACGCCCCGCTCCCTGACCGAGGAAATCGCCCGCTGGGGAAATCTGTCGCTTTCGGATGAAGATCTGGACGAGCTGACCCGTCGGCGCATCGAACGCTTCCGCGCAACGCTGATGGATGTAGACCCGACGATCCTGCAAACGCTGAAAACACTGAAGGACGCAGGCTACAAAATGTGCCTGGTCAGCAATGCAGATGTGGTCGATACGCTCTATTGGGACGAATCCCCTCTGGCGCAGCTGATGGACGAGGCGGTGTTTTCCCACAGAGTTCGCATCTGCAAGCCGGAGGAAGGGATTTACCGCCACGCGCTGGCGCGGATGCGCGCCGCACCCGAAGAGAGCGTGTTCATCGGGGACGGCGGTTCGGATGAGCACCGGGGCGCCAAACGCCTGGGGATGCGCACGGTGCTGACCACTTACCTCCGCCCCAACGGGAGGCAGGGGCTGGAGCGCCGTCTGCCCTATGCCGATGCGGTGATCGACAACTTTGCCGATCTGCCCAAGGTGCTGGAAACTTTATAACCTTTTTGCTGCAAAGGAGGAATGCGCCATGAAGAAGCCGCTGTTTCTGCTGATGATTGCCGTGCTGCTGACGCTGGTCGGCTGCGCCGCAAACACACCGACCGTGCGCCGCACCTACGAGCAAACGCCGCTGGACGAAATCGAGTCGCGCACCTCGAACCACGAAGAAGTCGTGCTGATTCCTTACGAAGAGCTGAGCGATGGCTCCTGGCGGGCGCAGGGAATCGTCTATCCCTTCCGGCTTGAACTGACCGGACGGCTCCCCCACGCAGCTTGCGATTCAACCTACGTACTGCTGAGCCAAAGCGAAGATATTTTCTTTGAACAGGCCTGGAAGGCGAGCGGCCTGAGCAGCAATTCCGAAGATTATTTTGACGAAGAGTACGCCATATTCGTCTCGGTTCAATAAAAAGCGCTGCCCCTCCGCTGCTGAAAGCAGCGGAGGGGCAGCGTCGTTTCACTGCACCCCGAAAAACGTTTATAAGGAGGATAGGATGCGCTCCAAAGCCGCGTCCCATCCGTTCTCCGTCACATCATATGTCTGATATCTCTTCACGCTGTGCTGCAAAACGTATTTGTCTTTCCGATATCGTTCCTGCCAGAATGCGATCTCGTCCTGCGCCGGCGCGTTCTGGTTTCTGTCCCTGTGCGCCCGGGCCAACTGCACGCCGATGTCCTCCGTGTACAGGTAAACCAGCTGCCACTCTACGCCGCCCAGCGTGCGGAGCAATGCGCTCACATGCGCCGCAGCCTGTGCATTCGACACCTGATAATTTCTCATCATGTCGTTGATCGGATGATGGAGAAGCGAGCCGTCAAAGATCAGGACATCCGCAGGCGGGGTCGAGAAAAAGTTTTTCCATACCGCTTCATATGTCGCGGTATACTTGGCCAAAGGGACCAAATATGTGGGATGGTAGCAAAATTCATTTTGTCTCAACCTATTTAGTAGAGTTCCTTCAAACAGCGGCCTGTCCCCGTCGGAATACCGGACAAGCACAGCTTCCCCCGCTTCGATCGGATGCAATTTTGCGGAATACTCCGCCTGAATCGCTGCGTATTCCTCTCGGGTCAGATACGCCGTCGCGTAAAAATCAATGGGATTGGCCGCGTCGAATTCCAAATAGCACCGGGTTCTGATCCCTCCGCTTTGCAGCCGTTCCGCGATGTTTCGCGCCACTGTCGTCTTTCCTACGCCGGAAATACCCTCTACAAACAGGACCTTCCCCATTTTGCCGCCTCCCCCCCCTCTCGATTTTCGCGCTCTTACGCCTGCTGCGGAGCTTCCGTGCGGGTGATGTTGCGGATCCACTTAAAGCGATTGACCTTGAAGATGGCCACGAAGCACTTATAGATCTGGTCGCCCTTGAGCAGCGCGAACACGAGCCACGGCGGCGCGCCGAACACATAGCCCGCCAAATACGCGGTAAAGAGCACCACAGGTACCCAGATGGAGTCGTTCATGAACACGAAGGCGGTGTCGCCGCCCGCGCGCACGATGCCGGTCAGGCTGCACGCCTGATAGGAGGTGCCGATCGTGGTCACGGCCAGCACGATCAGGAACTGGCGGCTCATGTCGAGCGCCTCCGGGCTGTACTTGGGATAGACCACCGGCAGAAGCCAACGGCAGGCAAACAGGATGCCACCCGTGATCACGCCCAGCCCCAGGAAGATCAGCTGCAAGGTCTTGGCATACTGCTTGACCTTTTCAACATCGCCCGCGCCGACAGCCTTGCCGATGACGATGGACGAGGCGGCCGACAAGCCGAACACCGCCACGGTGATGACGGAAAAGAAGGTATTGGCCACGCTGTAAGCCGTGATGGCGGTGCTGACGCCGAGCTTGCCGATAATCGCGCCCTGCACCGAAACATTGACCGCCCAGACCACGCCGCCGCCGATGACGGGCAAGCCGTATTTGAGATAATCCATCAGCAGCAGCTTATTGCCGCGCAGCAGCTCCCCAAGGCCGGGGCGCAGCTTTTGATCCATAAAGAATACATACACGACCACGATACCGATCTCCACAATGCGGGAGATGAGCGTCGCAACGGCCGCACCCTCGATGCCGCAGCGCGGGATGATCTGCGCGCCGCCCACGTTCAGGCCGAAGATCAGCAGATAGTTCAGCACCATATTGGTCAGCGATGCGGACATACTGGCCACCAGCCCCAGCCGCACGTTTTCGACCGAGGTCATGACCGCCACCAGCACGTCGGTGACGCTGTAAATCAGATACGTCCACGCCACGATGCGCAGATAGCCGCGCCCGGCTTCAATGGCCTGCGCGTCGTTGGTGAACAGCCCCAGCGTGAAATCCGGGAAGAAAAAGCCCAATATAAATGCCGCAACGCCCAGCGCCATGGAAAATTTGAGGCCGATGCCAGCCAGTGTCTTAATGCTCCTGGTTTCCCGCTTACCCCAGTATTGCGTCGCCAGCACAGTCACGGCGGCAGAGACATTCATTGTGATAGTGAACAGAAAATTGGTCAGCTGGTTGGCCATCTGCGCGCCGTTGGTGGCGGCTTCGCCCAGCGCAGCCACCATCAGGTTGTCCGCCATGCCCACGGAATTGACGATCAGGTTTTTCAGCACGATGGGCAGCCCCAGCGCCAGCAGCAGCTTATAGAATTCCCTGTCGCGAACGAATACTTTGCTCATTTTGTTTTTTTGTTTCCTCCCCGGACAAACAGTCCTTGGGTCATTATATCCCCCGCGCCGCAGGGCTGTCAACGGCTCAAAAAGAAAAAAGGAAGAGCTGTTCGGCCAGTTGGCCGAACAGCTCCTCCTCTGCTTTATCTTCCGGAAAAATCACTTATTCCAGGAGAAGTCGCGGTAGAAGAATGCGGAAAACTGCGTGTTCATGTCGGAAGCATTCAGATCCGCATCATAAGCATAGAACGTGGTAGAGTAGTACACCGGGATGTAGGCCAGGGACTCGGTGGCCACCTTCATCGCCGCCTGAGTGGAAGCGGTGTCGGTCATGGACGCGAAGGCTGCCTGCACGTCCGCATCGTTGATGCCGGACATGTTCAGGCCGGTATCCAGATTGAACAGTGCCTCGTAGGACCGGAATTGCGAGGTCAGGCCGATGCCGATCATGCCCAGATCAAAATCGTGATTGTCGAAGCGGGCCGTATCGCTGATTTCCTCGATGTTGACGGTGAAGTAGCTCTGCTCCAGCTCTTCCTTCAGCACTTCACAGGCGGAAACCCAGTCAGTGCGGGAGGACGAGACGATCAGGGTCAGGGGGAGCTTGTTGCTCTCGGAGTAGCCCGCTTCGGTCATCAGCGCGTTGGCCTTTTCAACATCCATGTCGAAGTGATCCGCAACATCCGCATAATCGACGATCAGGGGCGTTGCAATGTTGTAGGCGGGCTTTCCGGAATCGCTGCTGGCGATGGAGCACAGATCCTCGGTGTTCATGCAGTAGGCAATAGCCTGACGCACGCGCAGGTCGGCAGTGGGCTGACCCTCGACGCAATTGACCGTGATGAAGCAAAGGTTGTTGACGAACTGCTCCTTGGCCACGACGTTGTCGTAGGTCTTGATGTTCTCAAAGTTGGTCGCGCCGTAGTTCGCCATGTCCAGATCGCCGGACTCGAAGGCGATTTCCGCGGAACCGGTGATATACTTAAAGGTGATGGTATCGATGGTAGCAGGCGCCCAGCCGTCGGCAAAGCGCTCCAGCACCACGTCTCCGTTCTCGTTCTTGGAGACAAACTTGTACGCGCCGGTGCCGTCCACATTGAAGCCAAGATCGCCGTTGGGATCGGAGATCACGGTCTCGCAGTAGGACTTGTTGATGATATTCATGCCCTGAATGTAAGGCATCAGCGCTTCAAAGTTATAGCCCTGATCCGCCTTGGGGAACACGAGCTTGATGTGGCTGTCGTCCACAACCTCAACCTCCATGGTGCCCACCAGCGTGGAGCACAGGGGGGAGTGGGTGCAGTGGGACAGGGTGTAGGCCACGTCCTCCGCCTTGAAATCGTCGCCGGAGTGGAACTTGGCGGCGCGCAGGGTCACATCGACGCTGCCATCGTCGTTGACGGTGTATTCTTCGGCCAAAGCATTTACGATGTTGCCGTCATTGTCCAGGTAGAACAGCGGGTCATAGACATTGATGATGATGTTGTCCTCGCTCTGTTTCTTGAACAGTTCGGGGTCCAGCGTGGTGATCGGGTCACTGATCGCAACGGTCAGGCTGTTATCGGCCTTGCCGTTGGTGGTGGGGCGGGTCTTGCCGGAGGCTCCCGCAGTAGGCTCCTGAGCTTCCTGCGTCTCTCCGTCCGCAGCCTGGCTTTCGCCGGGCGCAGCGCTCTCGGAAGGCGTGGTGGACTGGCTGCATGCAGTCAGCGTGCACAGGGTCAGCATCAGCGCCAACACCAGTGCCAAAATGGACTTCTTTTTCATTGTCGTTCACCTTTCTCTCTAAGGTTGTGTGAATCTATCTCCGCGTTTTTGCGCGGAGGGGTCAAAGCGCCGGGAACGGCGCGTCTGACGCAAGTTCAATCGAACAGGTGGCATTTGACAAAGTGGTTTTCCTCGATCTCATGCCACTGTGGTTCTTCCTCGCAGCACTTCTTGGCATACGGGCAGCGGGTGCGGAAACGGCAGCCCGGCGCAGGATCGACCGGCGAGGGGACGTCGCCCTGCAAAATGATGCGGGATTTATGCTCCTTTTCCGCCTTGGTAAAGGCGGGGGTAGCGGAAAACAGCGCCTTGGTGTAGGGGTGCGCACGGTTCTTATAGACCAGCTCCATCGTGCCGCGTTCGACCACCTGCCCCAAATACATCACGATGATCTCATCGCTGATGAAATGGACGATGTTCAAGTCGTGGGAGATAAACAGATAGGTCAGCTTCAACTCGTCCTGAAGGTCCTTCAGCAGGTTGATGATCTGCGCCTGAATCGAAACGTCCAGAGCAGAGACCGCCTCGTCGCAGACCACGAACTCCGGGTCGGTTGCAAGGGCGCGCGCAATGCAGATGCGCTGGCGCTGACCGCCGGAGAACTGATGCGGATAATGCGTCGCCATCTCCGGGTAAAGGCCGCACATCTTCATCAGCTGCTCCACCTTCGCCTGCCGCTCCGAACGGCCGGAAACCAGATGGAAGTTCTCCATGCCCTCGGCGATGATATCTCCGGCACGCATGCGCGGGTCAAGCGAGGAATACGGATCCTGCCAGACCAGCTGCATCTTTTTGACGTAGGGACGGCGCTCATGGGCGGAAAGGTTCGTGATATCCGTGCCTTCATAGAAGATGCGGCCGGAGGTCGGGTGATAGATATCCAGCAGCATCTTGCCCACGGTGGACTTGCCGCAGCCGCTTTCGCCGACGACGCCCAGCGTCTTGCCCTTGGGCACGCGGAAGGAAACGTCGTCCGCGCCGTGAATCCAGCTGACCGTTCGGCCGAGGTTGTCCGACGCGGCGGGGAAATGCATCGTCAGGCCGTCCGCCTCCAGGAAGTAGTTGTTGCTGCGGAGATATTCGTTTTTATCCTCATGCTGCATTTACTCCACCTCCCCTTCCGGCGTCTGCTTCCAGCAGTGGCAGGAAACGCTGTGGCCGGCGTTGACGCTCTCCTTATCCGGGAACACATCGCGGCACCGATCCTGCGCATAGGCGCAGCGGTTATGGAACGGGCATCCGGCGGGCATATCCTTGAGCGTAGGCACGCTGCCGGGAATGACCTTGAGCCGGTCGCCGTGGTAATCGGGATTGGGATGCGAATCGATCAGGCCGATGGTGTAGGGGTGACGGGGCTGGGTGAACAGCTCGTCCACGTTCGCCTCCTCGCAGACCCTGCCGCCGTACATGATGAGCACGCGGTCCGCCATCTCGCTGATGACGCCCAGGTCATGGGTCACAAAGATGATGGACATCCCGGTTTCGGCCTTGAGCTCGTTCATCAGGTCGAGCACCTGCGCCTGAATGGTGACGTCCAGGGCGGTGGTAGGCTCGTCACAGATGAGCAGCTTGGGCCGGGCGATCATCGCCATGGCAATCATCACGCGCTGGCGCATGCCGCCGGAGAGCGCGAAGGGATAAGTGTTCAAAATGCGCTCCGGGTTGGGAATTTTGACGCGGCGCACCGCCTCGATGCTCTGATCGTAAGCGTCCGCCTTGGAAATTTTATGATCGTGAACGCGCAGCGCCTCCATCAGCTGGTCGCCGATGGTGAACAGCGGGTTCATCGCCGTCATGGGCTCCTGAAAGACCATGGCGATTTCGTTGCCGCGGATGGGGCGGAGCTGCTTCTGATTCATCTTGAGCAGATCCTTGCCATCGAAGAGAATTTCACCCGTAGGATAGAGCGTGCGCTGCGGGGGATTGAGCTGAAGAATGGACATACAGCTGACGGACTTGCCGCAGCCGCTCTCGCCCACAAGGCCCAGGGTTTCCCCCTTTTCGAGCGTGAAGGAGACGTTCCTCACGGCGTGCAGCACCGTTTTGCGGTCCATGCGGAAATCAACCGACAGGTTTTTGACCTCCAGCAGGTTTTCCTTGGATTCCATTGCCGTCCTCCTTCCTCTTATTTGGTGGATTTGGGGTCGAGCGCGTCTCGCAGACCGTCGCCGACCAGGTTAATGCTCAGCGCCGTCAGCGCAATGGCCAGGCCGGGGAAAATCGCCATATAGGGTGCAGTGCGCATATACTGCTGCGCATAGTTGAGCATGGCGCCCCATTCGGGAGCGGGCGGCGCAACGCCCACGCCGATGAACGAAAGACCCGCCGCCGAAAGCATCATGCCGGAGATGGTCATGGTCGCATCGACGATGATGGGGTCGATGGCGTTGGGCAGGATGTGCTTGAGGACGAGCTTGACGGACTTGGTGCCCGAAATGCGCGCCGCCTTGACATAATCCTGTTCCACAACGCCCAGCACCACCGCGCGGATGTGCAGCACAAAGCCGGGAACCGAAACGATGGTCAGCGTCAACACCATGTTGAACACGCTGCCGCCCAGCACCGCCAGCAGCACCAGCGCCAGCAGAATGCCGGGGATGCAGGTAACGACGTCCACCACGCGCATGATGACGAAATCCGCCTTCTTGCTCAGCGCGCAGACCGAAGCAATCGCCGCGCCGATGATCAGCGAAAGCAGCGTCGCGCCCACGCCGATGCCCACCGAGATGCGTGCACCGTAGAGCACGCGGGTGAACAGGTCGCGCCCCACGTTATCGGTGCCGAACCAGTGCTCGGCGTTGGGAGTTTGAAGCTTTGCTTTGGTGTTATAGGCCGTGACCAGTTCGGAAGGCACCAACAGATTGGCAAAAATAATGCCGAACAGGATCACGATCAGAATCACTGCGCCCACGACCGCCGCTTTGTTGTGCAGATAGCGCTTGACGATATCGGTCGCCAGGCTATTGCGCGCGGGGGAGGGCATACCGCTTGCATTTTTTGCTCTCATTTTTTATACCGCGCTCCAATCTTCGGGTCGATCAGTGCATAACAGATATCCAGCAGCACCATGGCCACCATGAAAATCAGTGAAAGCACCAGCGCGCAGGTCATGACCACGGGCACGTTTTTATCTTTAATCGCGCTCAGCATATACATGCCCACGCCGGGAATGGTGAAAATCTGCTCCACGATCACCGATCCGCCCAGGGTCGATGCCAGACCGCTGACCAAGAGCGTGATGATGGGCAGGCTCGCGTTTTTGAGCGCATGCTTCCAAATGACGCGCTTTTCGCTGCATCCCTTGGCGCGCGCGGTGCGGATGAAATCCTGATTCATCGCATCGAGCATGGAGGAGCGCGTCATGCGGCTGAGTACCGGCACGTTGCCCAGCACCAGGGTCGTCACCGGCAAGATGAAGGACTTGAAGCTATCCACGCCGAAGGACGGCAGCCAACCTTTGTAGACCGAGAAATAGAGAATCATACAAACAGCCACGAAGAACGAGGGAACCGATGCGAACAGCACCGCGAAGATCGTCACCGTCGTATCCAGGAAAGAATACTGCTTGATGGCGCTGAGAATGCCCAGCCCCACGCCCACCACCGACGCGATGGAAAAGGCGATCAGCCCCAGCCGGATGGTTAGCGGGAATCGGGAACCCAATTCCTTAAAGACGTTCTCCTGCGTGGTATAGGACATTACGTTGCCGGTCACCAGCCCTTTCATATATCCCCAGAAGCGCGACCACAGGCTGCCAGAAAAGCCCACCTTCTCATTGAAGGCGTCCTTGACCTCCTTCGGCGTGGTTAGGGGCAATACGTTGGACGCCGGATCGCCCGGCGTCAGGGCCATGATCAAAAAGATCAGCAGCACGACGCAAAACAGCATCGGGATCAAATAGAGCAATCGTTTGACAATATATCGGGACATGGCAATCCCCCTACTCTTACTTTTTAAGGAAGCGCACCAGCGCTCCACCCTGCTCCGTCACCAGCGGCAGCGCGACGGAATCGATCTCTCCGCCGACCTCCGCGGTGTGGAAGTGCGCCGGAACGCCCGCGGGCAGCTCGCCCAGTATGCCGTCCAGCACAAAGGTGTCGTAATGGAAGTGCTTGAGCTTCGCTTCCGTGCCGATGAAGGTCAGGTACAGCGCGCCGTCTTTGAGGGTGACGGTCAGCGGCATATAGCCGAGGCGCTGATAAACGCCTACATAATCCTTGGCCGGGTGCGAAGGATGGGTGAAGGGCACCTGCTCGCCGGTAAACGCCTTGAGCATCTGCGGCGTCGCTCCCAAACGGCTGGCTACATAATCGTGGTAGCGCTGAATCCAGTTGCCGCCCTCGGCGCCCAGATAATGGTCGATGATCTCACGAGCCAGCGCGAAATGCAGGTAGCTGCTGTTCATGTTGGTATACGCCACCACGCCCAGATTCAGCTCCGGCACGAAGCTCGTAAAGCCGGAAAAGCCATTGATATTGCCGCCGTGGTGCAGAATCTTGTGCCCGCGGAACATCTCCACCATCCAGCCCATGCCGTAGCACCAGAATTCGGTCTCCTTCATGGGCATATCCAGCGGGGCGGACAGCAGCATGTTGGGCTTGTGCATTTCGTTCATCGCGGCTTCGCTGATGATGCGTTTGCCCTCAAATTCGCCGTTGTTCAGGTGCAGCTGCACCCACTTGAGCATATCCGCCGGGCAGGAGTTGATGGAACCGGCAGGCCCCAGCGGCGCGCCGATGCCCTTGGCCTTGTCCTCGGCAGGCATCTTGTAGAAGGGAATGTGCTCAATGCCGTGCAGACCTTCGTCAGGGTCAGTACGGTCATACGGCTCGGCATGGTTTTCGTTCGCCTGAATATCCTCGATAAAAGCGCAGGAACGGGTCATGCCCAGGGGGCCAAAGATGTATTCGTCCAGGCACTGCTCAAAGCTCTTGCCTGTGACGCGCTCCACGATATAGCCTGCCAGAATGAAGCACTGGTTGTTGTACTGGAACTTGCTGCGGATGGGCTTGTTGGGCTCCAGATAGCGCAGGTTATGCACCAGCTCTTCCTTGGTGAAGTCCGTGCCGTACCAGCTGTATTCGTGACGCGGCATACCGGTGCGGTGGCACAGCAGATCGCGCAGGGTGACGTTTTCCGTCGTGAAATCGTCGTAGAAACGAACGTCCGGAACATAGTTTTTGATGGGAGTATCCCAATCCAGCTTTCCCGCGTCCACCATAGCCGCGACCAACGTCGCGGTGAAGGCCTTGGAACAGCTGCCGATCTGGTAGAGCGTCTCGCCCGTGGCAGGGAGATCGTTCTCCACATCGCGCTTACCGAAGCCCTCGCAGAGCACGACCTTGCCATCCTTGACCACGCCCACGGAGACCGAGGGGCTGTCCCAAAGCTTTAGACCATCTTCCGCCATTTTGCGGAAGCCGTCAAAAAAATCTTTATCCTCCATGCTTTTCCTCCTTTGCCGTGCTCTGTTTATTTGGCTTTGGTGAAAATGATGGGCTTTAAGCCCTGCTCGCTGCCCAGCGTTGCGGACAGCGTGGAAATTTCGCCCTTGGGGTTCGCGCCGAAGGTGATCACAAAGCCCGCCGGCAGTTCGCCGATGGTATCCTCCGTCGCAAACGAATCATAGTGGAAATGCTTGAGTCCCACCACAAAATGGTTAAAATCCGCCGTCAGCTTGCCGTCTTTTTCGGTGATGAGGAAGCGGCGGTAACCCGGCGCTTCGTAGACGCCGGCATAATCCCCGATGGGATGGGAAGGCTTCGTGTTCGGAACCGGCGTGCCGCCGAAGGCTGCGTAAAATTTCTTGACACGGTCAAACATCGCCTTGTTGTTATCCAGCATCCGCTGATACCAGTTGCCATCGGTCGCGCCCATCACAGCGTCCACCGTCTCCTGCACAAACGCGTCCGCGATCAGCGCCACATCCATGTTCACGCTGATGAACACGCCCAGATTCAAATCGGGTACAAAGGCCGTGGAGCTGGTAAAGCCGTTGATATTGCCGCCGTGCTCCGCCATGCGGTGGCCGCGGTAATTGTAAAGGCTCCAGCCCAGACCGTAGGAGGTCATGCTGCGCTGCGGCTTATAGGCGCCGCCGTCGCCGGTATCAATGTGCGCGGTGACGAGCAGCTGCATCAGATCCTCGCGCACGAGCTGCTTGCCGTCCACCTTGCCTTTGTCCAGATTGAACTGTAGCCACTTGGCCATATCGCTGGCACAGGTGCAGACGCAGCCCGCCGCCGCCGTGGGATCGCCCACCAGGGAATCGGGATCCTCCGCAGGCGAACAGTAGAACGGAATGCGGCGCACACCGCCCATCACATAATCCTTAGCACGGTTGAAGGGCAGCGCGTAGTCATCCGATTTGCGCATCAGCGCGGAGTAGGCAACCGTGCGGTCCATGTGCAGGGGCTTGAAGATCTTCTCGGTCAGGAATTCCTCAAAAGGCATGCCGCTGATCTCCTCGATCAGACAGCCGACGATGAGATAGTTGAAATTGCTGTACTGAAAGCGATAGCGGACGGGCGCGCTCAGCGGCAGGTCACGCAGATTTTTCATCAACTGCGCCCGCGAAAAGCCCGTGCCGTACCACGCATATTCATGGCGCGGAAGCCCGGAGCGGTGCGACAAAAAGTCGCGCACCGTCAGATGATTGGTCGCATAATCATCGTTCAGGCGGAAGGAGGGCATGTATTCGATGATCGGGGTATCGAAGTCCAACTTGCCTTCAGTGGCCAGCATCGCAGCCGCCGTGGCCGTAAAGGCCTTGGAGCAGCTGGCGATCTGGTAGAGCGTATCGCCGGTGGCGGGCTGAGATTCGTTGTCCTTCAGCCCCACGCCGTCACACAGCAGCACCTTGCCGTCCTTCACCACGCAGATTCCCGCCGAGGGAACCTCCCAAACTTTCAGCTGCTCCGCCAGATGGGCGCGCAGATTGTCCAGCCAATCGTTCACAAAGCTCACACCTTTCTGCCGCGGGCGCATCCCCCGCCAAATGCGTTTGTTTTTATTCCGTCACCTTTTTGAAGCACTCTTCGCCGACGGCGGGGTTGAGGGCGATGCCGAAGAGGATCTCGCCGATTTTGCCGTCGTTGCCGATGCCGAAACGCAGCGTCATGCCGTTGAAGAGGGCAAAGACATCGTTGATCTGGAAGGTATCGTAATGATAGTGATCCAGTTCGCTGGTCTTTTTGTTGTAGGTGAAGAACAGCTTGCCGTCCTTGTTTTCGATCACAATGTCGCCGTAGGTGGCATTGCGGTAGGTTCCGGCGTAATCCGCCAGGTCGTGCGTGGGCTTGGTGCCCTCGATCTTCGGAGGATTCATGCCCTTGAGCTGCTCCGGAATGGAACCGAACACCTGCGCCACGAAATCCCGCCAGCGCTTGTTCCAATCGCCGCCCTCCACGCCCAGCACGCGGTCGATGATCTCGTAGGTCGTGGCGTAGGTATCAAACGAATCGTTGAAGTTGGTCAGCGTCACCACGCCCAGCTTCTGATCGGGAATCATCGTCACCAGTGCGGAGAAGCCGTTGATGTTGCCGCCGTGCTCCACCATCACATGGCCGCGGTAGGTCTCTACGAACCAGCCCATGCCGTAGGAGAAGAAATCCATTTCCTTGCAGGACATCAGCAGCGGCTCGCTCATGAGCATATTGGCCTTATGCATTTCCTTCATTGCGGCCTCGGAGATCAGCTGCTTATCGCCGACCTTGCCGTTATTAAGGTTAAACTGCACCCACTTGAGCATGTCGTTGACGGTGGACATGATGGAACCGGCGGGTCCGTAGGGCGCGCCGATGCCCTTTGCCATGTCCTCGCGGTCGCTCTTGAGGAAGGGGATTTCGCGGATGCCCTGAAGCTCCACAGGGGTGGGACGATCGTAGGGCGTTGCGTGGTTGGCGTCGGCCTCAATCGCATCGACATAGAAGGTGCTGCGGGTCATGCCCAGGGGCTCGAAGATCTCTTTCTTGACGAACTCCTCCCAGGTCTTGCCGGTCATCTCCTCCACGAGCATGCCGGCGGCCACGATGCAGGTATTCTGATAGCACCAGTGAGAGCGGAAGGACCAGCCAGGCTGCATGTTGCGCAGATTTTCCACCATTTCCTTACGGGTGCAGGGTCCGTCAATCCAGTAAGCGTCGTGGCGGGGCAGGCCGGTGCGGTGGCACAGCAGGTCTCGCACGGTGACGTTCGCAGTGGTGAAAGGCTCCTTAAAGCGCAGCCAGGGCATATAGCTGACCACGGGCTTATCCCATTCCAGAATGCCGCGATCCACCAGAATTGCAACCGCCGCGGCGGTGAATGCCTTAGAGCAGCTGCCGATCTGATACAGCGTGTCGGGATCGGGCTTGACCTGCTTATCCATGTTGGCGTAACCGAAACCCTCGGCCAGCTCCACCTTGCCGTCCTTGACGATGCCGACCGAGATGGACGGCTGATCCCAGGCCTTGAGTTCTTCCGCGATCATGCCGCGGAGGCTTTCCACGTTGATCATATCTGAATTTCCTCTTTTCTCCGATTTCCAAACCGAAATTCTTACGATCAGATGTCGTAATCCAGACCCAGGCCGGGCTTATCCAGCAGGGTGAACACGCCGCCCTCGCGGGTGAAGCCGCCGGCAATGCCGTCGTCATCGCCCTTATAGAACATAAAGCTGTCGCAGTCCGCCTCAACAATGGCCTTCTTGGCCGCCACCAGGCTCACGCCCGCGGCGATGGAGATCTTGTTCTCCTGCATGCAGCCGACCATGCAGCCCACGCCCGCTTCTTCCGCGATGTCCGCGATCTGTGCGCCGTAGTACAGGCCGCCGCACTTCATCAGCTTGATGTTGTAGAAGTCCGCGCAGTCGAGCTTAGCGGCTCTGTGCGCGTCGTGAATGTTGTGGATGGATTCGTCGAGCATGAGCTTGACGGAAGTGGTGTTCTTTCTCTTGAGCTCCGCCGCGCCTTCAAAATCCCACCAGGGCAGGAACTGCTCCGCCGCGTCAATGCCCAGCTTCTCGAATTCGGGCAGCGCCTTGAGCGCGGTCTCCACGCTGTATCCCTGATTGGCGTCGATGCGGATGCGCACGTCGGGGCCGACCGCATTGCGGATCAGCGTCAGCGCGCGGATATCGGTAGCCAGATCCAGTCCGGTCTTGACCTTGAGGATGCGGAAACCCTTTTCAAAAACATATTCCTTGGCGTCCGCCTCCATCTTTTCGGGGGCGTTGATGCCGATGGTGATGTCGTTGTGGACGACGGGATTGGTGCCCCCCAGCACCTTATAGACCGGCAGACCCTTCTTTTTGCCGATGATGTCATAGAGCGCCAGATCGAAGGCACACTTGGCAGCGCCGTTGGAATAGATGATGGAATCCATCAGCTTGTGCGCACCCGCAATGTCCATCGGATCAAATCCGATAAAGGCATCCGCGAACATCTTCATCACAATATAGCAAGTATCCATCGTCTCGCCTGTGACAAAGGCCAGCGGTGCGGCGGAACCCAGGCCGTAGATGCCTTCGTCCGTTTCGATCTTTACCGTCCAGCTGTCAGCATCCTCAATCACACCGAATGCCACGCGAAAGGGCTCCTTCAGCGGCGCGGAAAACTTCTCGATTTTAACCTTGGTGATCTTCATAGCTCTAACCTCCGTCTTTTTTGCTCCGATATACAAGAAGGACCCGAATTGAAAACAACTCAGGCGCTTGACTGCATATTCGCACATCGCCGTCCCTCCGTTGGGGCGAAGCGCTTTGGCTGTTTCTTATGGTATAGCAACCATTTGCAAAATGCAACCGGTTTTCTGCTCACTTGCACAAAATATACAAAAAAACAACATAACATTTCTTCAATCGCTGGTTTTCAGCATCATTTGCTGCATTTTTATTTATGTATAATTCATTCTTTGCATGTTCATTTCTGTCAAAAAGCATTTTCTTTCCGCTAATCTTTTTTCTTTTTACATAAAAAAGTTTCCGGCATTTCACATCAAATGTGCCGGAAACTCTCTTTATTGCTTTATCATAGAAAAGCGCCTGTTTTTTAGTCTGTCAATAGGCCGCTTTCCCTCACAAACGCCAGCTCGCGCTCTATGTGCGTATCCCGCGCGCCGTCATGTTCATTGAAGGGATAAACGCAAATGTGCTTTTCGGAGCGGATGCGGTTGTAGGTGGCATAATAGCACAACGCAGGGCAGATGGGATCAGCCAGCCCCACGCTGGCAAAGACCTTCGCTGTGATGCGTTCTGCCATGTTCATGGTGTCAAAATAGCTCAGGGTTTCATAAACGCGCTCCAGGTTGTCCGGATAGCGGCGAAGATAGTCGTTGACCGAGGTAAAAGACCCGTGGCGGTGCTCTACGCGGTACTCAATATTGCTGTTGCTGGGGACGTTGACCAGCGCAAGCTTCACCCGCCGATCCAGCGCGGAAACCGCCATGCCCAGCGCGCCGCCCTGGCTCGTGCCGCGCACAAAGAGCCGATCCTGATCGATAAAAGGCAGGGTTTCAAGGAAATCCAGCGCTTTGACACAATCCATATAGACCGCACGGTAATAATACTCATTCTTATCCAGCACGCCCTTGCTGTTCAGGTTCGTGACCATGCCGCTGTCGGAATAGTGTGCGCAGTTGCCGGTGACGCCGCCCTGCTCGCGGCAGTCGATGGCGAGCACCGCACAGCCGAGCATCGCAAAGGCCACATGATCCGAAGGCGCGCCGCGGCTACCGGTAAAGCCATGATACTGCACCATGGCGGGATATTTTTTCTTTTGGAGCACAGCCGGCACGATGAGCCAGCCGTGGATGCGGGTTTCGTCGAAACCGCAATACGATATGTCGTATACGTCCACCGCCGCGATGGGGTAGTCGATCTTTTCAACCTTTGCCTCCAGCGGCACGGCGTGGGTCTGCTTCAGCGTTTTTGCCCAGAATTCGTCAAAGTCCGGCCGCCTGGTCAATTCCGGTAAATAGCTTTCCAATTCTGCGATTCTTTTCTTCAAAAAGTCCATCTTTCCCTCTCCTTTGTAAAACAGCCGAAGCCCCGGAGCAAAATCCGGAACTTCGGCTGCACGTTATGCTTTTGCAGGATTACTTGACATCGGAATCGTCGAAAACATCGCCGCACTCCGGGCAGAACTTCGGCGGATGAGCGGGGTCTTCCGGCTCCCAGCCGCACTTGTCGCACTTATAGAGCTTTTCGCCTGCGGGCTTTTTGGTGCCGCACTCGGCGCAGAACTTGCCCTTGTTGACCTTGCCGCACTGCGGGCAGATCCAGCCGTCGGCCTTCGCTTCGGGCTTCTTCTCGCCGCACTCCATGCAGAACTTGCCGGTGTTGACATGGCCGCACTTGGCGCACGTCCAGCTGTCCTCCGCGGGCTTGGGCGCGGGCTTCTTGGCGCCGCACTGCATGCAGAAGTTGCCGGTGTTGGTTGCGCCGCAGGAGCACTTCCAACCGTTCTCGGCGGGTGCGGCAGCCTGAGGCTGCTGAACCTGAGCCTGCTGCTGGGTCTGCTGCTGACCCATGGCAAAGAGCTGATTGGCGTTCATGCCGCCGGCCTGGTTAGCCATGTTCATGCCGGCAAAGGCGAACATGGGGCCGGTGGCTTCGTTCTTGGCGGCGTCCTGCATGGCCTGCGCCTGTGCGCCGACCATGGTCGCGGCGGCCATGGTGGGATCGCGCATGACGGCGGTGCGCTGCAGGTTCTTGATCATAGCCTCATCTTCTTCAGAGGCCTTGACGGAGTTCACGCCGAAGGACGCAACCTTGATGCCGCGCAGCTCCGCCCACTTCTTGGACAGCACTTCGTTGAGCGCGTCCGCGATTTCCATGGTGTGGCCGGGCAGCGCGCTGTAACGGATGCCCATGTCGGAAATCTTGGCAAAAGCGG
The DNA here is from genome assembly GCA_905193155.1 of uncultured Christensenella sp. GTDB lineage: Bacteria > Bacillota > Clostridia > Christensenellales > UBA1750 > Spyradocola. The sequence continues at coordinate 50,057 of CAJJNQ010000013.1, forward strand.
GCTGCAAAGCGGTCATCAGCTCGGATTTGAGCATACTGTCGATCTTGTCGCGGCGATAGCTCTCGGTCACGTTGCCGCAGACATTGGTATAGAACAGCAGGGGATCGACGATCTTGTAAGAGAACTCGCCGTGGCAGCGGATGGCGATATCGATATCCAGGCCGATATTCTTATCCACGACGCGGAAGGGCACGGGGTTGGGCGTGCCATACTTGTTGCCGATGATCTCCTTGGTGTTGAAATAGTAAACACGCTGATCCTTGGCCGTATCGCCGCCGAAGGTAAAGCGCTTGCCGATGGTCTTGAAGGTGTTGAGGATGGACTGGCCGAGGCTGCCCGCAAAGAGCGAAGGCTCGGTCGAGGCATCGTACTTGTATTCGCCGGGCTCGGCGCAGAACTCGACGACCTTGCCCTGCTCGACGATGATCATGCACTGGCCGTTGTTGACGGCGACCAGCGAGCCGTTGGAAATGATATTGTCCTCGCCCTTGGTGTTGGACGAACGGGCGGAAGTGCGCTTCCGGCCCTTCTGCACCAGGATATCCTCATCCAGCGCGTCACAGTAGAAATACTCGCGCCACTGATCCGCAAGCACGCCGCCCACAGCGCCGCCGATGGCTTTAATCAATCCCATATCTTTTATCCTCTTTTCTGCGGATCGCCCGCGTATTTTCGGATGAATTCGACAGTTTTATTTTAACAATTTATTCGGCTTTTTTCAAGTTCCTTTCGCCCGAAGAGACGTTTTTCCCGCCCAAACGCCGCAAAAATGTGCGCGTCACTCGGTCACATCGCAGACCTGCGCCTCCGTATAGCGGATCAGATCGTCGGGATGGAGCAGCAGCTGCGCGCCGCGCACGCCCGCCGAAACGGCGATCACATCGCAAAGCGTCGCGGTTTCATCAAGGTATGTGGGAAATTTCTTTTTCATACCGATGGGCGAGCAACCGCCGCGGATATAACCCGTCAGCCCCAGCAGATCCTTCATGGGCAGCATCTCGACCTTTTTATCGCCCGAAACATGCGCCAGTTTTTTGAGATCCACTTCCAGCTCCACAGGAATGACGCACACCATCGGACCCTTGCGCTCGCCCTTGAGCACGAGAGTTTTGAACACCTGCTCCGGCGGCAGGCCGCAAACCTGCGCCACATGCACGCCGCTCAAATCTTTTTCATCCACTTCATAGGTTTTGACTTCAAATGCAATGCCCGCCGCCTTGAGCAGACGCATCGCATTGGTGACAATCGGCTTTTCCGCCATTTGTCCCGCCTCCCTTTTCTTCCGTTTAACCGTACTCATGATAGTGAATCTTTCCACCGAATGCAACCCATTTTGCGTTAGATCCTCGTGTAAAAACGCCATTTGACTTGTCAGGGCGGGGCTTTATGTGTATAATGAAAAGAGGTTTTAAGAGGATGCGGGGAGGTGCGCCGGCGCAAAAGCCGGCAGAACAGACATGGCAGAAAAACTGAGGATATACGGCGGGCACCGGCTCGAGGGCACCGTTGTGGTCAACGGCGGAAAAAACGCGGCGCTGGCAATCATACCGGCGGCGCTGCTGTGCAACGAGCCTTGCACGATCGAAAACCTTCCGCAGGTGAGCGATACCTTCGCGCTGGAAAGCATTCTGCGCGAATTGGGTGCCAAAGTCGAGCTGAACGGCTCCACCATGACCATTGATCCGCGCGGGGTGAACAGCACCTTTGTGCCGGAAGCGCACGCGCGGCGGCTGCGCGCATCCTATTATTTCGTGGGTACGCTGCTGGCGTGCTTTGGCAAGGCGGAGGTTTCCTACCCCGGCGGCTGCACCATCGGCAACCGCCCCATCGACCAGCACATCAAGGGCTTTGAGGCGCTGGGCGCGAAGGTCTCCACCGACCGCGGCATGATTTCGGCCGAAGCGCCGGATGGGCTGCACGGCGCGGAGATCTATCTGGACATGCCCTCTGTGGGCGCGACCATCAACATCATGCTGGCCGCCACCAAGGCGCAGGGCAACACCACCATCGTCAACGCGGGCAAAGAGCCCCATATTGTGGACCTTGCCAACTTCATCAACGCCATGGGCGGCTCGGTCAAGGGCGCGGGCACGGACACTATCCGCATCCGCGGCGGCCGTCCGATGCACGGCTGCACCTATGCCGTCATTCCCGACCAGATCGAAACCGGCACGCTGATGATCGCGGCGGCGGCCACGCGCGGCGACGTATTGATCCGCGGCGCACTGCCCACGCACATGGAGGCCCTGACGGCCAAACTTCTGGAAATGGGTGCGCATGTGGACGAAGGTATCGGCGAGGACTCCATCCGCGTCCGCTCCGACGGCAATCATCGCCACGTCAACATCAAGACCCTGCCCTATCCCGGCTTCCCGACCGACTTGCAGCAGCCGATGAGCGTGCTGCTGTCCACGGCGCGGGGCACTTCCATCATCAACGAGACGATCTTTGAGATGCGCTTTAAGCATCTGGAAGAGATTCGCCGCATGGGCGGCATTTCTCAAATCAACGATCGCATCGCCATCATCGAGGGTGTGCCCAAGCTCGTGGGCTGCCCGGTGACGGCCACCGACCTGCGCGCAGGTGCGGCGCTGGTGATCGCGGGCCTGATGGCCGAGGGCGTGACGGACATCTACAACGTCCATTTCATCGACCGCGGCTACGAGCATCTGGAAGATAAGCTGCGTTCCCTGGGCGCGCAGATTGAGCGTCTTCCCGCCGAAGAGGACTGATCTTCGGAACCTTTTTGATAAAAAAACAAGCGGCGGATCGCGTTTCATCCGCCGCTTTTCTCTTTCTCATTCATGGATTTCCAACGGAAGCCCGTCCGGATCGTGGAAAAAGGTCATGCGCCCGCCGGTGAATTCGTCCGTGCGGATCGGCTCGCACGCAATGCCGAGCGCTTCCAGCCTGTCCGCCATCTCCGGCACGCTCTCCACGCGAAAGGCCAGGTGCCGCAGCCCGCAGGCTTCAGGATTGGTCACGCGCGCCGGACTGTTTGGCCGGCCGAAGATCTCCAATTCGCTCTGCCCGATGCGCAGGTCGAGCTTCCAGTCCCCGCGATCGGCGCGGTAGTTCTCTCGCACGACCTCAAAGCCCAGCTTGTCCACATAAAATTCGCGCGACGCTTTGTAGTCCGATACGATGATGGCGACATGATGAATGACGTCAAACAGCGGCATGATTATCCTTCCTCCTCTTCTCCCGCAACCGTGCCCACGCGCACAAACCCCGCCGAAAGCGCCGTCAGCGCCGAATGCAGGTTGCGGCTGTCGCACAGATAGATCATCGGCTCCGGCACGTCCCTCACAAGCGCCAGAAGACAGGCGCGGGCATAGCCTTTCCCCCGATGGTGCAGATCGGTTTCAACGGTGATGTGCCGCACACCGGCGGCATCCGGTTCCCGCGCCACCGCCCAGGCGACCATTCTGCCCTCCCGCACCACGCCGCGGACGATTCCGTGCGGCATACGGATGCAGCCGAGAATGGCCATGCCCGCTTCCGGCGGCACAGCGGCAATCTCTCCGGGCAGCGCCTCCCCCGGCGCAAAGGCAAGCAGCGTCTCCCCTTTGCGGGGACGAACAATACGCAGTGATTCCCGTTGAATCATTTTATTTCAAACTTCTCCTTTGGAAAGGATGGTGCACGGCATGGCGGTACTTTCTAAAACTCCGGCACGCGCTTCGGTTCATGCGATTGTGGAAGGCGCGCTGCTCTGCGGCGACCTCGTGCCGGGCGCGACGGCGCAGCGGCTGCTGGACGGCGTTCGCGGACACCAGAGCCTGCAAAGCGTTCCCGATCCGGACGCGCGCAACGAAGCTCCCGTCTCCTTCACCGTGGAAGGCGAGCGCATCGTGCTGACGGTTTACGGCCGCATTGACCGGCTCTACGGACTTTCCGTCGTGGAGGAAATCAAAACCACGCTGGACGCCGCGCCGGAGGACGCGCTGCCGCTGCACTGGGCGCAGGCGGAATGCTACGCCTTCATGCTGTGCGAAAAAGAGGGCCTATCTCACATCGACGTGCGCATCACCTACCTAAACCTTTCCAGCGGCGAAGTGACGCGCTTTACCCGCAGCCTGACGCACGCGGTGCTGGCCGAACGGTTTTACGGCTATGTCCGCCCCTATCTTGCACATCTGGACGAGCTGGCGGCGCACCGCGCGGAAGTCGCTTTGCAGATGAAGGCGCTGGCTTTCCCCTTCGCGCAGTACCGCGCGGGACAGCGGGAGCTGGCGGCGGAGATTTTCCGCACCATCCGGGACAAGAAGATGCTGCTGGCGCAGGCGCCCACCGGCACGGGCAAGACGCTGGCCGCGCTGTTTCCCGCGCTCAAGGGCATCGGCGAGGGCTTTGTGGAGCGCATTTTTTACCTCACGGCGCGGACGACAGCCCGCCGGGCAGCATTCGACGCGCTTGGGTTGCTGCCGGACAGCGCGCTGCGCGCCATCGCACTCTACGCACGAGAAAAGGTCTGTATTCACGATGCTCCCCTCTGCCGCACGGGAACCTGTCCCCGGCAGATCGGGTATTATGACCGCCTGCCGCAGGCGTTGGCCGCAGCCAAAGCGCTGCCGGGTCGCTTCGACCGCGAAGCCGTGCGCGCGCTGGCAGACGAATACGAACTCTGCCCGTTTGAATTCTCGCTCGACCTTTCGCTGGAATGCGACGTGATCGTGTGCGATTACAACTATCTTTTCGACCCGCGGGTGCGCTTGCAGCGCTATGCTTCCGGCAGCAAGCAGGGACAGGTGCTGCTGATTGACGAGGCGCACAACCTTCCCGACCGGGCACGGGAGATGTACTCCGCTCGTCTGCCCGGAAAGCTGATCGACCGGGCGCGGCGCTCTATCCCGCAATCCGCGCGCAAGGGGGAACTTTATCTCTCCCTGCGGGCGCTGCGCCGGGCAATGGAAGCCGCCGCAGAAGAGGGCGAAATCCCGCGTGCAGAGGAAAATCCCCGCCCGGAGCTGACCGAGCGCTGCGAAGCGGTTTTGTGCGCTTTGCAGGAGAGCGCCGAGGGCGACCCCGCGCTGTGCGCGCAGCTCCGGCTGGAACTGACGGGCTGGGTCTATCAATCCGCAGGCTACGACGAAACCTGCCGCCTGTTGTTTGAGGGCGGCAAGTCCTCGCGGGAGATCACGCTTTACTGCACAGACGCTTCCGCACGCACGGGAGCGGTGCTGCGCCGCAGCCGCGCTGCGATTCTGTTTTCCGCAACGCTCACGCCGCCGGAATTCTATAAGACTCTCTGCGGCATGAAGGAGGACAGCGCCTGCGTGCACCTGCTCTCGCCCTTCCCGCCGGAGAACCTTCTGGTGCTGCATCTGCCGGTGAGCACGCGCTACAAGGCGCGGGAGGCGACGCTGCCGCGCGTGGTTTCGGCCGTTGCGGCGCTCGCCCTGAGCCGGGAGAAAGGCAATTTTATCACTTTCTTCCCCTCCTACGCCTATCTGCGGCAGGCGGCGGAGCTGCTGGAGCCGCTGCTTAACGGCAAAGCGGAGCTGCTGATCCAGACCCCGGAGATGGATGAGGAAGCGCGCGCCGCCTTTCTCTCCCGCTTTTCACCTGAACCGGACGGGCGGCTGCTGGCGCTGTGCGCAATGGGCGGTGTGTTTTCCGAGGGAATCGACCTGCCCGCGGATCGCCTGTGCGGTGCGGCGGTGGTGGGTGTGGGGCTTCCGCAGATCGGCGTGGAGCGCGACGCGCTGCGCAAGCGCTACGACGAAGCCTATGGCGACGGATACGCTTACGCCTACGTCTACCCCGGTGTCGGCAAAGTGCTGCAGGCGGCGGGGCGCGTCATCCGCTCGGAGAACGACCGGGGTGCGCTGCTGCTGATCGACGACCGCTACGCCGCAGACCCCTACCCCGCCCTGCTGCCCGCGCAGTGGACGCTGCGCCGCGTCTTTACCGATAAGCAGATCGCAGAGCAGCTGCGGGGATTCTGGAATCAGAACTGACGGTTCCGCCCTCAGGCTACTGCACTCTGTGATAATGCTTCCGGAAATCAATCGTTCCCTGCAAATCCTCTTCGCTTTCAAACAGATTCAGCTTCTTTGCGACCTCAATGGCAAAATCCTCATAGGCGTTTGCTCTTGCCGCGGTGACATTTCGATCGCTGACCCAGTCTTCATCGGTCGAATGCGTCGATTGGACATCGCACAGTATTCCCGCGCGATCCAGCACGTCCACCCCTGCGCAGATTCCCGCAATCAGGGCTCCTCTTTTTTTCAGATCCTACAAATACGCATGGACTTCCGCTATATCAATCTCCGGAATGTTTCCGCCCGGAAGGACAAAACTGCGGATTTCTCCTTTCTTAAGGCTATTCAGCGGCGCATCCGCGTTGACAGTAAAGCCCTCCATCGCCCGGATCGGCTTTCCGTCCAGGGTGCAGAAAACCATATCGCAGTGCGAGAAGTTCATGAAGTAATTCAGAATCACGATTTCATAAAAACAGCACTTGTTGTAGACCAGAAACACATCCTTCATCCCTGTATGTGCTTCTTTTACGGTTTCGGCTCTGCCCGCGTTTTTTCCGCGCAGGCAGAGCCGTTTTTTCACTCGACGAGGTATCCTTTTTCGCGCAGAGCGGTCAGAATGCGCTCCATGGTCTGCTCGTCCGGCGCTTCGACGGTATGCAGATGCACGCCGCCGGTGAGCTGCGAGATGGGCGAGGTTTCGCCGCTTTCAAAATGGCGCATGAACACCTCTACGCCCGCGCGGGAGGACAGACGCAGCGGCGCAGTCATCTCGCCGTAGACGGGATGCTCGATGGACACATCCACCATCGTGCCGCCCAAGTCCACCACAGTCTCCAATTCGTCGCGCATCTGCGCGTTGGTCGTATGCTTTGTGGCAATGACGCGGCGCACGACGTTCCCGGCAACATTGGGCATGACGTAGCCCTCGGGCGTGGCAAAAATCAGGCTGCCGCCGGTGCGCAGCAGCGCTACATCCTGCACGACGATCTGGCGGCTGACGCCCATCCTCTGCGCCAGCTCCGACCCGGTGATGGGGGCGCTGCTGCTGCGCAGCAGGCGCAGGATCTTTGCGCGTCTCTCCTTCGCTTCCATGGCAATCCTTCTTTCTTACCTGCGGTTGTCTTTGCGGCCGACGATGGTAAGCAGACGCAGCAGCTGCGCCACGGCGGCCAGCGCGGCGGCAAGATAGGTCGAAGCTGCGGCCTTGAGCACCTTTTTCGCCTTGGCAGGTTCGTCTCCGACCAGCAAACCCGAATCGGTCAGCGCGCGCAAGGCACGGCGGGAAGCGTTGATTTCCACCGGCAAGGTGATGAGCTGAAACGCCACCGCAAAGCCGTAGAGCACCACGCCGCCCAAGGCGAGATAGTAGGAATTTAAGAACAGCCCCGCCAGCAGCAGCGGCATCGACAGCGACGAGCCGAAGTTAACCAGCGGCACGATGGAATTGCGGATCTCCAGCGGCGCATAGCCTTGCGCGTGCTGCATGGCGTGCCCCGTTTCATGCGCGGCAACGCCCAGCGCGGCGATGGACGTGGAATCATACACACTGTCGGACAGGCGCAGCACCTTCTCCTTCGGCGCATAGTGGTCGGTCAGGTTGCCGCTGACGCGGGTGACCGTCACATCATAAATACCGGCGCGCTGCAAAAGAGTCTGCGCAGCCTGCGCCGCTGTGATTCCGGCGCTTGCCGCCTCACGGGAATAGCGGTTGAACGTGCTCTTCACCGCGCCCTGCGCGATCATGCCCAGCACCGCCGCAATCACAATCCATACAATGGAATCATAATACGAAAAAGAGTACGGCATCTTGTTTCGCACCTCCGATCGATTTCTTCCCTCCATTATAAAGAGTTTGTGCCGTTCCGTAAAGGAGGCATTGTAATTATATAAATAC
>CAJJNQ010000014.1 GCA_905193155.1 uncultured Christensenella sp.
TGCCGATTCTCGGCAGCCGCCCTTTTCTTTCAGATTATTGGATTACTTTGCGAGCTTCTTTACCGCAATGACCGCAGCCGCGCCGCTCATCAGCAGCAGGGCGTACAGCATCATCAGGCTGCTCTCGCCGGTCTTGGGTGCCTTGAGGTCGTCATCCTGCGCGGGGTTATTCTGCGCGGGGTTATTCTGCACGGGCGCTTCGGTCTGACTGGGCTTAACGGTGGGCTCGTCATAGTCCGGGTAGACGGGCTGATTGACCCTGTAGCCGCACTTGGCGCACACGCCGCCGTTCATCTCATGCTCCTCGCCCTGCACCTCGACAAGGCCGCAGCAATCCCAGGTCTTGGTATGGGTCTTGTCGTCAAAGGTCCAGACCGCGTTGCCGAAGTGCTTCACGCAGATGATCTCGCCGCCATCCTTGGTCAGCGCTCCGTCGCGCTTGATGCCGCCCTTATTGGTCAGCTTGTTGCCCTGGCCGACGGAGAGAGACGCATCCTTGGGGATGGTCAGCGTCATGCCGTCCTCCACAGTCACATCGCCGGGCAGCTTCGCGTTGCCGATGACCGTGCCGCCCTTGCCGTTGAAGCGCACGCTGTCCTTGATGTTCTCGCCGTAGGTTTCATCACCGGAAGTCTCGATCCAGGAGCCTTCCACGGTCACGTTGCCGCCCGCCCGAATGCCGTCGTAGTTTTCCGCCGCATCGGCCTTGACAATGCTGTTTTTGATCTCAATATCGCCTTTTTTGCTGTAAATACCGACGTCTGCTTCAGACTTTGCTTCCGCAGTGCTGCCGTCGATCGTGATCTTGCCTTCCGCAAAAATCGCGGGCCAATAGCCGCTCGCCTTCACTTCAGCGCCGTTCGTGATGGTGATCGCGCCTCTTGCGTAAATGCCGTTGCTGCCCTTGCTCTCCGCCGCGATGGTGCCGCCGGAAACCGTCAGGTTACCGAACATACTGATGGCCACGCTGGGAGCCGCCGCCTTGATTTCTGCCGAGTCCTTGACCAAAATATCGCAGTTTTCACCGGCAACAATGGCAGATCCGTTGAGATTAGGATCTGTCGCCGGACGTCCCTGAGCCTCCAGAAGGCTATTCCCCTCCAACGTCAAATCGCCCTGGAAAAGTTCCAGGCCGGAGACAAAAAACTGCGACTCCTCATCAGGGTTCTGATGCAAGCAATGCAGCTCCGCCTTGTCCTTCAGGGTCAAAGAGTGTGTATTATCGCCGTTTTTTACACCCATTTTGAGGGGAGAATAATTGTTCTGGCTGATGTAAGTGACCGTCGCATTGCCGGATAGCACGCATTCGCCGTTCCACTCGCAGCTGTCACCCGAATTGGCAGGTTCCGTCACCGTAACGGTTGTGTCGCTGATGAGCAGCTTACTGGGTATATAGGAGGTCTTCTGTGTGACGTTCAGACTCTCCGCATTCAGCGTGCCGCTGCCCGAAATGGTCAGGTCGTTGGCGCTAAGACGCTTGACGGTATTGACCGTGCCGTCCGCAACCTCCACCACCATCTTGACGGGGCTGTTTTCCACAATGATGCCGCCGTTGATCGTGGCGTTGTCCAGCCTGATATAGTGCGCCTCCTTGAGGCCCTCTTCACTGTTGTTATTGCCCCAGACGCTGACCCTTTTGTCGGTCGTGCCGGTCAGCACATACTGCACGTTCCGCTTGAGCAGACTGATGCGCGTATCGTCGATTTTGTAATCCTCATTTTCCATGTTTGCCCTGCCCACGTCAATGGTCACCACAGGCATCACGGTTTCCGAATTTCCAACAGGTTCGGCCGGCACCGTAGTTTCGGTCTCCGCCAGAGCCGTCATGGGCACAAGGCACAGCACCATACACAGCGCCGCCAGGAACATAGCCAACAGCTTTTTCATACAGTTCTCCCCTTTTGCATTGTTGAGTGCGCGGCTTCATTTCCTCTCCCGGTTCCGTCGCCGCCCGTAAACCGGCCTATTCCGTTTTTTGATTCAAAACAAACTCCCAATCCCCCCCCAGGCAGACTTCTCCCTCTGCGCTTTCCGGGCGACCGACGCTGCATTCCGCTCGCTCTGAAACATTTTTGAAACAGCTTTAGTATAGCACCCGGTAAATAATTTGCAAGAAAATTTTTTGCTAGCAAACCATTATCTGCGTATAAAAAAGCGCCTGTTCACTTTTGGAATGAACAGGCGCTTGCCTTATTCTGTTTTTTCTTCTTCCCGGCGTTCAAACATCGCCAGCGCCGCCACGATGAGCAGTGCCGCGGGGATCAATACGGTTTTGATGCCGACGTTCTCCGTCAGCAGCGCGCCAATGCCTGCGCCGCTGACAAAGCAGAGGATCACGGCAAAATACCCCAGCCCGCTGCGAAGGTTCTCCTTCTTACGGTGCTTGAAGTAGCGCCAAAGCTGCACCGTGCCGCTGCGCAGATTGCCTGTGCACATCGTGGTAGCGTAAGGATTATCTTCAAATGTGCGGAAGGAATTCACCTGCATGGCGCAGACGAAGGACACCGCCGCATTGACCATGTCGTTGAACTGCTCCGGCACAAAGGCCGCTGCGACCAGCACGATGATCTCCACCCCCAGCACCAGCTGCCGCCAGTGCAGCGTCATGAAGCGATCCCGTCGGAACCTGATGCTCTCGGCCAGCACCACGCCCAGCACAAACGCGCACACGGGAACGACATAGTGCAGCGCCGTCTGCCAATCCCCTTCAAAAGCACGAATCCCCAGCAGCACGAGGTTGCCCGTCTGCGCGTTGGCGAATACCTTTCCGCGCGAAAGATAGGTATAGGCATCCAGAAATCCGCCGACAGCCGCCAGCAGCATTCCCAAATGCAGCGTTTCCGAAATGTGTCTCCTCATTCCAACCCATCTGCTCCTTCTCAGAGCGCAGCAAACACCGCGGAGCGCACCTTGCGGGTCACATCGACGGTGCCGGTATCGACCTTCTGCATCATATAGAGCAGCACAAGGTTATCCTCTGGGCTGACGCAGAAATACGCGCCCAGCCAGCCGTCCCAGCCGAACTCACCCTTGCCGCCCAGCGAAGGCGCCTGCCCTTCGTCCTCCAGCACGCGCATGAAATTGCCGTAGCCATGGCCGCGCAGGGAAGCCCACTGCATGGTCTTTTTCTGCTCATCGGTCAGCTGGCTCCGGCGCATATAGCGCACCGTGCGGCGGGAGAGGATGCGCACGCCGTTCCATTCGCCCTCATTGGCAAGCATGGAGGCAAACTTGGCATAATCCTCAATCGTGGAAAGCAGGCCCGCGCCGCCGGATTGGAACGCCGGCTCATGCGGATAAGTCGGCAGGATGCACAGGTGCGCATCGGCATAGGGCGCAAGGCCGTCCTCGGTGGGACGATAGACCTGCGCAAAGCGGCCGCGCTTTTCCTCCGGAATCCAGAAGCCCGTGTCCTCCATGCCCAACGGATCGAAGATTTCCTTTTTCAGGAATTCGCCGAAGTGCATGCCGGAAATCACCTCGATCACCGCGCCCATGACGTCGGCAGAGGTGCCGTACTGCCAGCGGCTGCCCGGCGCAAAGGCCAGCGGCATCTGCCCCATGCGGTTGGCAAAGTCCACTGTGCCCAGCTCCTTGCCCTTCGCCTGATCCCTCTGTACCTCGTCCCACAGCGCCTGCATCCGTCTTTCGGCATAGCCGTTCTCGCCGCCGTAAACCAGGCCGCTGGTCATGCCCAGCAGATCCTTGATGACCATCGGCTCCTGCACGCGCTGAAGTCCGGCTTTGGTGATATAAGTTTGATTTTTGAAGCCCGGCAGGAACTTTTCCACCGGGTCGAGCAGATCCATCTGCCCGCGCTCCACCAGTATCATCGCTGCCGCGGCGGTGATCGGCTTGCTCATCGAAAATAAGCGGAAGATCGTGTTCCGCGCCATGGGCTGACGGGTTTCCTTGTCCGCCCAGCCGCTCTGGCCGTAATAAACCTCTTTCCCGTCCTTGAGTACCAGGGCGTTGCAGCCCGCAACTTCGCCCGTGCGAACAGCTTCCTCCAGCACGCTGTCCACGCGCTTTAATCTTTCCTGATCCATGTTGACTTCCTCCGCAAATCGTTCCCCTGCGGGAGCGTTTTTCTCTTTCTGTTTCCAGTATACCCCTTGATTGTTAAGATCAATCATCCGCCGGCGGTTCGGTCATGCCGCCCTTCATAGGCGAGGCCGCCAGACGCGTATAGACCGACAGCACGCCGCTGTTGTAGCGGCTGGGGCGCTTCTTCCACGCCTTTTTGCGCTCTTTCAGGATTGTATCAATCTCTTCGGGCGTCTTTTCTTCACCGGCAACACCTACGATTTCCAGCTTGCGGGTTTTGACGTCGATCAGGATCAAATCGCCCTCTTCCACCAGCGCGATGGGGCCGCCCTGCGCCGCCTCGGGAGAGACGTGGCCGATCGCCGGGCCCTTGGACGCGCCGGAGAAACGGCCGTCCGTAATCAGGGCGATGGACGCAGAAAGCTCCGGGTCGGACGAGATCGCCTCGGTGGTATAGAACATCTCGGGCATGCCGCTGCCGCGCGGCCCTTCGTAGCGGATGAACACCGCGTCGCCCGGCTGAATTCTATGCTTGAGAATCGCGTCGATCGCGTCCTCTTCGCAGTCAAAGGGACGGGCGCGCAACAACGCATGGTGCATTTTCTTGGGCACGGCGCTGTGCTTGATGACCGCGCCCTCCGGCGCAAGGTTGCCGCGCAGTACGGCGATGGTGCCGTCCGACCCGATGGGCTTTTCAAAGGAACGAATCACGTCCGTGCGCGCAAGGCCGGTCTTTTTCAGATATTCATCGCACTTTTCGTAGTATCCGCTCTTCTGAAGCTCTTCGAGATTTTCTCCCAGCGTCTTGCCGGTGACGGTCATCGCGTCCAGATGCAGCATGGACTTGATCTCCTCCATCACGCGCGGCACACCGCCTGCGTAATAGAAATACTGCGCCGGGAAGCGCCCCGCCGGCCGGATGTCGAGCAGATAGTGCGCGCCGCGGTGCATCCGGTCAAAGGTATCCGCATCCAAATCGATGCCGAATTCGTGCGCAATGGCGGGGATGTGCATCAGCGCATTGGTGGAGCCGGAGATCGCCGCGTGCACCATGATGGCGTTTTCAAAGCTTTCCATCGTCACCATGTCGTGGGGGCGCAGATTCTTTTCGGCCAGGAACATGGCTTGCCTGCCCGCTCGCTCCGCCGCCGTGCGCAGATCCTCGCACATGGCGGGCAGCAGCGCCGTGCCGGGCAGCATCAGTCCCAGCGATTCCGCCATGATCTGCATGGTGGAAGCCGTGCCCATAAACGAGCACGCCCCGCAGGAAGGACAGGCATGGTGCTTGTACCACTTGAACTTCTCCTCCGAGATCTCGCCGCGCGCGCACATCGCGGAATACATGCCGATCTGCTCCAGTGTCAGCAGACCGGGACCCGCATCCATCACGCCGCCCGTGACCATGACCGTGGGCAGATTGGTTCGGCCGATCGCCATCAGGTGCGCGGGTACGGCCTTGTCGCAGCTGGCGATGAACACGCCTGCGTCAAAGGTGGTGGCGCGCTCATGGATTTCAATCAGGTTGCAGATCGCGTCGCGGGACGCGAGGGAATAATTGATGCCGTCATGCCCCTGGGCCATGCCGTCGCAGATGTCGGTTGCAAAATATCGCGCAGCCTTTCCACCCGCCTTTTGAACGCCCTGCGCAGCAAGATTCACCAGTTCAAACAGATGCGCCGAGCCGGGGTGGCTGTCCCCAAAGGTCGATTCCACGAGGATCTGCGGCTTTTCCAGATCCTCTTCCGTCCATCCCATACCCATGCGCAGCGGATCCATCTCCGGCGCAAGCTTTCTTACATCCTGACTTCTCATTGTTTTCACTCCTGTCCGGCGTCCAATGCCGTATTAACGTGACTGTACTTGCATCTTAACACAAATTGACGCACAATAGAACAATATGAATAAATTTTGTCGGAGGTTGAAGCAATCCATGCTGTTTTCAAAGGAGGATCTGCGCAAGCTGATCGTGCCGCTGGTGATCGAGCAGCTGCTGGCAGTGACCATCGGCATGGCGGACACCATGATGGTGGCCAATGTGGGTGAGGCGGCGGTTTCCGGCATTTCGCTGGTGGACAGCCTGAACATCCTGCTGATCCAGATTTTCTCGGCGCTGGCCACGGGCGGCGCGGTCGTGGCTTCCCAATATCTGGGCCGTCAGGATCGGGAAAACGCCTGCGGCGCGGCCAAGCAGCTGGTCTACGCCTGTGCGGCAATTTCAATTCTGGTGGGCAGTCTGGCCATGCTGGGCGGCAAACACCTGCTGTCGCTGATCTTCGGCGCCGTAGAGCCGGACGTGATGCGCAATGCCGAAACCTATTTCTGGCTCTCCGCGCTGTCCTATCCTGCACTGGCGATTTACAACGCCGGCGCGGCGCTGTTCCGTTCTATGTCCAATTCCAGGGTTTCGATGATGACTTCCATCGCAATGAACCTGGTCAACATCTCCGGCAATGCAATTTTGATCTATGTGTTCAATATGGGCGTTGCGGGCGCAGGGCTTGCCTCTCTGGTTTCCCGCATCCTGGGCGCTGTCGTCATGATGGTGCTGCTGCGCAACCGGCACAACCTCATCTTTATCGGGCATCTCTTCCGCTATCGCTTTGATTGGCCGATGGTGCGCAGTATCCTGCACATCGGCGTGCCCAACGGACTGGAAAACGGCATGTTCCAGGTGGGCAAGGTGCTGGTTTCCTCGCTGATCGCGCTGTTCGGCACCTCCGCCATCACGGCAAACGCCATCGCCAACAACCTGGCGCAGTTCGAGTGTATCCCCGGCTCGGCCATGGGTCTTGCAATGATTACCGTCATCGGCCGCTGCGTCGGCGCCAAGGATTACAAGCAGGCCCGCTACTATGCCAAACGGCTGATGATCATCACCTACATCAGCATGACCGCGATCTGTATCCTGCTCTCGGCGCTGATCGTGCCCATCGTCAAGCTCTACAACCCCTCGCAGGAAACCTTTGATCTGGCCGTCTGGCTGGGACTCTACCATGGCGCGTGCGGCATTCTGATCTGGCCGGCGTCGTTTGCGCTGCCCAACATACTGCGCGCCGCCAACGACGTGCGCTTCACCATGACGGTCTCCATCATTTCGATGTGGCTGTGCCGCATCCTGTTTTCCTATGTGCTCGCGCTGTGGTGCGGTCTGGGGCTCAAGGGCGTATGGATCGCCATGACCATGGATTGGGTCGTGCGCGCTGCGCTGTTCGTCTGGCGCTATTTCTCCGGCAAGTGGGAAACCAAGCAGCTGCTTTCCTGACCTCTTTTCTCTATCCCAAAAAAGTCGTCCTCTTCTCTTTTTTCCGAGAAGAGGACGGCTTTTTTACGCTCTCGCACTGATCACCGTTTGCAGATACGCATACAGCTTTTCCATATCCGCCCGGTCCAGCGTCACGGATAGATGATTGTCCGTCAACCCGTCGTGCCAGAAATACACCTGCCACCGCATGAGAATATCCGCCCACTCGTTTCCGGGCTTGACGTACAGCACGCGCGGATTCTGCCGGACGTCCTCCTCCGGTTCAAACTGAAAGCAGAAGTCCGGCTCGATGCATTCAAGCTCTGTCGGCTCCGCCATCCGCCCGTTCAAAAGGCGTTCCAGATGCTCCGCCAGCGCTTCCACCTCTTCATTGGTCAGCACTTCGTCATCCTGCCGCTTATAGCGCAGCCAGGGTTGGGAGATAAAGAAAAAATCCAGCCTCCACCAGCGCGGTTCCTCCTCGCTTTCGCGGTCATATTTCGTATAGCCGCGAATTTCCAGCTTCACCGTAATTCCGTCCAGATTCATCTCCATGCGGGCACCCCCTCCCTTTTCTCTATCGTAGAAGGCAGCGTTTGATTTATCCACCCAACACAAAAGAGAGGGCGCGGGAGAATCTCCCGCGCCCTCTCTTTTATTTATTACATTTGATCCGTGCTTTCGCTCTCCTGCGGTGCACCGCCGGACTGACCGTCCGCCTTTTCCGGGTGCTGCGGGCCGTTCGGAAGTTCCGGCATCTCCGCGCCGTCCGGAAGCTCCGGGGGCTCAGTTCCATCGCTTCCGGGCAGCGGCTTTGGTGCTCATGGCCGCCTCGAAGGTCGTAACCTGCTCTCCGTCCGCCAGAATCGTGTAGGTCTTGCCCACGGCCAGATCCGGCGAGGAAATCACCATGCACTGCGCCTGCTTGGTGCCGGTGACGCGGAGGATTTCGTTTCCGTCCTTATCCTGTACCGTGACGACCGCGCCTGCCGCAATCGCATTGTCGAAGTTCACCAGCACGCTGGCCTGCGTGGAATTCGCGTTGAAGTTCTGCGCCATGCTCTGCGAACCGAGCGCCACCACCGTGCCGCCCGTAATTATGCCGTCGCCCGAGTAGTCGAGCGCGCCGTCGCCGCCGGAGGTCGGGCCGCAGACCGTCACCGTGCCGCCGGTGACATACAGGCTGCCGTTGGAATCCAGGCCGTCGCCGGAAGCGTCCACCCAGAGTGTGCCGCCGCGCACCGCGATATACACACCTTCGACCGCTTCAAAATCGTTGGGACGGAAGCCGCTGTCGCTGTTGTCATCGTTGGATGCATCGGTCGCGTTGAGCCCGTCGTCGCTGGCGGTCAGGCGAACGTCGCCGCCCGTCAGGTCGATGGTGCTGCCCTCCAGTCCCTCATAGCACGCCGTGATCTCGATGCTGCCGCCGGAAATCACCAGCGCGTCGTCGGAATGCACGCCGTCGTCGCCGGAAGCCAGGGTAAGCGTGCCGCCCGAAAGGGTGATCTTGCTGCCCGCATGGATACTGTCATCCGCGCTGTCTACCGTGACCGCGCCGCCGGAGATCAGCAGCGTGCCGCCGGATTTCAAGCCCTTGGTGCTGACGGAAACGGTTGTATCGGTTGCCGTTTCGCTCGCTGCCGCTTCAGTGGTCATGCCCGCATTGTCGTTTGCCGCGTTTCCTCCGTTCTGTGCAGGCTGTTCGCTGCGCGGCGGTTTTTCCGGCTTGCTGCCCGACGCAGCGGAATCGGCAGAAGCATTTGCACCCGAATCGCTCTGTGCGCCGTTACCGTCAGGCGGCGTCTTTCTGTCTCCGCTGCCAACACCGCCGGGGAATCCGCCCCAGTCGCCCCGACCGTGCGCTTCCGCGTTTACGGAGCCGCCGCCCGCCGTGACGTTCAGCGTGCCGTCCGTGACCTGCAAGGCGCTTTCTGCCTGCAAGCCGTCCTGTTCAGCGTTCACGGTCACTTCACCGCCGTCGATGGAGATCCAGCCCTTGCCTTCAGTGTCTTCCCTGTCGGCCTTGATGCCGTCGCCGCCCGCAGTGATGTCAATCGTGCCGCTGCAGATGCCCACGCCGTCCTTGCCGCGCAGACCGTCGTCCACCGCATTGACCGTGATGTTGCCGCCCGTGATGATCAGTTCATCCTTGCTGGAAATGCCGCGCTTGTCGTTGCCCTGTACCTTCAGCTTGCCGCTGCCGTTGATCGTCAGGTCGCATTCCGCCCAAACGCAGGCGTTTGCATCGTCCTCTGCGGCATAGGTTTCGCCGTCCGCCAGTGCGTTCTCCGTGCCTTCTGCCAGCGTCAGGAACACCTTATCGGCGGATTTGACCCAGATCGCCGGGCCATCGCTGCTGGTAATGCTTGCGCCGGAGAGCACGACCTGTACCTTGTCCTCATCGCCCGCTTCCACCACAATGCGTCCGTTGCTCAGCGACCCGCTCAGCACATACACACCCGCTTGGGTGACGGTCACGACGTTGTCGCTGACCTCTGCGCCCTCGCCGGAGATTGTGCTGCCGCCGTCGGAAAGCGCGATGCTCACGGCCTCGCTCTCGTCCCAAGCGCCCGATTTATCGCGGTCGGAATATTCGGGGTCAAATGCCGCAACCTCTTCCTCCGCGTCCGGGATTTCGACATTTTCGGTGCCGCCCGCCGCGTTTTCCGTCTGCTGTACCTCCTGCGTCTGCTGCGGTTCTGCCGACTCCGTTTCCTGCGTGGACTGCGCGGTGCAGCCCGCCATCGTCAGGGTCAGCGTCAGCGCCGTTGCCAGCGCCAGGAGTTTCTGCTTTGCGTTTTTTATCATCATAAGGATCTCTCCTTTCATCATTTTATCAAAAACCTTATTACAGCTCGTCTTTGCTGCTCACCGGGCGGCCGAGGCTGATGCGCAGATTGCCGTTGCGGCAGCGCAGCTCGTCGAGAAACGCCTTCTGCTGCGCCTCGTCCTTTAGCGTCACGCGGTATTCCAGTTCATACAGCGCACCCATGTTGACGGTGCGCACACGGCTCAACTCATGCTTTTTCGTGTATGTCTCCAGCGTCTCGTCAAACACGCCGTCGTAATCCAGCGATTCCGGAATGGTGATGTGTAAAATCTGCGCGGGGCGTCGCTTTTCGCCGAAGCGCATCGCGTTCAGCGTCAAGCTCGCCGCGGCGTAAACCGCCAGCAGAATCGCCGCAATACCGATATAGCCCATGCCGGTGCACAGCCCAATCGCCATCGCGAGGAAGATCGCGGCGATCTCCCGCGCCGAACCCGCTGCGGAACGGAACCGCACCAGCGAGAACGCGCCCATCACGGCAACCCCCGCGCCGAGGTTGCCGTTGACCAGCAGGATTACCACCTGCACCACCAGCGGCAGCAGCGCCAGCGTTACGGCAAGGGAAGGTGAATACTCCTCATTCCGGAACATAAACAGCAGCGCAGCCAGCACGCCCAGCACAAGCGACGCAGCAGTACACCAGAAAAACTCCGCCGTCGTGACGCTTGCCGCGCTTTGAGAAATCCCCTCTAAGATACTTTGCAGCATGATCTTGCTTCTCCCCATTCTTTCTCATAAATAAAGTTCGTATACGCCGTGCCGATCTTGGAAAACGACGTCTGGCGGATGTTCATTTCGTCCAGCGCCCGCGCCATCCAGAGGGGCATCGCGCCGGGAATCTTGATCTCCATCAGCACGCCTCCGGGTGGCAGCAGGTTTTGCCCCCGCGCTCCCGCGCCCAGATCCAGCTCATCCGTGCGGAAGCGGATGCCGGTATCGAACGTGATGCGCAGGTCGGGATTTTCCTTTCCGTAAAGCGCGACCCGTTCATAGCACAGGCAGACCATCGGGTGAATGTCGTGGAACTTCAGCGTGTAGTCGATCTCCCGCAGAATCTGGGAGTCCTGCGGCGGCTTCTCGCCCCCGCTTAAATATTCCCGCGCCTGACGGAGCGTCATTTCGGCGCGCCGCTTGTAGACCACGCCTTTGTATTTTTTCTTGATCTCCAAAAAGATCTTATCGTCTTCCTTGGGCATACCATAAGCGCGCAGCCGCACCTTTTCTTTATAAATAGGCTTTTCAATGCTCTCGCGCGTCAGCTCGTAATCCGGCGTGTCCAGATAAATGTTGAGGATCGTGTGCCGGCCGTAGGCGTCCTGCGCCATTTTTTCATCGAACACGGCGCGCAGCGCCTTGTATTGCTCCGGGCGGAGCAGGAACTTTTTCTCAATCCGTGCGAAGACTTCCTGTGCCATGTGCGTCGCTCCTTTCCTCATCGGATTTGATGGCGTTATCATACAACGCAAAGCTGAAATTACTCTTAAAAAAACCGAAGCGATTTTTTTCAGACTGTTTTCAGCTTTGCCGCGTAAAATGGTGACAAAGGTCATTTCCGCTTCTATAATGGAAGCAAAGAGCGGAAAAAGGGGGGCTTTTTCATGCGGATCCTGATTGTAGAGGACGAACGCCGCCTGGCCGAAGCGCTGGGCGCGATTATGGAAGAACAGAAATACAGCGCCGACGTGGTGTTCAACGGGCAGGACGGACTGGATTACGCGCTCAGCGGACAATACGATGTGATCGTGCTGGACGTCATGCTGCCGAAGATGAACGGCTTTGAAGTGGCGCATGAGCTGCGGCGGCAGAACGTGCGCACACCGGTGCTGATGCTGACCGCGCGCGATGAGCTGAGCAGCAAGGTTACGGGGCTGGACAGCGGTGCGGACGACTATATGACCAAGCCCTTTGCGCCGGAAGAACTGCTGGCGCGGGTGCGGGCGCTTTCTCGCCGACAGGGCGACGTGCAGCTGGACGAGGCAAAATTTGCGGACCTGACGCTGAACCTTTCCTCCTGTGACCTGCTCTGCGGCAGCAAGAGCGTGCATTTGGGCTTCAAGGAATTTGAAGTGATGCGGCTGCTGATGAGCGCGCCGCGGGCGGTCGTGCCGAAGGAAGAGCTGCTCACGCGCGTTTGGGGCGCGGCTTCCGACGCAGAGGACAACAATGTGGAGGCCTATATCTCCTTTCTGCGCAAGAAGTTGTTCTATTTAGGCTCGCACACCTCCATCAACACCCTGCGCAAGGTGGGTTATCGATTGGAGGAAACCGCATGATCCGCAAGCTCCGCCGCAAATTTATCTGCATCAGCATGGGCATGGTGGGGCTGGTGCTGCTGACGCTGGTGTGCGGCCTGCTCATCACCACCGTGCGGCACCAGGAGACCATCTGCGCGGAGACGCTGGATTTCGCCCTTTCCGACCGCAATCCGGATTCTGCCGTCGCGCCCCGCTTCCCGACGGACGGACAGAAGCCGCCCCTCAAGCCGGACGGCTTTGACGCGCCGCGCAGCAGATCGTTTTTCGTGGTGCAGCTGAGCGACGAGGGCGAAATCGAATCCGTCTCCCGCACCAATCTGACGCTGCTGGACGAGGATGCGGAAACCGCCGTGCAGGCGGCGCTGGCCACCGGCAAAACCGAGGGCACGCTGCGCGATCTCTCGCTTTCCTTTCGGATTGCCGAAAAAAGCAGCGGAACCCGCATCGCCTTTGCCGACCGCACCGGCGATTGGTTCATGCTGCGGCAGCTGGCCGTCACCTGCGCGTTGGTGCTGGTTCCCAGCCTTGCGGCGCTGCTGGTGATCAGCCTTTATCTGTCCTGTTGGGCGCTGCGTCCGGTGGAGCGCGCGTGGGATCAGCAGCGTCAGTTCGTCGCCGACGCTTCCCACGAGCTCAAAACCCCGCTGACCGTGATTCTGGCCAACACGCAGCTGACGCTCTCCAACCCCGATTCCACCGTCCGCTCCCAGCGCAAATGGCTGGAAAACACCAAGGAAGAAGGGCTGCGCATGAAGAAGCTGGTGGACGATCTGCTCTTCCTGGCCAAGGCAGACGCCGACCGCATTCAAGCGCCTTTGAGCGAGATCTCCCTGAGCGACACGGTTTGGAGCGCGGTGCTGCCGTTTGAATCGGTCGCCTTTGAGCGCGGACTGACGCTGGAAAGCGACATCGAGCCGAACCTCACCGTGCAGGGCAACGAAGCGCAGCTGCGTCAGGCGGTGGGCATCCTGCTGGACAATGCCTGCAAATACGCAGGCCCCAAGGGCCGCATCACGGTGGAACTGAAAAAGGAGCAGAGCAAGCTCCTGCTCACCGTGCGCAACACCGGCAATCCTATCCCGCCGGAAGCGCTGCCGCACCTCTTCGAGCGCTTCTATCGTGCAGATTTCTCCCGTGATCGCGATGCGGGTGGCTACGGCCTGGGGCTTTCGATTCTTGATACCATCGTCCGCTCCTTCGGCGGCCGCGTCACGGTGGAAAGCCGTGCCGAAACCGACACCGCCTTCACCCTTCACTTTCCCGCCTGACATTCCAACCTAAAGGGTCTTCCGAATCTGTTCGATTCGGAAGACCCTTTAATTGTTCAAGCGCTGTTTCACATATTAATCAAAAGAGCTTGCAGCCCACGATTCACAGGCTGCAAGCTCTTGATGGGAGCGCTTCAGTTTCTTCAAAGCGCTTTTTGTTTTATCCATTTTTGCGGCGATCAGAACGCTCATCGCGCTTTTCGGACAAGCCTTTGCGCTCCTTGGCCACGCGGTCGGAGTGCGGCATGTAGCTCAGGATCTCGCACTCGATGCGGCCGTTGTAGACGCGGCGGCGCTTGGTGCAGCGCTTGCCGTACGCCTTTTCAAAGTCCCGGCTGGACGTAATCGCCGTCAGCGTCCAGTCATCATGACCGCGCATCAGCATCCCCAGTTCACGATAAATCTGCTCTGCCGCACGCGCATCGCCCAAGCGCTCGCCATAAGGTGGGTTGGTCACGACCGCGCCGCGCTCCGCGGGCAGCTGCGCATCCTTGAGCGCTTTTTTCTCAAAATGAATCACGTCGTTGAGTCCTGCCTGTGCGCGGTGCGCCAGTGCCAGATTCAGCACGCGCGAATCGATGTCGGAACCGTAAATCTCGACATTTCTTTCTGCCTTCGCCCTTTCAAAGCGCTCCTGCGCTTCTCTGCGAATCTCGTCCAATGCAGCTTTGTCCACACAGTCCCATTTTTCCATATCGAAGCTGCGCTTGAGCCCCGGCGCACGGTCCAACGCAATCATCGCCGCTTCAATGGGCAGCGTGCCGGAACCGCACATGGGGTCGTAAAACGGCAGCCAGGGCCGCCAGGGAGAGGTCATCAGCATCGCAGCGGCCAGCGTCTCGCGCAGCGGCGCCTCGGCATTGAGCGTGCGGTAGCCGCGGCGGGAAAGCCCTGCGCCGCTGGTATCAAGCGACACCGCCGCTTCATCCTGATGGATATGCACGTCGATATGATAGCGCGCGCCATCCTCCGGCAGCCAGTTCAGGCTGTAAGCCTTCTTCATGCGCTCTACAATGGCTTTCTTGGCGATGGACTGCACATCGCTGACCGACATCAGCTGGGAGCGCGCGCAAGCGCCGGTGACATAGACCTCCGCATTGCGCGGCAACAGCTCTTCCCACGGCAGCACTTTGATCTGCTCAAAAAGGCTGTCAAACGTCACCGCCTTGAATCGGCCGAAGTAGAGCAACACGCGGTCAGCGGCGCGCAGCCAGAGGTTGGCTCGGAAGGCGTCCTCCAGCGTGCCGTCAAAGGTCGCGCCGCCGTGAAAGCCCTTTGCGTCAAAGCCCATGCGCTTGAGTTCGTTGGCCACCACGCCCTCCAGCCCGAAAGCCGCCGTCGCGCCCAGATGATAGGTTTTCTTCATGAAATGCTCCGTTTCTTCTCATTCCCGCCGGTCAGCCCAGCTTCTTCATGGATTCGTAGTAAGGATCGCCGTCAAAGGTGCGCTCGGAGGTCACTTCGCCGCCCAGCGCGCGCACGGCGTTGGCGATTTCCACATAGTCCAGATAGTTGATCGCCGGATCCTCCAGCGCCTGCTTCATGCGCGGCAGCGCATCCGGGTCGCCGAACTTGGCAATATAGGAAGCGATCAGCGCCGTGTTGGAAGAAGAATCCATCAGTTCCAGCAGCAGCGGCAGCACGCGCTTTTCCGTCGGGTAATCGCAGAGAATATCCGCAATGCACTCGCGCGCCGCGGCGTTGGCGGTTTCATACGCCTGAAGCAGCGGCTCGATCACCTTGCCGCCCATGTTCTTGAGAGATTCGGCGGCGTTTTCGCACAATTCGTCAAACTCGCCGCTGCCCAGCCAGGAGATGTACATCTCCATCGGCTGCTCGCATTCCATCTCGCGCAGCAGGCCGATGGCGGTCATGCGCACCTCGTTGCTGGCTTCCTTGCGCCCGGCAATGGCGATCAGCTCCGGCACGCTCTCCTCGCCCAGCGCCGTGATGCGCTCCATCAGCTGATCCGGCACCGGCACCTTCTTCTTGACGTAATCGCTCAGCCATTTGCACAGGAACTTTGCGTCGTCAAACTGCTCAAAGTAATCGCCGGGCGTGCGGCCGCTGAGCCAATCGCAGGGTTCGTTGAGCCAACGTAGGTAGACCTCCGGAACCTCAGCCTCCATCTCGTCCACGTTTTTGAACCTGCCCATGTTCTGCTGCGTCCACTGCCGCAGATAGGTCTGAAAATGCTTGTCAAAATCCACGCAGTTCATGTTCTTTTACCTCTTTTATTGATTCGACTGGCCGTTTTCCTCGTCCAATATCTTCTTTGCTTCGCGCAGCTTTTTTCTTCGTGCTTCCATTGTCCGCAGTGCAATGCCGCTCTCCTGCGCCAGCGCTTTCCAGTCCACTTCTTCTCCGCGGCTTTCACGGAAAGCGCCTTCCAGCGCGGCTGCCCAGCCGGCTTCCTTGGTGATGCGGGAGGGCTTTCCTTCCTCCACATGGAGCAGATAGCCCATCCACAATCCGATGACGAACTCTGCCGCCTCCTGCTCATGCCCGGTGCAGTTTTTCCCCACGCGCTCCACTGCCTGGCGCAGCACGCGCAGGTAGCTTTCGGGCATTGCGCCGGTAACGTCGATAGGCTTGGTGCGCAGCAGCACGAGCTTGCCGTCCCGCAGGGCGTAAAACGGCTCCGACGCCCGCATGGTGTGCAGGGCTTCCAGCGTCATCTGCTTGATGAGCATATTGTGCGTGGGCGAGAGCAGCACTTCACGCAGCAGACGCTCCGCGACGCTTCCGCCGCCGTAGCCCAGCAGCAACACCGCCTGGCTGACCTGCTGATCAGTTCCCATCAGCGCAGCGTGCAGCAGCAGGCGGACATGCTCGTCGTTCAGCGCCTCCCGCACCTGTTCGGGCGTCATCCGGGTCAGCTGCTCCATCTGTGCTTCGACCTCGCCGTTCATTTCATCTGTCAGGTCATAAGTATAAGGAATGCGATTCTGCGGCGGCGTTCCGTCGCGCACGGCCGCAGAGGCCAGCTTGAATCCCCACGCAGCCATCAGGCTGTCGGGGTCAATCAGCAACACCTTTTCAAACGCGCGCACGCTCTCGGGATAGCGCCCAAGGTTATACAAGCACGCGCCCCAAAGGAACAGCATGGAGATATCATACGGGCAGGAGAGGAACATCTTCTTCAGCGCCTGCGCAAGCTCCTCATCCAGATCCACATCCGCCAGCGCCAGGCAGTATTTGAACAGCTCGTCGATCTCTTCAATCTGCTCCAGCCGCAGCTTGCGCACAGCCTGCGCGGCTTCCTCCTTTTGGCCGTCCGCCAGCAGGAACATGGACTCATTGCACCGCCCGTGAACGTCCATCGGATCGGTATCCAGCACCTGATCCAATTGTTCCCACGCCTTGTCCATGTCGCCCAGGCAATAATAGGCCACCGCCAGATTGTTGCGGACATAGAGCATGGTGGGATCTTTCTCCAGCGCCTTTTGCAGACAGTCGATCGCATGGCCGATGTCGCCCGCATCCAGCGCTGCCTTGCCGTCCATCGAAAGCTCGTCCAGCTCCCGATCCAGCGGCGTATCGTAATCGCACTGGGCGATATAAGTCAGCGCATCGTCCGCCTGCGGGACGAATTCGCCGTCCGGCTCCACCTTTTCATAGGTACGATAGAGGTTTTCGGCCTGATCGTAATCCCCCAGCGCCATATAGTTGCTCGCCATGCCAAACAGCGCCTCGCTGGGCATCTCTTTGCGATGAAGCATCAGCTGCAATTCCAGATTACTGCGCTCATAAAGTCCCATGCGGGCATAGGTATCGGCTAAATCCATTTTATAGGTAAGATTATCGGGCTCCATCTCCACGGCTTTACGCAGATTTTTCAGCGCGGCGGTGAAATCCGCCTTGTCGATGGATTTGATGGCGCGTTTATGGTAAAAGCCGGATTCCGGCTGGAAAGAGAGCACTCTCTTTTCCGTCATCTGCCGCACTCCTCCCTTGACTCGCGAAGTTTTCCTGCCCGAATGACATACCACGGGCATTATAGTTTAGTATATCACAAACCCGCCGCATGTGCCACTGTGCCATGTATTTTTCTATTTCCGTGCCGCAGCGCCCTCCGGTAGGCGGGGGCCTTGAGCGGCCCTCCTTGCTTCGCGCCGTCACGCCATTCGGCGTGCCGGTGTTTCGCCCGGCTTATTGGCTCTGCCAAACGCTCGGGCTCCAGGCTCGCTTTGCTCGCCCTCCGATGGGCGGGGGGCCTTAAGCGGCCCCCCTGCACCCCCTGCTCCCACCTCCGCACGGGGAGCGGACAGACAGCTCTTTTCTGCCGCACGGGAAATACAAAAAGAGACGGTGAAAACACCGTCTCCGAACTACGCAGATTCAAAGCCTCCCCTTGAGGGGAGGTGGCGGCTCGGCGCAGGCGAGCCGACGGAAGGGTGGGAACACCACGCCCCAACGACTCATTCACAACAGCCGCGCTTCACGCTTGACGTATTCGCGGATGCGCTCAAAGGTTTCCTCGCTGACGACATGCTCAATGCGGCAGGCGTCCGCGTCCGCCGCATCCATATCCAGCTGCAAGGTCTGCATCAGGAATTGCGTAATGACACAGTGGCGCTCGTAAATATCGCAGGCCTTGTCCATGCCTGCTTCTGTCAATGTAATCTGTCCGGAATGCGCGATGAGGATATACCCATTTTCACGCAGGATGCGCATGGCGCGGCTGATGGACGCCTTGGTATACCCCAATTCGTTGGCGACGTCCACCGCGCGCACAAAGCCGTTCCGTCTTTGCAGCAACAGAATCGTTTCGAGGTAGTTCTCTCCGGATTCATGTAAGCTCATGCGCACCCCCCCTTTCTTCATTTGCTCACAGTCTCTTTTCGTAGCACAGCCAGTGCTGGCCGAAAGCATCCGCTTCGCCGGAAAAATCAAACGCCAGTGCACGATAGACGCGCATCGCTGCTTCATTTCCCAGACCGACCGGATAGCGCGCTGTCTTTATGCCCTGTGCTTTCCTCTCTGCCATCGCACATTGCATCAGTTTTTTGGCAAGGCCCTTTCCCTGAGCTGACCGGCTCACCGCCACACGGGAAAGATAGGCTGCCGGTTCGTTTTCCTTTGACCAGCAGTCGAAGCGCTCCACCTCCTCGTCCCGCCACTCAATGGATACCGCACCGACAATGCTTCCGTTTTCCCTTGCGCAATACAAGCCGCCGCTATGCAGATCCTCCGCCACAATCTCCTCATCCGGGTACTCCTCGCACCAGGTGCAGCCGGGCTGCCCGATCAGCGAACGATAGAGTGCAAGGATTTCCGCCTGATCCGTCGCCGAGGCTTTTTCAATGGTCATTGGTTTTCTCTTTTCCGATTTACTTTTTCCTGATTAAGCTTTTTCGCCCGCCAGCGCAAGGATCGTGCGGGCATAGATGCGGCTGGCCGTAAACATCTCCTCGATGAACAGGCGCTCGTCCGGTCCGTGCGCACCGCAGCTCTTGCTGCCGGGCAGCGACGGGCCGAAGGCCACCGCGTTCTTCATCGTGCGGGCATAGGTACCGCCGCCCATCGAGAACGGCTGATCGTCCCTGCCGGTGATCTCCTTATAGACCCTCATCAAAGTCGTGACCAGCTCGGAATCCTTGGGTACATACAGCGGCTCGGAGATATGCGTGCTCTCCGCCTTCGCACCATACGCTTCTATTACGCCGCGCACGCGCGAGAGCACATCGTCAAACGTCGCAGTGACGGGCTGGCGAATGTCCAGATCAACACGCATTCCCTTATCGTCGGCACGCAGGATGCCAAGGTTCACCGTGAGCGGGCCGGAGGGCTCGTCCTCCAGCGCAATATTGAGTTTTTTACCGTCCCAATCCTTTTCACCCAGCGTATCGCGCAGCATCTGCACGGCTCTCTGCGCGCCGCCCAGATCGAGCACGGAGAGCGCTTCCATCATCAGGCTGACCGCGTTGCGCCCGCCTGCGGGGAATGCGCCGTGCGCCGCTTTGCCTTCGATTTCAAATTCAATCTTTCCGTCCTTCACATCCGTCTTACAGGATGCTCCCAGCTTTTCGGCCGCCGCGCGCAGCTTCTGCGCATCCTCTTCCGTCCCGCGTAGCACGGCGTGGCAGCGATTGGGCACGATGTTGACGGCGTTGCCCGCTTCGATCGACACAATCGGGCTTTCCCCCTCATAGGCCGCGGTCATCGCGATGCGGTGAATGCCCTTTTCCGCATAGCAGACCGGGAACCCGGAATCGGGCGAGAAGCCGTAATCGGGCATCCCGATATGCGACATATAATGCTCCATATCCTTACTGCCGCTCTCCTCATTGCAGCCCATAATGAGCAGCACGCGGTCGTTGAGCTTCAGACCGGCCTCCTTGATGGCGCGCAGCGCGTACAGGCAGGAGACGCAGGAACACTTATTGTCGGTCGAGCCGCGGCCGTAGACATAGCCGTCCTTGACGATCGCCTCATAGGGAGGTACCGCCCAATCTTCACCCTCCGGCACCACGTCCAGGTGCGCCAGGATGCCCAGCGTTCTGCCCGATCCGCCGCCAAAGGCGACATGGCCGGCATAGTTT
This sequence comes from uncultured Christensenella sp., assembly GCA_905193155.1. GTDB lineage: Bacteria > Bacillota > Clostridia > Christensenellales > UBA1750 > Spyradocola. The sequence goes on from CAJJNQ010000014.1 coordinate 20,187, forward strand.
TCATCATTCAAGGTTTCAAAGCCGAAGCTTTCGGCCTTTTTCAGCGCATAATCCAGCACCTTGGCGCAGTTTTCGCCAAAGGGCATTCCCTCTTTGGGCTCTCCGTCCACGCTGGGGATGCGCACCAATTCGCGCAGGGTCTGCACCATTTCGTCCTGATAGCTTTCCAGCAGCTGATCGATTCTGTCCATCTTTATCCGCCTCCACCCATTTTTCTTTCCGAGGTGATTCCGTTCTTATTATACTGATTTTGTTGTCGTTCTGTAAATGGGGGACGAAGAATTTTTCCCCCGGCAGGATTCACAGAGGCAAATGTCGAAATAGAACTGGCTGGACATTGGACGCAAGTCTATCCGCGCCGGGTCCGCAAGACATCGACCTTGGGGGTTGTATCATGACGCCAGAGGAGCTCAAAAAAATTGCGCGCGACGAACGCGCCTATCGATATGCCTGTCAGCTGCTGGGCGACGGCAAAGTCAAAAACCTGAAGGTGGAGGGTGAGCACAGCTTTTCCGCACAGGTGGAGGACGCGCCCTACACCTATGCGGTGACGGCGACCTTTACCGGCGGGGAGCTTTCCGCCTGCACCTGCACCTGCAAAACGCCCGTGGCGCACCGCCGCGTCTGCGCGCACGTCGGCGCGCTTTGTTTGGAGCTCTCGCGCGAAGGCCGCACGCAGGTGTTGCTGAGCAAGGCTCGCCGCGAAAACGCCGTGCAGGTTCTTTCCTGGTTTGAAACGCCTGCCGCGCGGGAGCCTTCGCTCAAGCTTCTGTGCACGGTGGAAATTCCGGAGGAAAAGAGCGCCGCGGCAGGACTCCTTTCCCTGCGCGTGGGACAAAAGAGAATGTATGTCGTGCAGGATCTGTCGACCTTCGTCAAATCCTATGCCGCCGGAGAAGAAATTCCCTTCGGCAAGGGACTTTCGGTCGAGCCGCAGTGGCAGTGCTTCAATCCTGCACAGGAGCGGCTTCTGCGGTATCTACTGGAATTGATCACCTCCCGCGAGATGGCGCTGGGCAAGCCCGTGCTGCGGGAGCGGCAGTTCCCGCTGACCAACGAGCAGCTGCGCCGCGTGTTCCAAATGCTGGCGCAGAGCATTTTCCAGCTCACCGTGGAGGGCGAAACGTCAACCGTGCGCGGCATTCAGTCGGTCAGCGTCCCGGCGATGTTCTCGCTGCGTTCGGCGGGCAAGGAGCTGGAATTGGAAGCGCGTCTGCCCCCCGACTGCGTCAAGCTCACGCGCGAGGGACAATTTGTCTGGATGAACGGTCATGTGGTCGGACTTTCTGCAGCGCAGCAGCACGCGCTGATCCCGTTCTTCAGCCGCGACGGCGTCAAGCGCTGCCGCTTCACGCTTTCCGAGGGAGAACAGCTCGTCTCCGAGGTTCTTCCGCTGCTGCGGGAGGTCGCACAGGTGAATCTGGACGATTCCGTCTCCTCGCGCATCGTCACCGAGCAGTTGACCACCACCGTCACCCTCGACACCGTAAGCGGCGATATTGTGGCGCGCATCTGCTTTGTCTATGGGCAGACGCGCATCGATCCCTTTTCGCCGCCCGCAGACCGCCAGGAAAACGTGCTGCTGCTGCGCGATACGCAGGCAGAGCGCGCGGTGCTCGACCTGCTTGGCCGTCACGGCTTCAAAGTACGCCTATCCGAAGCCTATCTGACAGGCAGCGACGCCATCTATAATTTTCTTCAGGAAGGCGTGCCGCTGCTGCAATCGACAGCGGAGGTCTATTGTTCCGAAAGTCTGCTGCGGATGCGCCCGCGGCGCTCGCGTCCCCGCGGCAAGCTGCGGATGTCGCCGGGCGGAAATCTTTTGCAGTTCGAGCTCATGCTCGACGGTGTGGACCCGCAGGAATACGACGGCGTATTGCAGGCGCTGCGCGAAAAGAAGAAGTTCGTGCGCCTGACGGACGGCTCTTTCCTGTCGCTGCTGCCGGACGACGGCTGGTCGGAGCTGGCGGGCTATCTGGACGAGGTAGGCGAGATCAAGGGCGGCGTGGTAGACATGATGCGCTGCCGCGCGGTCTACCTCTCCCAGCTGATGGCAGCCTCCAAGCTGGACATCGAGCAGGACGCCTCCGTCACGGCGCTGGCCGAAGCGATCCGTCATCCGGACGAGGGCGAAGCGCCCATCAAGGGTCTGCGCCCCTATCAGCAGCGCGGCTTTGCCTGGCTCAAGACGCTGGCTCGGCTGGGCATGGGCGGCGTTCTGGCGGACGACATGGGTCTGGGTAAGACCATCCAGGTGCTGGCGCTGATTCAATGGGGATATGAGACGCAGGGCTGCATGCCGAGCCTTGTGGTCGCGCCGACCTCGCTGGTCTACAACTGGCAGGCGGAAATTCAGAAGTTCACGCCGCACATGCGCACCGTGGTGCTTTCCGGCGGCAAGGACGATCGACGCAAGCAGGCAGAAGATATTGAAAAGGTGGACGTGCTCATCGCCTCTTATGCGCAGATTCGCCGCGACATCGAATGGCTGGAGCAGATCAGCTTCCGCTTCTGCATACTGGACGAGGCGCAGCAGATCAAAAATGCCGCGTCGGTGGGCGCGGGCGCGGTCAAGCGCATTCAGGCCCAGTCCCGCTTCGCGCTGACCGGCACGCCGATGGAAAATCACCCCGGCGAACTCTGGTCGATCTTCGACTTTGTGCTGCCGGGATACCTGATGGATCAGGCGGACTTCATGCAGCGCTACGGCGACGGCGCGGACAGCGACCTGCTGGCGCGCAAGATCCGTCCCTTCCTGATGCGCCGACTCAAGCGCGAAGTGCTCTCCGAACTGCCGGAAAAAATCGAGCACCGCATCGTGGCGGAACTCACGCCCGAGCAGAAAACCGTCTATCTGGCGACGCTGGCGCAGGTCAAAAAGGAACTGGACGATACCGTGCGCAACGAAGGCTGGGACAAAGCGCATTTCCGGATGCTGGCGGCCATCACCCGTCTGCGCCAGATCTGCTGCCATCCGGCGTTGTTTCTGGAGGGTTACGAGGGCGGCAGCGGCAAGTTGGAGCTACTGATGGAACTGGTGGGCGAACAGGTGGAAAGCGGGCATCGCATCCTGATTTTCTCACAATTCACTTCGATGCTGGGCATTATCCGCGACCACCTGAGCGAAAGCGGCATCGAATCGCTCTATCTGGACGGCAGCACGCCGCCGCAGGAGCGCATGGCGCTGACCGAAACCTTCAATAAAGGCAACATCCCGGTGTTCCTGATCTCGCTGCGTGCAGGCGGTTACGGTCTGAACCTGACCGCTGCGGATACCGTCATTCATTATGACCCCTGGTGGAACCCTGCGGTAGAGGATCAGGCAACCGACCGCGCGCACCGCATCGGCCAGACCCGCGCCGTGCACGTCATCAAGCTCATCGCGCACGACACCATTGAGGAAAAGGTCTCTGAGCTGCAAACCCGCAAAAAAGAGCTGATCGATCTGGTCGTCACGCCCGGCGAGGTGCTGCCCAGCGCCCTTTCCGCCAAGGATATCCGCGCGCTGTTCGATTAATCCCCCATTTCTCTTCAAAGGAAGGAGCTTTTACCATGGATATTTTGTTCAAGCAGGATGACTTCGTGTTCTCCTACCGTGTGGGCGGCGTTCTGATCCGCGATAGAAAAATCCTTCTCCAAAGGCCAAAGGGTGACGATTACTCCATCATCGGCGGTCATGTTGCCGCGATGGAAACCACCGAAGAGACGCTGAAGCGGGAATACATGGAAGAACTGCACGCTTCCATCGAAGTCGGCCGCCTTCTGGCAATCGGTGAAATCTTCTTCCCGTGGGGCAATAAGCCGTGCCACCAACTCTGCCTGTATTATCAGGTAGCGCTGACGGATGACAGCATCCCGCTGGACGGCGTATTCCATGGCTGGGATGATCTGGGCGGGGAACGAATCGATCTGGACTTTTGCTGGGTTCCGCTGGATGAGCTTGCGCAGGGCGCAGCGGTCTATCCGCAGGAGCTGATTCCGCATCTGCTGCACGACGACGGATCCGTATTTCATTTTGTTTCAAAGCAGGTTTGAACCATGATGCGCTATTCTGTGATTCTGTTTGATCTGGACGGCACGATTCTGAACACTTTGGACGATTTAGCGGCCAGCACCAACCGTGCGCTTGCAAAAAACGGTCTGCCGACGCGCAGTACAGAGGAAGTGCGCCGCTTTGTCGGCAACGGCATCCGGCTGCTGATCGAGCGCGCCGTGTCAGAAAACACGCCCCTTACGCTGATCGACCGCGTGTTTGACGATTTCCGCGCGGACTACGCCGAGCACTGCGCCGACCGCACTCTTCCCTATGACGGCATACCGGAACTGCTTCGCGCGCTGCGAGCCTCGGGTGCGCGCACCGCGGTGATCTCCAACAAGGCCGATTCCGCCGTACAGGAGTTGATCGCGCACTATTTCCCCGGCCTGTTCGACGCCGTTGTGGGGGAGCGCCCCGGCGTGCGCCGCAAGCCTGCGCCCGACGCGGTGCTGGAAGTGCTGCGCGCGCTTTCCGCTGCCCCTGCCGACGCAGTCTACATCGGTGATTCCGAGGTTGATGTAGAAACGGCGCGCAACGCCGGCCTCCCCTGTATCGCGGTGGATTGGGGGTTCCGCAGCCGCGAGATTTTGCTTCAGCACGGTGCGCAGACCATCGCCTCGTCGCCCGCAGAACTGCAATTCCTATTAGCCTGATTTTTATCATTCTCCTATTGACAAGTCAAATAAAACGATTTACATTGAAAGTGACAAATAAAATATCAATATTCTTTAGAAAGATTATATCATGCAAAACAATCATTTTATACACGATCTTTTTATTGTTATCGGAATCTCTCTTCTATCCACGATCTCCATCGCAATTTCGATTTTTTCCCGGTATGGTTTTTTTTATCCTCCAGCTTTCAAACCTGTTTGGATTTCATTTGGAATAACACTTTTTTTTGTCGTTCTGCTCGTTCTTCTTTTTATCAGAGATGTGCGGTCCAAGTGAATTATGCTCATTAAGCGCGCAATGAGTATAAATACAAGGCGGTTATTGTATGAAAAAGGTTATTTCTCTCGTTCTTTCTCTTACTATTCCTTTCTCTCTTGCCATCAGTACACGCTACCAATACTGAATTGTCCTCTCTCACCTACCGAGCACTTTGTCCTTTATAACCCAGAAGGAAATAGACTCGATGTGCTTATTTATCAAAGCTTAATCGAATCACAGGCAGAGGTGTACAAAGATGGTTTGCTAATTCAGCAAGCTGTTGCTAATAAGCAAACCATGACTGTACAAAGTGAAATCTACGATCTGCCAAACGAAAGTAATAGTTTCAATAATCAAAATACAAGTTTTAGTAAAGAAATGGGCTTTACAGTAATAACCCAACACAAAGCTCAAAGTACCAATTCACTTAATCTGGTTATTCCGTTTTCAACTCGCTCCTCCTTATGGAATGAACCTGTCGAAAATTCAGGATTGTCCTCTTCTCCCTATGGAGACGGTTATTATCTCATTGGTACTGACGAGTTAACTGTACATCCAGGTATTATTGGTTATCTATACCGCAAATATACTAAGACATATGATGGTGAAACTGCATATTGGACATTTGATGTTTATCAAACAATGGCTGCAATAGCAGCAATAATCAGTGCTTCTGCTTGCGCATCAATTGCAGGTGCTCTTCTCACTATGCTTGTCTTTACTTCATCAGAATATCTTGCTTATCGTCAAGCCCTCCGCGTCGAAACATATACCTTTAACTATACCTATCGTGTGCGTGTTAATGGTTCTATTCAGCTAACAAGTTATCGCGATATAACCTATTGGAAATCCTATAATACTACTGAAAAAACAACTCGTTGGGATGAAAAGTCGTTCAATGGTGGATTTGGCGGTTCAAACTCTGAATTAGTATCTCAGGGAATTCAGAACTATGTAAACAGCCATAGTTAGTATTGTTTCCCAGACTAATGTTCTGAGCGCTTCAAAAAGAGCTTCCCGTTGAAAACGGGAAGCTCTTTTTTATGATTCAGGAATTACTTGTCCTCTTCAGGCTTTTCCTCTACGGGAAGCTCCGGCTCGGTCGCAGGCGTTTCCTCGACAGGAAGTTCATCCTTGTTTTCGGGCTTTTCCTCGGTGGCAAGCTCGGTCATCAGGCGCAGGGAGCGGGAAATAAAGGCGTTCATGCGTTCCGCGGGCAGGGACTGCTGCGCCATTTCGGCCAGATCGGTCAGTTGCAGGCAGATATCCTTAGCGGTGTCGTCCTGCGGACGGTTAGCCAGGTTCTGCACCAGCGGATGCTGCGAGTTGAGCACCAGCGTGCGCTCCAGCGGGAACTGCGGCATGCCGTCGCTGCCCCACAGGCGCATGGCCTCCTGATAGCGGCGCATGTTCTCGTCCAACAGCAGCACGGCGGGCGTCTCCTCGTTCTTCAGCGGCTCGATGCGGATCTTGAGGTTGATGTCGTCCACCGCCCACTTGAACATCTCTTCCAGCTTCTTGGTCAGGTCCGCGTCGATGGCGGCATCGCTGTCGCGCAGCGCATCGGCAATATCCGCATCCACGCGGGTGAAGTGAACGTTTTCGTTCTTGCTCTCGATCAACTGCATAAAGCCGATGTCGATGGGCGTACCCATCACCACGACCTCGATGCCGCGCTCCTCGTAAAGGCCAACGGTGTTGGCCTGACGGTTCTCGTCCTCGGCATAGAACACCTTGTTCTCATGCGTGTCCTTTGCCTTGTCCAGGTATTCAGCCAGGGTCTCGTATTCGCCCTTGCTGGTCTTGTAGACAATCGCGTCCTTCATGCGGTCGTAGAACTTGTTGTCGCGCATGCAGCCATACTTGATAAAAGGATGAATGTCCTTCCAGTAGGACTCGTACTGCTCGCGCTCGTTCTTGAACATGCCGGTCAGGCGATCGGCGACCTTGCGGGTGATGTAGTCGGAAAGCTTGCGAACGTAGCCGTCGTTCTGCAGGAACGAACGAGAGACGTTCAGCGGCAGGTCGGGGCAATCGACGACGCCCTTGAGCAGCAGCAGGAACTCCGGGATGATCTCCTTGATGTTATCGGCAATGAACACCTGATTGGAGTAGAGCTTGACCTGGCCCTCATTCGTAATCTCGTTCTTCAGGCGCGGGAAGTACAGAATGCCGTGCAGGTTGAACGGATAATCCGCGTTGAGGTGAATCCAGAACAGCGGCTCGTCCCACTCATGGAAGGTGTCGCGGTAGAACTTCTTATAGTCCTCGTCCGTGCAGTCCTTCGGCGCACGCATATAGAGCGGATTGGGCGTATTGAGCATTTCGGGAACTTCTTCCTCGTGTTCATGCTCATGGTCGTGGCCGCATTCGCAGTTTTCCTCATGCTCGTGGTCGTGGCCGCATTCACAGCCGTCCTCGTGATCGTGCTCATGCTTTTTCTCGTCCTCGACCACCTCGCAGTAGATGGGCGTGGGCATGAAGGAGCAATACTTGCGGATGGTTGATTTGACCGTATTGCCATCCAGGAACTCGTCGGACTCGTTGTTGAGGTACAGGGTGACGGTGGTGCCGACCTCTTCGCGCTCGGTTTCTTCCATCGTGTATTCGACGCTGCCGTCGGATTCCCAGCAGACCGCCTTGGCATCGGGCAGACAGCTCAGCGTATCGATGCGGACCTTATCCGCCACCATGAAGGCAGAATAGAATCCCAAACCAAAGTGACCGATAATCTGCTCGCCGCTGTCCTTGTATTTCTCCATGAAGTCGTTCGCGCCGGAGAAAGCGACCTGGTTGATATACTTGCGCACTTCCTCCGCCGTCATGCCGACGCCGTTATCGGTAAAGGACAAAATGCGGTGCTCCTTATCCACGCGCACGGTGACGCGCGGCTGATAATCGTCCGGAATCTGCCCCACCATGCGGCGCTTGGCCACCGCATCGCAGCAGTTGGAAATCAACTCTCTTATAAAAATATCCCGATCGGAATACAACCATTTCTTGATGATGGGCAAAAAGTTTTCCGTATGAATGGATAACTGACCTTTTTCCATGCTCATTGCAATTACCTCCGTCAGCGTAGTTATATAAATCTCGCTACGGATTATATTATAGCACCTGCAGAATGGATGTCAAGCAAAACTTAGCACTCATCGGTAAAGAGTGCTAACATTTGTGTATGGGCAGAATGTGGATGATCTGGTCAAATACCAGATGGACACGTTCGGCTACTCCGAGGACGTGGCGCGAGAGGAAGTCGTTGCCAACTCTGCAGCGACGGTGCTGACGGACGAAGAGTTCGTGCGCAATCTGTACAACAACGAGCACAGCCTGTTTGAGCAGATTCGCAAGTTCTTCAAGGAACTGGCGGAGACCTTCAAACAGCTCACCCAGAGCGCGAGCTGGAGTCAGGACGCTGCGCTCACGCCGGAGAACGTGCGCGCCATCGCAGAGGTGTTCGACAGGGTGGCGGCGGATACGGCTGCCACTGGTTATACCACCGGGAAGCAGATGCTTTCCAGAAAGGAGTTCTCCGATATAACTCCTGCAACCAGAGAAGAGTCTTTACAGCTCAATCTTCTGGACGAGAGAAATCTTGCACGCTATTTCAAGGAAGTAGACTCTGCTCTCAACGGAAGTATGCCGACCGGTGAGCTGGTGCTTGTCGGCAAGCCGCCCAGAGTGCTTGCGGAATATATGAAGTCCACGAATCCTATCCAGATACCTCAAAAGATCATAAAAAAAGCTGCTCTTTCAAAAAATGAAAGCGCATACGGTAAGCATGCATTGGGCCGTGCCGTCATTGAGCAGCTGCCGGTACAGCTTACCTACCCTATGGCAATTACAGGGAATACCACGGACCATCAACAGATGAATGACAACAGCATTGTTGTATGGACGGACTGGAAAACGGAAGCGGGAGATTCTGTCATTGTTCCTATAAGAATTGATGTGTCTGGCGGCGTTGATGCATACAACAACATCAATAGTGTGTTTGATGCGTATAACTCTGAGTATGCTGCTGATCTGCTTCGGGATGGAAATGTTCTGTATACCAGAAATGGAAAAAACATCCAAGAGCTTCTCCCACTTCGGCGACCAGTGCCGAAGGTGACCCGCTCGGATGTTTCTTCTAAAAACAGTGTAGCAGAAGCATCTGACGTTGTCAAGTTTTCCGCGAAAGATCCTGTGGAGAAAAAGGGGACGCTGCTTGCCATCCACAACCTGACGGAAGAGAAACTGCAAAAGTTCCTCGCGCTGGGCGGCGCGCCCATGCCCAGCATTGCGGTCACGCGCTCTGATGTGGAGCACAGCAATTTCGGCGATATCTCCCTGATCTTCGACAAATCGACCATTGACCCGAAGGCAAGCAGGAAGAACACGGTCTACTCTGCCGATGCGTGGACTCCCACGTTCCCGCAGATCGAGTACGAAACGAACAAGAAGGTGGATAACGCCGTTTACAGCCGCCTGACGGCACTCTCCCGGAACATGGACGAATTCTACCGTGAGGATTTGAAGCGCGTGCTCTACGGCGTGGACGATGGGCTAAACCGTTACGGCGGAGAAGCCGGATTCGTCGAGCACGCAATGGACAATCTCGGCCTGCAAACAGCAACCAAAAGGAAGAAGCATTCGGAAATCTCCGAATGCTTCCCTTTTTTGTTTTTAGCCCTCGTGCTCCTTGAAGGACTTCTGTTCCAGATTGTGGTTTGTGACGTGGACGAGCACCGGGGTCATCGGCGCGGGGATGCGGCCGTTTTTGACCGTGACGCTGCCGCCCAGCAGGTTCTCGTACTCACCGTCCGGCAGGGGCAGGTCGGCCTCGCCCGTGACCAGGTGGAAGTTGAACACGCCGTAGAGCTGTTCGTCGCCCATTTCGTAATGTCCGGTCAGGATGCTGTCCTGCTTGGGTTCGTCGAGGAAGAACGCGCCGCTCGTTTCGATGGGCATCTTCTTGATGGGACGCAGCGCGCGCAGCAGCTCCGCCAGCCAGGGCGCTTCCTGCCGCTCAAAGACGACTCTGCTCGTCATGTCGGTGCGCTTGGCCACCTTGAACTCCTGCCCCGCATAGATCAGCGCCGGCCCCTTGAGGAAATAGGAGAACGCCGTCCACATCCGGAGCTGTTCGTCCGTGTGCACCAACGAGCAGACGCGCACCTGATCGTGATTTTCGAGGAAGCGCATCTTGATGTAGTTCATGGGATACATAGCCTTTTGACGATTCAGGCCGTCCACATACTCCTTGAGCGTGCCCTTGCCCTTGAGATAATCCTCATAGAAATAGTGCACGTCGTAGTCATAGGTGATGTCAAACGCCTGATACATCTCCGCGTCGCTGTGCAGATTCCAGCCGCGGTCGCGCATCCTGGTCAGGAAGGGATAATGATGGGTTTCCGCCAGCCAGATGAAATCGGGATTGATCTTGTCCATCTCCGCACGCGCACGGCTCCAGAAATTCAGAGGCACCATCGGGGCCACGTCGCAGCGGTAGCCGTCCACGCCGAGCTTTGCCCACATCAGCGCGGTTTCGACCATGTAATCGCAAAGCGCTTCGTTGGAATAATCCAGATCGTAAACGTCGTTCCAGAAGCGGTACATGGGCTTGCCGTCCGCATCCTGATAGAAATAATCCGGATGGTTTTCCACCAGCACGGAATCCTGCGAGGTGTGGTTATAGACGATGTCGAGCATGACCTTCATGCCGCGGGCATGAACCTCCTTCACCAGCCGCCCAAAGGAATCGAAGTCGCCGTAAGCAGGGTTGATCGCGCGGAAATCCCGCACGGAATAGGGAGAGCCGCACTCGCCGAACTTCATCTTTTCTCCGCGGGGATGGATGGGCATGAGCCACACCACATCCACACCCAGATCGCGGATGCGGTCGAGTTCGTCGATCACACCGTCAAAGTTGTGTTTTTCCGTCAGGTTCATTACGCTCAGTTCATAAATGATGAGTGAATTGAGCGCCGGATTGGTCTGTTGAGCCATGGTTGATTCCTTCTTTCTCTTTTTTTATTCATATGGAAAAACGATTTTTTCAATTTCTGCCGTGAACAGATTGTCCCGCGTGACCACCACGCTGGCAAGCGTGCGTTCATCCGGCACCGCATTGCCGCGCAACGCCTCAGCGGCATATTCAACGCCGAGATATCCCATCCCAAAGGAGTTGCGGACGATGGTCGCGCTAACCGTGCCATCCTCAATGCACTCGATCAGTTCTGTCACAACGTCCGTCCCCACGATGGCAACATCACGCCTTAAGTATTTCACCGCTGCCGCCGCGCCCACCGTAGCTTTTGCTGAAAACACGACGATCGCATCCAGATCCGGCAGGAGATAGAGCTGCTGAAGAGTCTGCCGGTAGGCCCAATCGCGGCTGTCGCCGCAAAAGATGCGTCCCTGCACCGTTACGCCCATCTGCTCCAGCCGTTGGCGCAGCTCCGTTTCGCCGGAGAGACTTTCTGCGCTGTCCGTCAGCAACAGCACGGTATCTCCCTCCTGCAAGCGGTTGCCCAGAGTCCTTGCCATGTTATCGCCCATTTTCACATCGTCGTTGAGCACAGTGGAGATTCTTTCCTGCAGCACCAGCCCCGTACCCACCGCCACGACGGGCAGCCCGGTTTCCTCCAGTGCGGTAATGATCTTTCTTTCGCCCTGCGTTGCAGCGATGATCACGTTCATCTCGTCCTCCAGCGCTTTTTCTGGCAGATCCTCCGCCAGCACGCCGCTTTCACGATCCGGGCGATAGATCTCCAGCTGTACGTTCATCCGCTGGGCGGCGGTCTGCGCACCCTCCGCGATGTTTTCCCAATAATGCCCTTCGCCTTCGGAAAGGATCAACGCGACCCTTGCCGTCTGCTCTTTTCGATTGCATCCACTCAGGGGAAGGAAGAGCAGCAGCACCACCAGCATCAGGGCCGATGCTTGGGGAATGTGATGGTGACGCATGTCCTCTCTTCCACCTCGCTTTCGATGGTCAGCCCATAATCGCTCCCGTAAAGAAGCTTGATGCGCCGGTTGGTGTTGCGCAAACCGATCCCGTAGCGGGATTTTTTGACCATGATGTTGCTGTCGTCACGCAGCATCTCCTGCAATTTTTTGAGTTTCTCCGGCGGGATGCCCAAACCGTCATCCTCAACGGACAGCACAATGTTATATCCTTCCTGCCGCGCGCGCACGATCAGCGTACAGCCCGGCATATCGCTCATGCCGTGCTTCAGGGAATTTTCGATCAGCGGCTGCAAGATGATCTTAGGGCAAGACAAGTCCTTGATGCTCTCGTCCATATAGAGCTCGTATTTGAATCTCTTCTTATACCGCACCTGTTGAATGGTGAGATAGTTACGGGCATAATCCATCTCCTGCTCCACGGTCAGGAAATAATCGCCGTTGTTGATGGAAAGGCGGAACAGCTTGGCCAGCGCCTGCACCATCTCGATGGCCTCCGGCGTGCGGCCCGTTTCCATCACTCGAACGATGGAATCGAGCGTGTTGTAGAGAAAATGGGGATTGATCTGCTCCTGAAGCGCGCCGATCTCCATGCGCCGCAACTGCTCCTGACGATCCACCGTCTCCTGCATGAGTCCCCGGATTCTGCGCAACATGACGTTATAGGAATGCGCCAGCGAAGCGTATTCGGCAAAGCCCTCTTCGGGCAGACTCATGCGGTTGTCATCCAGATTGCGCTCGATGCGCTGCATGCTCACCTGAATATCGGTCAGCGGCTGCACGATGCGCATCGACAGCCACAGCGCCACCAGCAGCACGCCCGCCGTCAGCGCGATAACCACCCAGGTCACGCGGGAGATGAATGCGGTCGAATATTTCGCTACGTCGTCAGATGTGACGGAGGCGGTCAGCTTCCAATTCGTACCCTCGATGGGTTGGGCCAGCACCATGCTCTGGTCCTCGCTCTGTGTATCCTCGTGTAAGATGTTTTCCTCGGAGATCAACTCCAGCGACATCAGCTTCTGTTCAGGATGATAGATGATGTTTCCGCTATCATCCAATATATAGAGATAACCGGTATCACCCAGCGTCACGCTGCGGCAGATGTCCTCCAACGGCTCCAGACGCATATCCGCCATCAGGATGCCGGTATGGGGAAGATCGTCCTGCCAATAGCGCACCTTGCGCGTGACCGACACCACCCAGGGATACCCGCCCGGATAAAGGTTCTGCACATGCGGCCGGGAAAACACCGTCTCCCCCAAACCCGCTGTGCGCGCCTGATTGAACCAGTCCATTGAGGTCAGGCGACAAGTCTTTTTGAGCTCTGCGCTGGGCAAACCGAGCACGGGATTGCCATACTCATCGAGCAGCAGCAGCGCCGAAAGATTCTCCATTGCGCCGGCGGACAAGCGTAGACTGCTGTCGAATTGCCGACTGTCCGCGCTGCCGCGATCCTCCATCCCGTCGGCGACCTCGCGCAACACATCCTTTACCTGCCCAATCGAGTCCGACAGACGTTCGGATACTTGATCCATCGCCTGCAAGGTATTGCTCATGCCCAACTGGCTGAACATGGTCGTGGCGGTGGTGGAATAAATCACGTTGACTATCACCATCACCATCAGCGCCACGCCTACCATGCACAGCGGCATCACCAGCCGGATGGAAGGGCGCCATTTCATCCGGTTGTCCCCCTCTGTATGCGGAACTCCTTAGGCGACAGGCCGCAGCGCTGCTTAAAGCAATAGCTGAAATAGCTCGCGTCGCCAAAGCCGGTCTCTTCGGCAATCTGATAGATTTTCTGGTTGCTTTCCGCCAGAAGCGACTGCGCCTTTTCGATGCGCAAATCAAGCAGATACTGCAAAAAGCTGGTGCCGGTTTCGCGCTTAAACAGCAGCGAAAACTGCGTCTGACTCACGCCGAAGGTCTGGCAGAGCGATTCGAGCGACAGCTCCTTGTCCGGGTAGTTCTGCCGGACGTACTGCACCGCCCGCGCGATCATCTCCGATCCACTGGTGGCAACCTCTTGACGGACGCTGTCCGCAACAAACAGCGTCAAGGCGCAGAGCTGATCCATTCCGGCAGAAAGCTCTGCCGGTTGGAACACCAACTCCGCCCGGAAAGCGGAAAACGCCTGCGTAATGTCCACGCCGGACCTCCCCGCCGCATCCAGGATCGCCGAAAGCAGCTGGATCATCATCATTTGGCGGGAGGTCGGGCCGATTTCGTCGTGCGCAATGCGCTGCGCCAACTCGGCATAAAAGGCGGTGATCTCCTCCTTCTGCCCACTGCGGCACAACGCCGTGACGCGGCGAATACACTCGCCCAGCTCCGCATCCATCACCTGCGCTTCGGCATCGGTCTTCTTCGCGGCATAGACGCGCCCCTGTCCGCCGATGAGCCGTTTATCCAGCGCCGCCAACGCGTTCTGATATCCTTCACCCAGGTTCATATACCCGGTGATCTCTGCGGAAATTCCCGCCGTCGCCGTCAGGTGGAGATAGTGCCGCAGCGACTGGATTGCGTCGTCGCAGACCGACAGCGCCGCGTCCTGCCGGCCCGGCAGCAGCAGAATGAACTGCCCGCGGTAGGAAACATACTCTCCGCTGTGCCGCTTGAGCACTTCGTCGAGCACCTCCTGCACCGAGGCGTCGAGCAGGGCGGGCTGGCTGTCAAAATCACGGCGCAGCACTTCGAGGTTTTCCTCGCTGCGCTCCAGCGAGAGCGCCGATACGCACAGCGGAAATTCAAGCAGGTCCTCCGCCAGCTGAGGCCGCGCGCACAGTGCGTGGGTGTCCCCGCCGGAAGCGCCCATGATATATTCCAATATGGCGGCGCGGCGGGCCAGCTGCGCATCCTGCGCGGCTTTTTCCCGCAGGTGCTCCAGGTCCACGCGCTGGCGCGCCTGCTCGTCCAACTGCTCCTTGACGCGGCGCAGCACCTTCATGATGCCCTGCGCCGAAAGCGGTTTGAGCAGATAATCCAGCACCTGGCGCTGCAGCGCCTGCTTGACATAGATAAAATCGTCGTAACCGGACAGCACGATGTATTTCATGGTGGGATACATCTCCTGCAGGCGGGAGATCATTTCCATACCATCCATATAGGGCATATGCACGTCGGTGAACACCACATCCGGTTGAAACTGCCCCGCCTTTTCGATGGCGTCGATGGCGCCGGTTGCCTGCGCGCACAGCGTAAAGCCGCAGCTTTCAAAGTCCACGGTCGCCTCAATGCCCTCGCGCACCTCGTCTTCGTCATCCACCAGCATCAGCTTGTACATCGCGCCGCCTCCTCCCTTTCCGCCGCCCGCGTCTGTCAGATCCTATGGCTACAAATCTCCCGTCCGTTCATGGTTTTGATGGTGAACAGCCCGTCCTCATAGGTCATATAGCTGTGCTCGTTGTTCTCCTTTGGGATGGAGGTCGAGCCGGGATTGATATAGAGATTGTCGTTGCCAAAGGGCGTAAAGGCCTGCACATGGGTGTGCCCATGGATGAGCAAATCGCCGCGATTGAGCGGCGGCGGGTTCTGTGTATTGAACAGATGACCATGGGTAACAAACGCCATGCGTCCGTTTAAGAACAGCACCATCGAATCCGACAGGATCGGAAACTCCAGCACCATCTGATCGACCTCCGCATCGCAGTTGCCGCGCACGCAGAGGAAGCGCTCCTTCATGCCGTTGAGGATCGAAATGACTTCCTTGGGATTGTATTCCGCGGGCAGATCGTTGCGCGGGCCGTGGTAGAGCAAATCGCCCAGCAGCACGATGCGCTCAGGCGCCTCTCGCCGGTCAATCTCCGGCAGCATCCGCGCATAATAGGCCGAACCGTGTATATCCGAAGCAAAAACCAGTTTCATGCTTTCGTCTCTTCCTTTCAAAACACGATGCAATCTCTTTTTATCATACCATAAACACACCCTTGCACGCAATGAAAAACCTCGCTTCTCCCCCAGGCGCCTTTCTGTTATACTGTTGATAAAAAAGGAGGAATGGCCTTCATGTACCAGCAGGACACCATTTTGCGACAGATCGAGATGCTGACGCAGGCGCTGGCGCGTATTTTCTTCCGAAAAGAAAAAGTGGTCTACGAGTTCCCCGAGCAGGAGACTGGCTATTCAGACGATGACGTTTGGTACGCGCGGATCTTACGCCTGCTGGCTTCAAGCGAGATCAACGCCGCGGAGGATGCTCTCTTTGACGGCTTTGACGCCTCATCCGTCCGGCTGCGCGCTGCGTTGGACTTCTATTCGCGCCTGAATCTCTTAAGCGACGAAGCGCTTGCCCATGCGAACTTCAGCCGGGAGGAGATCGCACAGGGATTGGACGACATCGCGGCGCGCTGCGGCATTGAATTCCGCGATCAGATTTGAATTTCGCCTTGTCAGCAGCGCTTCACGGGCAGTATAATAAAGGCAACCCTTATGCGCAAAACCACTTTCAAAAAACAGGGGGTACAGAACATGTCGATTCCCATGAAGACCATTCCGGGCTATTACAATGAGCGTCCGGGCATCCAAGTCGGCACCAAGATGGAGGGCGAAATCACGCTGGGCAAGGACGGCCGCTACAACTTTGACGAGCAGGGCGTCCGCTTTCTCAAGCAGATGGGCGTTGATTGGGTCATGGTCTCCGACGTGCCGGAGCACAACGCCAAGACCTACAAGGCTGTGCGCGAGCAGCTTGAAGAGCGCGGACTCAAGATTTATCGCCTGCAAAACTATCAGCTGCACAATATGTCGGCCGTGACGCTGGGACTTCCCGATCGCGACCGCATGATCGATCGCTACCTGCAATACATCTCCGATCTGGGCGAAGCGGGCATCCATTACGCAACCTACGCCCACATGGGCAACGGCATCTGGCGCGGCGATATCCGGCGCGAGGTGCGCGGCGGTGCAACAGCAGGCGGTTTGGATCTGGAAGCGCCCAACAGGTCCATCGCTTTCGGCGATTTTGAGTGGCCGCTGTCCCACGGCCGCGTGTTCGGCGAAGACGAAATCTGGGAAAACTACGAATATTTTATCAAGAAGGTCAAACCCGTGGCGGAGAGCGCCGGGGTTTATATCGGCATCCATCCGGATGATCCGCCGGTCTACACCATGGCGGGCGTGCCGCGCTGCATCTTCGGCAACTTTGAAGGCTACAAGCGCGCGCTGGAAATCGCAGACAGCCCCAACATCGGCGTATGCCTGTGCGTTGGCTGCTGGCTGGAGGGCGGCGACCTGATGGGCTGCACACCGGTAGAGTTCATCAAATATCTGGCGGAGCGCAAGAAGCTCTTCAAGCTCCACGTCCGCAACGTCACCCAGCCGCTGTATGCGCCGGGCGGCTTTAACGAGACTTTCCCCGATGCGGGATATTACAACCTGACGGACGTCATCGAAGCGCTGGACGAAGTGAACTTCGACGGCTGCATTATGAACGATCACCTGATTGACATGGTGGGCGGGCACTATACCTGCGAAGCGTTCTTCACCTCCTATCTCAAGGGTCTGGTGGACGCGGTGCAGAATCATCACAAGTTCTGATCCGAAAGGAGTGCATCTTTCATGCGCATCCTCTTTATCGGCAACAGCCATACCTATTTCAACGACATGCCTCATCTTTGCGCCGAGCTGCTGCGCGCAGCGGGCAAGGACGTAGAAGTGACGATGCTCACGCGCGGCGGCGAAACGCTGCATGGGCATATT
This sequence comes from uncultured Christensenella sp., assembly GCA_905193155.1. Classification (GTDB taxonomy): domain Bacteria; phylum Bacillota; class Clostridia; order Christensenellales; family UBA1750; genus Spyradocola. The sequence continues at coordinate 37,807 of CAJJNQ010000014.1, forward strand.
CTCAGCGAACAGACGCGATTTAACATACTCTTCGGGCATTACGACTGGGTAATTCTCCAGGAAGCGACCGGCGATTTTCCCTCCAAAGCGCAATACATGGCCGATGTGACCGTGCTCAAGGGCTGGTGCGACGAGGCAGGCAGCCGCGCTGCGCTCTACATGAACTTTGAGTCGCCTAAAGGCACGCCGCCCCTGGCTCCGCTGCGCGACGCGGTATGCGAAGCGGGGAGTCTGCTGCATCTGCCCGTTGCGCGCGCAGGCGAAGCCTTCGCTCGCGCCGAAGCGGAATGCCCGGAGATCGACCGTTATTTCACCGACCGCCACCATGCGTCGCCCGCCGGTTCCTACCTCATCGCGCTGATGATCGCCAAAGACGTTTTCGGCGTGGACCCGAAAGGGCTGCCCGATCTCTCCCTGCCCCCGGAAACGGCGGCCAAGCTGCGCCGTATCGCCGCCGAGCTTTGATTTTCCGTTTACCCGAACGCCCGGAAATTCTTTTTCGGGCGTTCTTATTCGTTCTGCATAGGTTACAGGAGGTTTTTGTTATGCAGCATCAATGCCGCATCACCGTGCTCGATACCAAAGTGTTCCCCGAATACCAGCAGCAGTATCTGGCCGATCCGAAATCCGGCCCCTGTCCCTTTTTCAAAAAGGGCGACGTTTTTTGCTGGAACGCACCCCGGAGCGGGACGATTTTTATCACCTGATGAACGGCAGATTCTGCGGGGAAGCCTGGGACGCGATCAGCCGCTATGTCTACACCGCGCTGCAAGGCGGCTCCATCATGCACAACTGGACCAACGACGACCGCATGATGATCGCCTGCTGCAACGACGGCACCCGCCCCGTCATCTTCAAGATTGAGCGCATCGACCTGCCGGAAACGGAGGAAGAGCGGTTATGGCTGGAAAAGCAGAACTTCAAAAACACCGCGCAGAGCGCCTATACCGGCTGAATGCGTGCAAATAAAAAGGAGGCTCTCCATGGAACTTTCCAACGGTGTATCCATCCCCGCCATCGGGTTGGGCGTCTATAAAATGCAGGCGGGCAGCGAAATGAACGCTGCCGTAAAGGCCGCGTATCGGGCGGGTTATCGCCTGTTCGACACGGCGCAGATGTATGGCAATGAAGCCGCGCTGGGCGAAGCACTGCGCGATGCGGGCATCCCTCGCGAGGATGTATTCCTCATCAGCAAGATCAACAACGACAGTCAGTGGTACGCCCCCGCGCTGGCAAGTATTCGGGAGACGCTGTGCAAGATGCAGACACCGTATCTCGACTCCTTCCTGATCCACTGGCCGGGGCAAAACCCGGAGCGCACACTGGATACCTGGCGCGCGCTGGAAACCGCATACCGCGAAGGGCTGGTGCGCAGCATCGGCGTATCGAATTTCGAAACACCGCACCTCAGGCATCTGCTGGATCACTGCGAAATCCCGCCGATGATCGACCAGATCGAGCACACCCCGCTGCTGCATGATGATGCGCTGCTGAACTTCCTGCGGGAACACGGCATCCGCGCGATGGCCTGGGCGCCGCTGCTGCGCGGCCGCTTTGGTGAGGATATCCCAAGAATAGCGGAAAAATACGGCAAAACCCCGGCGCAGATTCTGCTGCGCTGGAATATCCAGCAGGGAATCATCCCCATCCCTAAATCAAAGAACCCGGCGCGCCTTGCCGAAAACATCGACGTATTCGACTTTGAGCTTGCGGAAGAGGACATGACCGCGCTCAATGTCATGAACTGCGGCAAGCGCACCAGCCACGACCCGCTCACCTTCGACTTCTAAAAAAGCACAAAAACAGTCACCGTCCAGCATGAACCGCAAGGGGAACTGTCCGGACAACGCAGTGATAGAGAATTTCTTCGGGCTGCTCAAAAGTGAACTGCTGTATTTGCAGGAGTTTCGGTCTATGAAGCATTTCAAACTGGAACTCGTTGAATATCCGGATGACTACAACAACCGCAGGATTAAGGCAAAACTGAAGGGCTTGCTGCCTGCAATTCACAGACAGCAAGCCCTTTGGCTGCTTGAACAATTTGTATTGAAAATATTAGTCTAACCTTTGGGGGTCACTTCAATTTTGCTGCGGCTGTTTTTGTCACGATGCTCTTTGCATCAGTCCTTTTTCTTGGGGCCTGCCTTTTTGCGGGACATGACGAGAATGATGACCACCACAACGACCACGATTGCCGCAAAGCTCAGCAGGAAAATCGTCTGGCTGGAAAGATGGATGCCTGCGCTCGTCTGCGCGGGCTGAGCGGTTTCTTCCGTGCTCTCGGTTTCCTGCACGGGGAACAGCTCGCTCTCCGGTGTATCGACCACCTGCTGTACGGTCTTGCTTGCCTTGACGCTCTTGAGATCGTTGACGGTCAGCTCTTCCGGCAGAGTGGTGTTCTGGCCGGAGACTGTGCCGGTGGTGACGATCAAACGGCCCACAGCGGCAAAATCCGTCGGCAGATCAAACACGATGACGTTGGTGCCGTCCACCAGTTCACCCAATTCCAGCGCTTCGCCGGTATTGCTGTCGAGGATCAGGTTCAGCCAGGGGCAGTCCTTGCCCAGATCGCGGGGCGTGTAGGAGCCGTCGTAGCCGAAGCTCGTCAGCGCGATGTAGTAATTGCAGCCCGCCTCCTGCATTTCATCATAATAGATGTTGGCGATTGCGGAGGGCTTGTAGACATTGCAGCCCTCGGTGATATCGGGATACTGTTCCGCGATATCGGGCGTAATCAGGCCGATGATGCCCACGCGGACATTGCCCACATCGATAACGGCATAGGGATCAAAGAACAGATCGCCGTCCATCTTCAGCCAGTTGGCGCACAGCAGCGGGAAATCCGCCATGGCGCTGAGGCTCTGCAAACGGTCAACGCCCAGCGCCGCGTCGCGCGTGCCGATGGCCGCCGCAGTATACCCTGCCGCATTCATGACCTTGATGTTTTTGCCGCCGTCGCCGGTCAGCGCGTTGCCGCTGTCCAGCAGCAGGGTTTCATAATCCTCCACCGTCTGGTCGGCCAAGCCCGCAACCTTGGCAAAGCCCACCGCGCCGTCCTTATTTTCCATCACGCCGTTGGTATCGCCGGTATGGATCACGGCAAAGGTCGCTGCCATGCTGTTTTGCAGAATATTTTCCGCCGCCTGCTGGTTTTCACCCGCCGCCAGCGCCACGACCGGCGTCAGCATCACAAAGCACAACAGCAGACAGAATATTGCCTTTTTCTTCATCCTTTTCTCTCATCCTTTCCAAGTGACGATCGATTTTATTATAACGGATTCCGCAAAAGTTTCAAGTGAAGGTTTTATGAATGGTTTTTTTCGGCCTTTTTTCTGAATCCGACACATTGGGAGATTCCTATACTTCCATGCGCCTGCATCAAGGCGTTTTGCTCAGTTTTCTCTATGTCGTCTTTCGGTTTGCGGCAAGCATTTGCTATTCAAACGCTTCCGAAAGAGGCTCGCCGTTACCGCCGCACGGACTTATTGCTCTTTTTACTGAATCCCCCCATGGGCGGCGCCGACGGCGCGCACCAACTCCGGCTTTTCCTATCCGGGGCACATCGTCTATGTCTCGGCGCTTTCTGCGTTTTACGCTTTCATCCAATCCATCCGCGGTCTGGTTCGTTTCCGCGTCCTGATGAACGCCCCGACCGGCGGCGGCATCTGGTGCACCATGGTGCTGCCGGTCGTATTCATGCTGCTGCGCAGCAGAAAACTGATTGCGGCTCAAACTTCTTCCATTTTCCAGCATTTTCGTTAGTTCTTTGTAAAGTGTGAAACCTATACCTGCCTTTTACGTCCAAGAAATGTGTGAAAGCTCACACCGCAACAAAAATCTTGGAGGAACAACATGAAAAATGTAAAAATGCTGATGATCGCCCTTGCCGCCGTGCTGGCGCTTTCTCTGGCTGGCTGCTCTTCCGCGCCCGCCGCTTCCGCCTCCCCTGAAGTCTCCGCTTCTGCAGAGGCAACACCCGTGCCCACGCCGGAAATCACCATGACCGCGCAGGAAATTGCCGACGATCTGATGAACATTGATGACCTGTTCAGTTCAATGGACCATAGCGAGCAGGACCTTTTTGCCGAGATGTGCGGCCTGGATCTTTCGCTGTTGGAGGATTATTCCCTCAATGATGCGATGATGAATGTCAAATCGCACACCCTTTATATCGCCAAGGTCAAGGACGCGGCGGACATGGACGCGGTCAAGACGGCTTTCCAGACCCGCAAGGAGCAGATGGAGCAAAGCTTTGAGCGCTATCTGGAAGATCAGTATGAAATCGCCAAAGCCGGACAGATCGTCACCTCCGGCAACTGGGTGATGCTGGTGATCTGTGAGGATTCCCCGAAGGTTGTGGATCGCTTCAACGAACTGATGGGCGCGTAAAGAACCCGCGCTGAAGGGAGGAAGGGCTTGTTCCTTTCTCCCTTTTTTCGTATGATGAATGAAGATGAAAATCCAACCACGGAGGTGTTTTCCGCGCATGGTGTTTTCCAGCCTGAGTTTTTTGCTGCTCTTTTTGCCCGCCGCGCTGCTGATCTATTTTCTCTCGCCGCGCCGGGCGCGCAACGCCGTTTTGTTTATCATCAGCCTGGTGTTTTACGCCTGGGGTGAACCGGTCTATGTGGTGCTGATGCTGTTTTCGACGCTGACGGATTATACCATCGGCCGCCTGATGGAGCGCTGGGACGCGCGGCCCGGACTGCGGCGCGCCGCGCTGATCGCCTCGCTGACCATCAACTTTGGGCTGCTCGGCTTTTTCAAGTATTCCGGGCTGTTGGTGGAAACGGTCAACGGACTGTTCTCGCTCTCCCTGCCCGTGCCACGGATCGCACTGCCCATCGGCATCTCGTTTTACACCTTTCAGACCCTTTCCTATTCCATCGATGTTTACCGCCGCAACTGCCCCGCGCAGCGGAACATCATCTCCTTCGGCTGTTATGTGGCAATGTTCCCGCAGCTCATCGCGGGGCCGATCGTGCGGTACATCGACGTATGTGATGCACTGGAGCGCCGCCGCGAAACCTGGGAGGGCTTTTACTCGGGAACGGGGCGCTTCCTGTGCGGCATGGTCAAAAAGGTGCTGTTGGCCAACGGCATCGGACAACTGTGGGAGCAGGCGGCGGCGATTTCGCCAGCTTCCCTGTCCGCGCTGACGGCATGGCTGGGCGCTTTTGCCTATGCCTTCCAGATCTACTTTGATTTTTCCGGCTATTCGGACATGGCGATTGGTCTTGGCAGGATGTTCGGCTTCACCTTCCCGGAAAACTTCAACTATCCGTATATTTCCCGCTCGGTCACAGATTTCTGGCGGCGCTGGCACATCACGCTGTCCACCTGGTTCCGCGAATATCTCTATATCCCGCTGGGCGGCAACCGCGTCTCCCCGGTGCGCAAGGTTGTCAACCTTCTCATCGTCTGGCTGGCCACGGGGCTTTGGCACGGTGCAAGCTGGAATTTTCTTGCCTGGGGCGGCTATTTCGGCATTCTGCTGGTGCTGGAAAAGTACGCCTTCCGCGGCGCCATCGAAAAGCTGCCCGCCTGGCTGGGGCGGGTGCTGACGGGGCTGCTTGTGCTCGTGGGCTGGGTGTTTTTCGCGCACGACTCGCTGGCGGACGGTGCGCAGTATCTCCTGGCCATGCTGGGCGGCGGCGGGAGCTTTGTCTCCGGCGGAACGCTGCGCCTGCTGCTGGACTATCTGCCACTGCTGTTGCTATGCGCCCTGGCCGCCACGCCGCTGGGCAAAACCGCCTTCACTTGCTTGACCGTATCCCGCCCGCGTTTGCGCAGTGCATTGACCGCGCTTTTGATGCTGCTTGGCTTTGCGCTGATGCTGACCTATGTGGTCAATGCGGGTTACAATCCCTTCCTCTATTTCCGCTTTTAAGGAGGTGCGCCGATGAAAAAGACAATATCCCTGTTATTCGCGGGCATACTCGCGGCTTTGCTGCTGTCAGTCTGCCTGCTCCCCCAGCGCACCTTTTCCGATATGGAAAACCGCAGTTTGCAGCAATTCCCCGCACCGACACTGAACGGCGTGCGCAGTAGAGAATGGATGGATCAGATGGAATCCTGGCTGGCGGATCAATTCCCCGGCCGCACCTTCTTCGTCCGCACGAAGGCGAGTCTGGATTATCTGCTGGGTAAGCGCGATCTCCACGATACCTATATTGGCAGAGACGGACGACTCTTCGAAGTATTCGACGCACAGCCGGACGAAGCGCAGCTGAACAAGAACATCGGTTATTTGCAGGATTTTCTGTCCGGCACACAGCGCACCGCCTATTTTCTGCCGGTCTATTCGGCGTTTACGATCTATCCCGAGCAGCTGCCTGCCGGTGCGCAGGAGCCGGATGAGCGCTCGATCCTGACCGCGCTGAACCTGCCGAAGAGCACGATTCTCGCCGATCCCTACGATGCGCTTCTTGCAAACAGGCACGACGATCTGTACTTCCGCACCGACCACCACTGGACGCAGCGCGGCGCTTACGAGGCCTACCTCGCCTTCTGCCGTGCAGCAGGCTTTGCGCCTGTGACGGAGTATCAACAGACTCAAAGCCCCAATCCGTTCTACGGCTCGCTGTTCTCGCAAGCGCCGCTTTGGGGAACGAAGCCCGACAAAATGTCGCTGTATGAAATTCCGGTTTCGGTCAAAGTGACCTATGACGGAGAAAAAGAAACGTCCAGCCTCTACGAGCCGGACGCATTGAACAAAAAGGATCAATACACCGCTTTCCTGGACGGCAATCATGCGCTGGTGCGCATCGAAAGCAACGCGGGCACCGGCAAAGAACTGATCCTATTCAAGGATTCCTTTGCGCACGCGCTGGTTCCGTTTCTGTCGCAGCATTATGACGTGATCACGATGGTAGACCTTCGCTATTACAACCGTCCGCTCAACCAACTGCTGGCGGAACAGCCGGACGCAGAGCTGTTGCTGACCTACAACCTGAGCTGGATGGGCAAGGATACCAACCTCATCAAGCTCAAGACAGCTGCTGTTCGATGACCTCCACCTCGCGGCAGAGATTCAGAAAATCCTCTGCCGCCGGAGTCAGGAACTTGCTGCGGTGCCAGGCCAGATGGTTTTCGCGCCGCAGCGCCGTTCCGGTCAGCGCTCGTGCGCAGACGTGTCCCGCGTCGATATCGCGCTGCACCAACATCCGCGGCAGCAGCGAGATGCCCAGCCCTTTGCTCACCGCCTCAACCAGCGCATGGGTGCTGGCGCTTTCCCAAAGAGGCTGCGGCTTCAGACCCTGTTCTTCAAATACGCCCGCCAGATAGGCGCGGCTGGCGCTGCCCCGCTCGCGCAGCAACAGATCGTATTCCATCAGATCCTTCAGCCGCACCTCTTTTTTTTCGGTCAGCGGATGCCCCGGCGCAAGGATCAGCACCAGTTCGTCGCGGGCAAACACTTCTTCCGTCAGATCCGCTTCTTCCACGCCTCCCTCAATCAGTGCCAGATCCAGCTCGTTGTCAAGCAACGCACGGCAGAGCGACTCGCCGTTTTCGATCATCACCTGCACACGAATGCCGGGATGATCTTTTTTGAACCTCAAAATCAAATCCGGCAGCAGCATATTCCCCAGCATGATGGTCGCGCCCACGCGCAGCACGCCCAGTGCATCCCAGTTGCGCAAACTCGTCTCCATGTTGTCAAACAAATCAACAATATGCACCGCCTGGCTGTAAAAGCGTTTGCCGACCTCCGTCACCGGCAGCCGCCGTCCCATGCGTTCAAAGAGCTTCACGCCGTAATAGCTTTCCAACTCCTGAATGGCGCGGGTCACGGCGGGCTGCGTCATGTGCAGCTGCTGCGCCGCGCTCGTAATGCCTCCGCAGCGGTAAACCGCCAGAAAGATCTTCATGTGCCGAACTGTCATGCCGCCCTCCTCCATTCATAACAAAAATGATATGCGTTTAATAGAATAATAGCATTTGCATTATAAATGCACAAGGCATAAGATATAGGAACATGAAAACACTTTTCTGGAGGAAGTCATGAAAAAGAGCCTGCGCCCTACAGCAAAGACGCTGTGGCAACTGTTTCTCAGCACGCTGTACATCAGCGCGTTCACCTTTGGCGGCGGTTTTGTCATCGTCACCTTTATGAAAAAGAAATTTGTTGATGAGCTGCATTGGATCGACGAGGACGAAATGCTCGACCTGACGGCGATTGCACAGTCCTCCCCCGGCTCGATCGCGGTCAACGCGGCGATCCTGGTGGGCTGGCGTGTCGGCGGCGCTGCGGGCATTGCGATAGCCGTGCTGGGCACACTGCTTCCCCCGATGCTGATCCTTTCAATCATCTCGTTTTTCTATGCAGCGTTCGCCTCCAACCGATACGTCGCGCTGACGCTGCGCGGCATGCAGGCGGGCGTTGCGGCGGTGATCCTCGACGTGGTATGCGGCCTGGGCAGCAAGGTCGTCAAGGAGCATAGTGCGCTCTCCATTGCGTTGATGCTTTGCGCTTTTGCAGCGACATTCTTTTTCAAGATCAATGTGGTGTTCATACTGCTGGCTGCGGCATTGGTGGGCGCTGTTAAATTGCTGGTGATTCGCCTAAAGGAGGTGCGGGCATGACGTTGCTGCATTTGCTTTGGAGCTTTTTCCAGATTGGGCTGTTCAGTATAGGCGGCGGATATGCCGCAATGCCGCTGATTCAAAGCCAAGTGGTCGATCAATACGGATGGTTGACGATGCAGGAATTTACCGACTTGATCACCATTGCCGAGATGACCCCCGGCCCGATCGCCGTCAATTCCGCAACGTTTGTGGGGATCCGCATTGCGGGCTTTCCGGGTGCGCTCATCGCAACGCTGGGCTGCATTCTTCCTTCGCTGATTGTGGTGACGATTCTTGCACACGTCTATTATAAATACAAGGGCGCAAAAGCGCTGGATACCGTGCTGGCGTGTCTGCGGCCGGTGGTGGTCGCACTGATTGCGGCAGCAGGGCTGAACATCCTGCGGCATGTCCTCTTCGGGGATAGTGCGCTGGCGCTCTCCGCCATCGACTGGATCGGCGCTGTGCTGTTCGCCGGAGCGTTCTTCGCCCTGCGCAAGTTCAAAACCAATCCGATCCTGACCATGGCGCTGTGCGGCGCAGGCGGTCTGATCGCGGGTCTGATCTTCCGCATCACCCCCTGACAATGCAGAAATGCCCGTTTCCACCGAAAAGGATGGAAACGGGCATTTTTTTCTCGTCTTTCTCTTTTTCCCTGCTCTTTTCAAACCACGCACGGAACCCTCGGCGTCAGCCCGTCATCCGGATACTCAATCGGCCGGGATGCGGACTCGATGATCTGCCGACCGCTCTTCGTCTTTCGCAGCGCTTCATAGGTCGGCCCCGGCGGATCGCCGTATTTTTTCCGCCGTCGCCGCATCAATGTTTTCCCGGAACAACGGCGGCGCAGCCCACTCATTTTTTGCACGTATTCCTGCCGTAAACAGCTCTCCTTCAAGCCGAACTACTGAAGGATACGCCATTCTCTTTCAAATTCGGCTTCGTTCATTTCAGGCTTCCGCCCCGCCGATATAGATGATGTCACTCAGCGAGCGCTCCTTACTGGCAGTGCCGCAGGGCGTGGAGATCACACTGCCGTTGAAATACATGCAGCTGGTCATGCCGCCGTCGAGGTTATAGGCTTCCACACAACCCAGATCCTTCATATACTCCGCCAGCTCCTGAATGGTCATGCCTTCGCTGTAACCGGAGAGGCGGCCGTCCACCACCACCGCAACATAGCTTCCGTCGGCGCGCTGGCCGAGCGCCGTGCGGGGGTTCTTCCCTTTGACGTCGGTATGGAAGGTTTCGGCAACATTGCCTCCGCTGACAAGCAGCGGCCCAAAGGACCAGGTATCGCTCAGACCCTGATTGTCGATCATGTCCTGCGCGTTCATGTTGCTCTCGGTCATCACGCGCAGGGAACCGTCTGCAAACAGGCAGAGCGCGTCGCGCGTGGCATGGTCGCGATAGAGCACGCCGTCGCGGACGATGATGCCGTCGCTGCGGAAGCCGCAATAATCACCGTTGATTGCGAAAACCGCGCTTACCGACGCCGCAATATCGCGCGTGCGGGCCCGGATGTTTGCACCGTAAGCGCCGTCGGCAAAGGCCGTGTGGATCACGGGCGCATCGGTCTTGGGCGTGATAACGGCGACCGTGGCGACAACCATGTTCAGCGGCTGCTCACGGTTGATGTCGATGCGCACAGCTTCATCCTCATAGAGCCACTTGCCGTTTTCGCTATCCTCGGTCAAAACCGTGGCAAAGGGCGTGGCCTCCGGGGTCGCCTCGGTCGTCTCCGTGCCGGAAATCGTCGCAACGTTTGCAGGCGCGGGCGTTTCCAGCGGCGTGGCGGAAGCCGTCTGCTTCGGTGCGGCGTCGGTCGGTGCGGCCTCTGCCTGCACCACGCGCCCGGTCATCATGTATTTGAGGCCGAAGGTGCAGAACGCAATCACCATGCCCACGCAAAGCAGGAAGGTAATAAACCTTTGCCACACGATTTTCGGCTTTTTCTTTTTCCCCTGCGGGGTATATCTCGTATCCGCCATTTCGTCTTTTCTCCTCCGGTTTCTGTTTCATCGTTACTCATAATAGCATATTTTGTCTATAAGGAGTAGCAAGAATCGGTTTCCAAATTGTAACAGATCCGTCAAGGGCACTGTTAAATCTCGCCTTGCCCCTTGACTTTATGCTGCCTATGATCTACTCTAAGATAGAAAACCGATTGCGTAACGACCCGGAATGAGTACTTTTCCCGAAGAACGCAGCAAAGAGAGCCGACGGTAGGTGTGAGCCGGCAGCGCGGGAAAACGAAGGCGCCCGGAGAGCGCACAGCCAAATCAAGGCGGGCGGAGAGGTTCTCCGTCAAATTGGGTGGAACCGCGGAAGCAATGACCTTTCGTCCCAATCTCATTTGGGAACGATGGGTCTGTTTTTTTATATCTTAAGGAGGAAAAACAATCATGGCAGCACCTTCGATGGACAAACTGGTCGCTCTGTGCAAAGGGCGCGGATTCATTTTCGCAGGCTCCGAAATTTATGGCGGCCTGGCAAACACCTGGGACTATGGCCCGCTGGGCGTGGAGTTCAAAAACAACGTCAAGCGCGCCTGGTGGCAGAAGTTCGTGCAGGAGAGCAAGTACAACGTGGGCGTGGACTGCGCGATCCTGATGAACCGCGAGGTCTGGGTGGCTTCCGGCCACGTCGGCAGCTTCAACGACCCGCTGATCGACTGCAAGGCCTGTAAGAGCCGTTACCGCGCGGATCAGCTCATCGAGCAGGTGGACGGCGTGGATGCAGACGGTTGGAGCGACGAAAAGCTCGAAGCGTACATCGCGGAGCACCACGTTGCCTGCCCGCAGTGCGGCAAGAGTGACTTCACCTCCATCCGCAAGTTCAACATGATGTTCAAGACCTTCCAGGGCGTGACCGAGGACAGCCAGAACGAGATCTATCTGCGTCCCGAAACCGCGCAGGGCATCTTCGTCAACTTCAAGAATGTCGCCCGCACCACGCGCAAGCGCGTGCCCTTCGGCATCGCACAGGTCGGCAAATCCTTCCGCAACGAGATCACTCCCGGCAACTTCACCTTCCGCACCCGCGAGTTCGAGCAGATGGAGCTGGAGTTCTTCTGCAAGCCCGGCGAAGATCTGGAATGGTTTGAATACTGGCGCGCCTTCTGCCGCGACTGGCTGCTGAGCCTGGGCATGACCGAGGATCACCTGCGTCTGCGCGACCACGCCAAGGAAGAGCTGGCTTTCTATTCCAAGGCGACGACCGACTTTGAATACCTCTTCCCGTTCGGCTGGGGCGAGCTGTGGGGCGTGGCGGACCGCACCGATTACGACCTCAAGCAGCATCAGGAGCACTCCGGCCAGCCGATGGAATACATCGACCCCGTGACCAATGAGCGCTATCTGCCCTACGTCATTGAGCCCTCTCTGGGTGCAGACCGCGCGGCGCTGGCCTTCCTGGCTGACGCTTACGAGGAGGAAACCCTCACCGACGCCAAGGGCAATCCCGACACCCGCATCGTGCTGCATCTGCACCCGGCGCTGGCGCCCTTCAAGGCTGCCGTGCTGCCCTTGCAGAAGAACAAGCTGGGCGAGGCCGCGACCGAGCTTTACGACAGCCTGCGCAAGAAGTTCTCCGTCGATTACGACGAGACCGGCTCCATCGGCAAGCGCTACCGCCGTCAGGACGAAATCGGCACCCCGCTGTGCATCACCGTGGACTTTGACACTGCCACCGACGGCTGCGTCACCGTTCGCGACCGCGACACCATGCAGCAGGAGCGCATCGCCATTGCAGACCTGGAGGACTACATCGCCAAGCGCCTTGTGTTCTGATTTCCACTGAAATAAAAAGGACCTTCCGCGGGAAACTCTCCTGCGGAAGGTCTTTTTTGCGTTGTTTTTCTTATTCTCCGACAAGGGCGGTCCAAAGCGCTATCATTTCGGCACAATCGTCCTTGGACACAGTCACGGCAGCGCTGCCGTTCTTTTCCACCGTATAGTTGTTGATGCTGGCGTCGAGATAGCGCACGACATAGGGCTCTTCTTCGCCCGCAAAGGCATAGGTCAGCGTCAGTGCGGCCTCCGCGCCCTCTTCCTTTCCGTCCGCAAAGCCGTTGATGGGCACGATGTTCATGGCCTGGAACGCCGTTTTGAAGGCCCCTGCATCCATTGCCACGCCATCGCGGAAATAGGCGGGATCGTCGCCGCTGCGGTCAATCGTAAACACCGCGGTTTTTCCGTTCATCTCCACCGTCAGGCTTTCCACACTGTTGATGGCGATGATGTTGGCAAATTCGTTGGCAAGGTTTCGGAAGGTCAGACCATCCAGGCATTCCAGACTCTCGCCCTTGACGAGATAGACATCGCTGCTGCCGTCAAAGGCCGCATAGACATTGCCGACGCTGTCCGTATCGCCCAGCGCCATGACGAACTGTGTGCCGTCAGCATATTCGAGCGTCAGCGTGCGCTCCGGGTTATCCAAACCATAATCTCCCAATTCTCGCGCGGTTTTGACAAAGGAATTCAGGCGAATCTGCTCAAGCTGTGCAATCAACTCCTCGGTCTTTACGTTGTCCACGTTATCTCGCTCCGGGCTTTCGATCTGCCACTGCGTAAACACCGCGCCGCCGATCTTGTCATAATGGCGGAGCGTGAACGTCTCGCCCTCCTGCTCAAAGCTCAATGTCGCAAGGTTTTCGCTCGTGACGGCAAAGCCGGAAATATCGCGGTAAGCCGAAATACCCGCAGAATACATATCGACGATTAGCTTGCGCATCAAATAGACGGTATCGCCGCCGTCAATGCGGACATAGTAGTGCTGCGAGGCGGGCGCAAGATCGCCGATTTCCAGCAGCATCTCCTTATCCGTATAGGTAATTTTGACGGTCGCCATTGGATCGTCCAGGCCAAAGTCGGTAAAATCGGTGACGTTTTCCGCTGCAATACCTTCAGCCAGCAAAGTCGCCGCATTGGCAAAGGCGGACTGGCAGGCAGACTGCGATGTAACGGCGGGCGTCAGCTCGCGGACGGAATAGGTATCGCCCCTGCGCGTGATGGTGACGGCGGTCTTGCCCTTGATCTCGATGGCTTTCACCTGATCCTCCGTCGTATCGGTCAAGTGAATGGTATGGTCGGTATTCAGCTCCACATAGGTTTTAATCTGCTTCGTCAGCCAAATCGCGCCGAAAATCAGCGCCGTCAGCACGACAATTCCGGCCAGCGCAATCAGCAGCAGCCGGCCAAGACGCGCATCTCCGTGGCGGACGGGCTTTTTCAGCTCGTCAGACGGTTGCAGCTTGATCGGATCTTCCCTTTCTTCGTTCATAGTTCCTCCATTTTTCTGCTCAATAGACTTCAAGCCGGAGAGGGCGTTACGCGCCTTCCCCGGCTCTTAGGTTACACGGAAATGCCGCTTTCGTAAAGAGGATTTTAGCCCTTGACCGCTCCAAGGGTCATGCCCTTGACGAAGTACTTCTGAAGGAAGGGGTAGACGCACGCGATCGGGACGACCGAAATCACGGTCATCGCAGCGCGGATGGTCTGGGTGGTGACGCGGCCGGAGCCTTCAGACGCAGAGCTTGCCGCAGCGTCGGCGGAGACCGAGTCTCCCGTCATGGAGCTTGCGGTATCGAGGATCTGCTTCAGCTTGAACTGCAGGGTAAGCAGGTTCTTTTTAGAAGAGCAGTAGAGCATGGTATCGAACCATTGGTTCCACTGGCTGACACAGACAAACAGGCCGATGGTGGCGATAACCGGCATCGACAGCGGGAAGATGATGCCGAAGAGGATGCGGTATTCGCTTGCGCCGTCGATCTTGGCCGACTCGATCAATTCATAGGGCAAGCCCTGAATGAACGAGCGCATGACCAGAACGTTGAAGGCGGAGATTGCGGTGGGCAGCACATAGACCAGGAAGTTGTTCATCAGGCCGTATGCGCGGTAGGTCAGGAAGGTCGGGATCAGGCCGCCGCTGACATACATCGTAAACAGCACGATCTTGGTCACGGCAGAGCGCAGCACGAAGTCCTTGCGGCTCATGACAAAGGCGAGCATCATCGACAGCGGAATGCTGATCAAGGTGCCGATGACGGCGCGCAGCGCGGAGATCATAGCCGAGTGCGGCACATCGGAGCTCTTGAGCAGGATGGTTTCATAGCTCCTGGTAGAGAATACGCGGGGCCATAGGTAGATTCCGCCGTAGACAGCGTCAGTGGAATCGTTAAACGAAATGGCCAGCGTGTTGAGGAAGGGATACAGCGTAATGATGCAGACCAACACAAGCAGGATGGCATTGATGGTATCGAAGATGGCGTTTTCCGCCTTGGTGGACAGAAGGCCGAGCTTCTGCTTTTCGGGTGCAGCGATTTTTGCAGTCATGTCATTCAACTCCTTTCCCTTATCCGTTACATGATGCCCTCGCCGTCCATGCGCTTGACCAACATGTTGCAGCCAACGATCAGAACGACGGAGACAATGGAGTTGAAGATGGACATCGCGGAACCTTTGGACCAGAGTCCATACTTCATGGCGTAATCATAGATGTAAACCTCAAGGGTAGTTGCGGTCTCGGTGGTAGAAGCAGACTTCAAAACATAGACCTGCTCAAAACCGACAGAGAGCAGACGGCCGATGGAGAGCACCAACAGGATCTTAATGGTGGGCATGATCGAGGGCAGCGTGATGTTCCAGATCTTGGAGAAGCGGCCCGCGCCGTCGATATCCGCAGATTCATAAAGCGAGGGGTCGATTGAGGTCATCGCCGCCAAGTAAACGATGGCGGAATAACCGGCATTCTTCCAAACCTCAGTCAGCGCCACGATCAGCCAGAAGAGGTTGGGCTTACCCATGAAGGAAATGGGGTTGTCCACAATGCCGAGTTTAAGCAGAATCTCATTGACGATACCGCTGTCAGGAGACAGAGTGACGAACACGAGGTTCGCGGCAACAACCCAGGAGACGAAGTGCGGCAGGTAAGAAACCGTCTGTACCGTGCGTTTGAACCAGGTCACCTTGACCTCATTGATCATGACGGCCAGCAAAAGTGAGAAGACGTAGGAGAAGACAATCTTCAGCACACCGATGCCCAGCGAGTTTTTCAGTCCGCGCCAGAAATATGCGTCGGTAAAGAGCTCCTGAAAGCTCTGCAAGCCGATCCAATCATTGGCAAAGACGTTCAGCCCCGTCGTGGGCTTGTAGTTGAAGAACGCAAACGACCAGCCCCACAGCGGGACATAGGAAAAGATGATCACCATCAGCACAGGCAAGGAGAGCACCAGCAGCTGACGCTGACGCCACACTTTCTGCCAAAAGCCAAGTTCCTTGGTTTTGCGCTTGGTTACCGCACTGCTTTGTACGCTCACGGGAAATCCCCCTTCTCTAAAAGACTCTTACGGTCTTTTTTATAGTCTCGTGTTGTTTTTGCCCTTTCGGCAAGCGGAATCTTCCCCCCGCGCCTATGTAAAAAAGGTGGGCAGCGCTTCGGACCGGAGCCTTCTTCACCGCCCAACACAAGAGGCAATTTTGAAAAGTGCTGCAAAAATCGTCCAGCACATGCCCATCGCACCTGCTCTGAGCACAATTCTATCTTAAACAATTTTCCATAAAAAATCAATACTTTCTTCGCTGCTTTTTTACATTTTCCCGCATTGTGAAACACGTATTTCTTTTGATTCGCACGGTTCATCGCTGAATTGCTGCGCTCAGAAGCCCTGAATTCAGAGCAAAATCTGGAAATTTACATGCATCTCCTGCATCATCGGCACATTCTTTTTTTTCCATCAAAAAAGACCCATGGGCGCATAGTGCGCCACACGGGTCTTAACCTTTTTCAGTAAAACTTTACTTTTACTTGTAGTTCTCTGCACCGGCCTGAAGCATCTCAGTCGCCAGA
>CAJJNQ010000015.1 GCA_905193155.1 uncultured Christensenella sp.
CAGCTTGCCGTCCACAATCGCCGTTCTAACAGCTTGCCCATGAGGCCTCTTCACTAGCTTTCTCCCAACGAGTTCACTGTCCAATTTGTTTGACAGTCCTACAAGAATACTCCTCAGACCCGCACCGTGCGCCTGACCCAGGACGGCATGAAGCTGCTGCCGCACGCACAGCGGCTGATCGCGGAATATGAGCGTCTGCAAGTGCAGGCGGACGAACTGAACGGACTGCAATCGGGGCTGATCCGCATCGACCGTCACGCACTGGCTGCTGCGGTCATCAAAGAATTCCAGCGCGATTCCCCCAGCATCGACTGCGAACCTCTGCTGAGCGATTACACCGAAATCGAGGAATAGATTGTGCGGGGACGCGTGGACTGCGGTTTCCGGTGCTGCCGGTCAAGCCGGAGCCGGAAACCGTCTTCCTCATGCGCGACCCGTTGATGGCTATTCTGCCGGAAGATCATCCCCTCCAAGACCTCGAAGCCTTTCCCGTCGAAGCGCTGTGCAAAGAGCCGTTTCTGCTGCCGGAAAAGGGCAGCAAGGCAGAAATTTCCGGTATTTTTGAACACAGCCGCCTCACGCCTCATGTCCCCTTCCCCACTTGGGGCAACGATGCCATTCTCTCGATGGCGGAAAGCGGGCTGGGCGTCAGCGGGCTGCCGCAGCTGGTTCTGCGCCGCATCCCTTATCGCGCCGCGATTCGCCCGCTTTTTTCTCGCTTATCGTGATATTGTGCCGGCGCTGCGCAGCAAAAAGAGCGTCCCTCTTGCGTTGAAGCGCTTTCTTGATGATCTGCCCTTCCGTTCCCCCGCTGCACGGTTAAAAGGAAAACCTTTCATTTCTCCTGTTCGATCATCCTTTCCCTGATTCGGGATTGTATTTCTATTCATTCTGTGATAAATTGAATCTATTACTCATGGAGTAAAGTGAGGAGACTTTCATGAAACACAGTGATCTCAAGCGAAGTTCCTTTTCCGGAAAAATCGGCTTTGTTCTTTCCGCCGCCGGTGCGTCCGTAGGTCTTGGAAACATCTGGCGCTTCCCCTATCTCGCCGCCAAATACGGCGGCGGCATTTTTCTGCTGATCTACATCATCCTGGCCATGACCTTCGGCTACACGATGATCGTTGCCGAAACCTCTATCGGCCGCATGACCGAAAAAAGCCCGGTCGGCGCTTACAAGTCTTTCGGGAACCGGCCCGCGCTGCGCTTCGGCGGTTGGATCAACGCCATCATCCCGATTTTGATTGTGCCCTATTATTCCGTCATCGGCGGCTGGGTCATCAAGTATCTGGCGGAATATGTGGCGGGGCAGAGTCACCTAATCGCCGCAGACGGGTACTTTTCTTCCTTCATTGCCAACGGTTTTTCTTCGGAGCTTTGCTTTTTGATCTTCACAGCCATGACCCTGCTCATCATCTTTGCGGGCGTTGAAAACGGTATTGAGCGCGTCTCCAAGGTCATGATGCCCATCCTCGTGGTGCTGTCGCTCGTCATCGGCGTCTATTCCGTCACCCGTCCCGGCGCTCTGGAAGGCGTCAAATACTTTCTGATCCCCAATCCCAAGAATTTCTCCTGGATGACGGTGGTGGCTGCCATGGGGCAAATGTTTTATTCGCTATCCATCGCCATGGGCATTCTCATCACCTTCGGCTCTTACATGAAAAAGGATGTCTCCATCGAAAGTTCCACCCGGAACGTAGAAATTTTCGACACGGCCATTGCCATCATGGCAGGCCTGATGATCATCCCCGCGGTGTTCGCCTTCTCCGGCGGCGATCCCGACGCACTGAAAGCCGGTCCGTCGCTGATGTTCATCACGATTCCCAAGGTTTTCGATTCCATGGGCTTGGGCACGGCCATCGGCATCGCCTTCTTCCTGCTGGTGCTGTTTGCCGCGTTGACCAGCTCCATCGCGCTGACCGAAAGCGCCGTCTCCACCTTGCAGGACGAGCTGGGCTGGAGCCGCAACAAATCCACCGCCATCATGGGCGTCTCCATGGTTGCCCTGGGCAGCCTGTCCAGTCTGGGTTACGGCCCGCTGTCCAACGTCACCATTCTGGGGATGCAGTTCCTGGATTTCTTCGATTTTCTGACCAACTCCGTCATGATGCCCGTCGCGGCCATTGCCAGCTGCATCCTGGTTTCCCGCGTGATCGGCGTGGATCGCATTGCCGAGGAAGTCACCCTGAACGGCGGCACTTTCCGCAGAAGAAAGATCTTCAATGTCATGATCCGTTTCCTGTGCCCTTTCTTCGCCGCAATCATTCTCATCAGCTCCATCGCCAACGCCTTTGGCTGGATCTCCATGTAAATGAGCACATCAAAAGCAAAAAACCACACCGGCCGCCCCGCAAAGGGAGAGCCGATGTGGTTTTTTCGTTTAGAATGGATTTAAGCGTGGCTTACTTCTTGCGCAGCACGTCCACGCCGAGGAACGGACGCAGCACTTCGGGAACGACCACGGAGCCGTCCGCCTGCTGATACTGCTCGACGATGGCGGGAATCACGCGGGAAGTCGCCAGACCGGAGCCGTTGAGGGTGTGCAGGTACTCGGTCTTTTTGCTGTCTGCACGGCGGAAGCGGATGTTGCCGCGGCGCGCCTGATACTCATGCGCGTTGGAAACGGAGGAGCACTCCTTGTACTCGTTCATGCTGGGAATCCACAGCTCGATATCGTAGGTCGTGGCCATGGACGCGGAGCAGTCGCCCGCCGCCAGCTTGCTCAGGCGGTAGTGCAGACCCAGACCCTCGACCAGCGCGCAGGCCTTGCCGATGAGCTCCTTAAGCATCGCGTCGCTGTCCTCGGGACGAGTGTAGCCGAACATCTCGACCTTGTTGAACTGGTGGCCGCGGATCATGCCGCGCTCGGATGCGCGGTAGGTGCCCGCCTCGCTGCGGTAGCAGGGAGTGTAGGCAAACATGCGCTTGGGCAGATCCTTTTCCTCGAGGATTTCACCGCGATAGAGGTTGATCAGCGCGGTTTCGGCGGTGGGCAGCAGGAAATGGAAGCTGTCGTCGCCGGTGGAAACACGGTACACGTCCTCCTTGAACTTGGGGAACTGACCTGCGGTGTAGCCGCACTCATAGGTTAGGATGTGCGGGGGCAGCATGAAGGTGTAGCCGTCCTTGATGTGGGTGGTGATGAAGTAGTTCAGCAGCGCCCACTCCAGCTGCGCGCCCAGATCGGTGTAGAGCCAGTAGCCGTTGCCGGCCAGCTTCACGCCGCGTTCATAGTCGATCAGGCCGAGGCTCGTGCACAGATCGACATGGTTCTTGGCCTCAAAGTTGAAAACGGGCTTCTCTCCGAACACCTTGACGACCTGGTTGTTCTCCTTGCCGCCCGCAACAACATCGTCCGCAGGCAGGTTGGGCAGCGCCGCAACGAACTCCTCGATCTTCGCCTCGACCTGACGCAGTTCCTCGTCCAGGCTCTTGACCTTTTCACCGGATTCCTTCATCTGCGCCATGACGGCAGAAACATCGGCGCCTTCCTTCTTCAGGCGCGGGATCTCCTTGTTGATGCGGTTGCGCTCCGCCTTGAGCGCCTCGCCCTCGGCGATGATCTCCTTGCGGCGAGCGTCCCATTGCAGCAGCTCGGTGAAATCCACCTCGTATTCGCGCTTGGCAAGCGCCGCCTTGACGAACTCCGGATCCTTACGGATCAGATTGATGTCCAACATGCTCTTCTTCCTCCATCATTGCACAACTTAAAAATAAAGCCCGTCCCAAACGAATCGGGACGAGCATAAAACCCGCGATACCACCCGCATTGACGCTTTCTGCGTCCTGCTTGATCGCGCTGTAACGGGCGCGCCCGCTGCACTCCTCGTGCCGCACTCCGGGGACGGATAGGCCGGCGCGCCGCCCGCTTCCACCAGCCGCGGGCTCTCTTTTCTGCGCTCTCCGACGGGATTTCCCCCTCATCGTGCCTATCATTATACTGCCTCGCCCGTTAAAATTCAAGTCCTGCCGCGCACTTTTTGTGCGATGCAAATCGCCGCGATGCAAAGCACCGGCAATGCAGCCAGCCATGGTTTGCCGCTTTGTTTCTGCGCGGGTTCTTCCACTTCTCCGGCTTCCGGATTTTCTGTCGGACTTATGGAAGCCGCCGGTTGAACGCTCTTTTCCGGCAGATAGAAAGCCCCTGCGTTGAGATATTCTTCCATTCTCTTCAGCATGGACGAACCCGCCGTGACCAGCTTCACTTCCCCATCTTCATCGCTTTTCACATAGGCACAGACCAGCGGATCATAAAGCTTTGCACCTTCTTCCGACACAGCCACGCTCAGCAGCAGCTCGTCCCCGACTTGCGGCTTGCGTTGCTTTTCCGCACTCTCCCAAAGCAGCGGCCGCTCCAACGTCCGTTGTTCCCCGATTTCCACGCTGTGCCGTTCCGCTCGCAGCACTTCCACCGTCATTTCGTCTTCCGATTCTGCTTCTACGCGGCAAAGCATCACGTCAATGCTTGTGTCGGTTTTCACGACTTCCGGCAAATCGCCCGCCAAGACCGATACGGTTAGCAAACAAATCAGCGCAATGCTTCCGAGCGCGACTGTAACTTTTTTCATATTCATCCTGCTTTCGGCTTTTTTCTATTCTATCATGCTCCCCTTTTTTCATCAACCGTTTTTTCAATCTTCAAAACGAAAAAGCAGTACGGCATTTTCCCCGCGCTGCTTTTTCATCACTTACGCTTCTTCGTGATCCGGACAGGATTGATTCATAGATACCCGTTCGTCTTTCAGCTGACAATAGCCCTTGTCAGAGTCCTGAACAAAAAACCTGCAATCCTTGCACTTCCCCATGCTCACACCTTCTTCATCTTTCCGCCGCAATGCGGGCAGGGCGATGAAAGCTGCTGCACATAGTCCGGCACTTTAGCCTTCACCGCATAACCGCAATCCTCACACTTGAACCAACCGTCGTTTGCCATTGTCTTTTCCTCCTTTTACCATTCGTCTTTCTTTTTTCTCAGCGGACATTCTTCCGAGTAATACGTCCAGCAATACCGATGAACGATCTCGTCGTTAATGTCCCTTTGCGCGACATTGCAGTAAAACGATCCTCCCTTCCATTCGTAGAAAACGTATTCTTTCGGCATATTTATCCCTCCCCTTTAGAAGTGAGAAACCACAAACCAGATGGCGAAGATCGTCAGCGCAACCGGAACGCCCACCATGAGGACAAAACTGCCGAAGCACCCGTCCAGCATTTGAAGATTCCTTTCTGTCCTCTCGATTTTCCTCAAACGCTCCTGCCGCTGCTGCTCCTGCATTCTTTGCTGCGCTTCTTGAGCAGCAACTTTTCCTTTTTTCCAGCGCATTACGTTTTCAGCATTAAATGCACCGTTTTTCATTTCAAAAGCGTTTATTGCTTTTTGCAGAGCGTCATTATGTTCGTCTTGGTCTTCCTCCATCAAAAAACGGGCCACTTCTTTTGCCAGATTGACATCATCATTTGTTACTACATAATTTTTGAATTGCTCCACAGGGATTCCTATAAGGATATGTTCTGCAAAAATTATTTTGCCGATATTGCATTCCATCTCATAAAAATCGCCTTCGTCACCTAAAATATATATTCTTCCATCCTGATACTTATAAATTGACTGCTTATATGCCCACATAGCACCAACTGCATCGCCCAATTCCGCACTTAGATTCCCTATTTTCACATTATAAGTTGACAATAATTTTCTTCCCGACTGCATACAGATTTGTTCAGCTCTTTTATATAGCATCAATGCTTTTTTCTTGTCTTCTTCTACTCCGTATCTTCCTTTTTCATAACACTCAGCAACTGTACGCAATGCCGACATACTACTCGAATTTTCCGCACCTCTGACACATTTATTTCGAAGTTCTGACGACGCATATGGAGCATATGCATCGTATGTCGCATCTCGTCCATGAAGCTTCCAACTGAACTGATTCAGCGAATCATCCAGTGCTCCGCAGATCGATATCGCTTCCGCCATTGCTTCTGCGCAGTTTCGATCAATTAATTGCAGGATAATACGCCACTGATAGGCAAACACTTTCTTTTTGTTATAAGGGTTTAAGTCTCCCAGTGCTCTCATGATTCTGTAAAGCTTATCCTGCGGTACTTCATTGCGTTGGAGCAACTCTTCACAAATTTCAATCCTGCACTTTTGATCTATAGGGTCAATTTCCTGATGCAGGTACTCTATCGCTTTTGCCTCATCTTCGCTTGACATAGTCAAGTACTGTTTGATCTTCTCCACATCCGTCATGTTCTCCAGCCTCCTCTTCAGTTGTCCCCTGTACATGCTCAATATATACCATTTCGGTATATATGTCAAGCGAAAATATACGTTAGAACTTATAATAATCGTTACAAAGGAGGGAGCCTGTTGCTTACACTGCGCATTCGCGATCTTAGGGAAGATAAAGATCTACCCCAACGAACATTGGCCGACCTCCTGAACTGCACGCAGGTTTGCTACTCACGGTATGAAAACGGCGAGCGGGAAATCCCCTTACAGGCGCTGGTAACGCTGGCGGAATATTACCACACGAGCGTGGATTATCTGCTGAACCTGACCGATGATCCACGGCCTTATCCACGAAAAGTCAAAAAATAACCCGGACGCACACAATGTTCGTGCATCCGGGTTTGTTTTATGCTGTGGGTTTCGTCAGCTTACAGCGGCAAAGGCTGTGCGCCGGAGCGGACGAAGAGGGGAATGACGTCGATGGGCGCGTTGGCTGTGACCCACCGGCCGCCCTCGAAGGTCTTGCCGGTGGAAACCTCGCGCCAGGAGTCGCCCTTGGGCAGGTAAACCTCGCGGGTGGTCGCACCGGAGGTGTAGACGGGCGCAACGAGGATGTCCGGCCCGAAGAGGTAGGTTTCGTCCAACGTCCAGGCGGTTTCATCGTCGGGATACTGGAAGAAGAGCGGGCGCATCACGGGCGTGCCGTGCTCGTGCGCTTCGCGCATCAGGGTCTTGATGTAGGGCTTGAGGGCCTCGCGCAGGAGCAGGTACTTCTTGAGGATTTCGTAATTGTCCTCGCCGAAGGACCAGACCTCGTTTTCCGCACCGGAGCCGAACTGCTCCACGCCGTTGCGGTAGAGGGGTTCGGGGTTCTGATAGGGCAGGCGGTCGCCGTGCAGGCGCATCACGGGCTGGAAGCAGCCCCACTGGAACCAGCGCACCAGCACCTCGCGGAAATCGTCGTGCGCCGGGAAGCCGGAGAGGAAGCCGCCGATGTCGGTCGTCCACCACGGCAGCCCCGCCATGCCGGCGTTCAGGCCCGCGGTGATCTGCTGGCGCATGGACTTGAAGTTGGACTGAATGTCGCCCGACCAGCAGAGGGTTCCGAAGCGCTGGGAACCCGCCCATGCGCAGCGGATCAGGCACATGATGTCCTTCTCGCCCTCCTTTTCCAGACCTTCATAGAAGGCCTTGGCAAAGTTGAGCGGATACATATTGGACACCTGAAGCGCAGGGCCGTTGTAATAGCGCAAATTGTCGATGTGGTCGTTGTTGTAGATCGGCTCGGCGCTGTCCAGCCAGAAGAGCTTGATGCCCTTATCGTAGTAGTTCTTCTTGCACACGCGCCAGATGAACTCGCGCGCGCCGGGGTTCATCGCGTCCCAGAGCGTGACCTCGCCCATGAACAGGCTGGTCATCTGGTTGCCGCGGTCGTTGTGGATCAAATAGTCGTTCTCCGCAAGCTCGCGGTAGTTTTCGCTGTGAACGTCCACCGTCGGCCAGACCGACACGACGAGGTTGACGCCGTATTTCGCCAGTTCCTCCACCATGCCTTCGGGATCCGGCCAATCCTGCGGGTCAAACTTCCAATCTCCCTGCATCGTCCAGTGGAAGAAGTCGATGACAATGGCGTCCATGGGCAAGCCGCGCTTTTTGTGCTCACGCACGACGCTCATCAGCTCATCCTGCGTGCGGTAGCGCAGCTTGCACTGCCAAAAGCCCATCAGATCGTCGCGCATCATCGGCACGGTGCCGGTGGCGGAAGCGTAATTGCACTCGATCTCGTAGGGCGTATCGCCTGCACAGATCCAGTAATCCAGCTGCTTGGTGGAGCGCGCCTCCCACTTGGTCACGTTGCGCGCGAAGGTCACCTGGCCCACCGCCGGATTGTTCCAAAGGAAGCCGTAGCCGCGGGAGGAAACCATGAACGGGCAGCTGATCTGGGAATTGCGCTGCACCAGCTCCAGCTTGAGTCCCTTCAGGTTCAGCTTATCTTCCTGATACTGACCCATACCGAAGATCTTCTCGTCCTCATAGGCCTCGAAGGAGAGCACCGCGCGCCAGTCATCCGCACCGACATTGGGGTGCAGGAAACGCGCCTGCATCCCCAGCGGAACGCTGTATTCCGAAAGGTCGTTGCGGTTACGGATGCACTCGCGGGTCAGCTCCTGACCCTTGTCGTTATAGAAGAACAGATAGCCATGGCGGTCGATGAAGGCGGCCACCTTGCCGTTTTTGATGTAGGCGGCATTTTCCTCCGCCACAAGAGGCGCGTCCTCGCCGGGGCCGCCGGCGGCGGCCATCTGCTTTTTGTTCTTGGGGGCGGTTTTGACCATGGCCATTTCGGCCTTGTGGTCGCCCGCGGGCAGCAGCGCCCAGTCCTCGCTCTCGTCCAACTTGGCCGCGCGGGTCACGCGCACGCGCAGACCGTTGTCGCCCCAGGGCTGAATCAGTATTTTTTCTGCACCGTGCTGCCAGTAAAGACGGTTGTTTTCCAGCTTAAAAATCGCCATATCTTGCACACTCCTTCCTTACAGCGGCAGGTCCGCGCCAACGCGGACAAACAGCGGGATGACGTCGATGGGCGCCTTTGCTGTGACGGTCTGACCGCCTTCATAGGTCTTGCCGGTCGCAACCTCGCGCCAGGCATCGCCCTTAGGCAGGTAGACGCTGCGCTCCTGCGCGCCCGCGGCAAACACCGGCGCCACCAGCAGATCGCTGCCGAACAGATACTGATCCTCCACCTTGGGCGCATCAGGATCATCGGGATACTGGAAGAAGGTTGCACGGATGACGGGCGTGCCCTTTTCATGCGCCTCGGCCATCAGCTTTTCGATATAGGGTTTGAGGCTTTCGCGGATCAGAATGTACTTTTTGAGGATTTCATAGTTGTCCTCGCCGAAGGACCAGACTTCGTTGCCCGCGCCGGTGCCGAAGCGCTCCACCTGACCGTAGTATTTGACCGGCGGCTCGGTGTAGGGCAGGCGGTCTCCGTGCAGACGCATCACGGGCAGGAACGCGCCCATCTGGAACCAGCGCACGAGCAGCTCCCGGAAATCCTTGTGCGCTGTGAAGCCGCCCAGGAAACCGCCGATATCGCAGGTCCACCACGGGATGCCCGCCATGCCGGCGTTCAAACCCGCGCTGAGCTGCTTGCGCATCGCGGTGAAGGTGGATTCCACATCGCCCGACCAAAGCAGCGCGCCATATTTCTGTGAACCCGCCCACGCGCAGCGGATCAGGTGGCAGATGCCCTCGTCGCCCTGCTCCTTCATGCCCTCATAGAAGCCCTGAATATAGCACTTCGGGTATTCGTTAGCGCAGAGCAGCGCGGGGCCGTCGAAATAGCGGTAGTTATCCGCGTCGTAAGCATTGATCTCCGGCTCGGCCTCGTCCAGCCAGAACAGCTTGATGCCCAGATCATAGTAATTCTTCTTCGCACAGTCCCAGACGAACTTGCGGGCGCCGGGATTGATCGCATCGTAATAGGTGCACGGACCCATCCAGGTGCCATGGATCGGCATGCCGCGATCCATATGCATCAGATATCCGCATTCGGACATCTTCTTATAATTATCGGTGCGCTGATCGACAGTCGGCCAGATGGAAACCATCAGGTTCACGCCCAGCTCTTTCAGCTCGTCCACCATCGCCTTTGGATCGGGGAAATCGCGCGGATCGAACTGCCAATCGCCCTGTGCCGTCCAATGGAAAAAATCAATCACAATCACGTCCATCGGCAGGCCGCGTTTTTTGTGCTCGCGCACTACGCGAAGCACCTCGTCCTGCGTCTGATAGCGCAGCTTGCACTGCCAAAAGCCCATCAGATCCCTGCGCATCATGGGTACACGACCGGTGACGGCAGTGTAGTTTTCCAGTATTTGCGCCGGAGTGTCTGCCGCAGTGATCCAGTAGTCGATCTGGCGGGTGCGCTCCGCCGTCCACTCGGTGACGTTTTCACCCAGCGTCACATTGCCCACAGCGGGGTTATTCCACAGGAAGCCATATCCTCTGGACGACAGCATGAACGGAATCGACGCCTGCGAATTGCGCTGCGCCAGCTCCAACGTACAGCCCTTCAGGTTCAGGAAATCCTCCTGATACTGTCCCAGGCCGTAGAAGCGCTCACCCTCATAGGCTTCAAAGGACACCTCTGCGCGCCAGTCCTCGCTGCCGAGCACAGGTGTGAGCAGTCTCGCCTTGCGGCTGAGCGGCACGCAGAATTCGGAAAGGTCGCTGCGGTTGCGCACATATTCTCGCACCAGCTCTTCGCCCTTGCCATTGAGGAATCGAATATAGCCGTGCCGGTCGATCTCCGCCGTAATGCCGCCGTTGACGATGCGCATCGCGTTGGGCTTCTTCTCCGGCTTTTCGTTGAACTGATATTCTCCCTGTCCCAGGCGCGCCGCGTCCTGGGCAAAGTTCGGCGGCGCGGTCTCGTAAATCTCCGCCTTCGCCTGCGGCACCGTGTGCGGATTTTCCAGTGCCCAATCCTTGCCGTCAAAGCTGCCGTTGCGCGTTACGCGCACGCGCAGGCCGTCCTTGCCCCACGGCTCGATGAGTATTTTTTCGGTATCCTGCTGCCAATACAGCCGATTGCCGGTGATATCCATGACCGCCATGTGAGTCCCTCCGTTTTCTTTTTTATACAATAGCAGAAACTGCTTTTCTCATTCCTTCAACGCGCGAATCAGCGCGTCCGCTTCTTCCTTTTGCGTGTTCCACGAAGTGACGAGTCGAATCGCCTGATGTCCCTCGTCCACGCGGTTCTGCCGGTAGAAGCCGAAATCCTTTTCCAGCCGGTCGATCACCGCGTTCGGCAGCACCGGGAAGAGCTGATTGGTCGTTGTTTCGCAGTAGAACGGATAGCCCACCGCGCGAATACCCTCGCGGAGCCGATCCGCCATCTCGTTTTCATACGCGCCGACCTTTTCGTAGACGCCGTTTTCCATCAGTACGTCGAATTGTACGCCGAGCAGGCGGCCCTTGGCGAGCAAGCCGCCCCGCTGTTTGCGGGTATAGGCAAAATTCCGCGCCAGTTCCGGCTTGCAGAACACCAGCGCCTCGCCAAACAGCGCGCCGCACTTGGTTCCGCCGATATAGAATGCATCGCACAGCCGCGCCAGATCGGGCAGGAACACATCGTTCCCCTTTGCCGTCAGCGCCGACGCCAGCCGCGCGCCGTCGCAATAGAGCAGCAGCCCCATTTTGTCACAGACCGCGCGGATCGCCTTCAGCTCCGAAAGCGTATAGAGCGTACCCAGCTCCGTAGGCTGAGAGAGGTATACCAGCGCAGGCTTGACCATATGGCAATCGGGATGCGAAAGCACCGCCTGACGGATCTCCTCTGCGGAGAGCTTGCCGTCCTTTCCCTGACAGGTAACGACCTTATACCCGCAAGCTTCCACAGCGCCGGTTTCATGCACGTTGATGTGCCCGGTTTCAGCGGAAATCGCCGCTTCAAAGGGACGCAGCAGATGCGCAATCGTCATCGCGTTGGTGGGCGTTCCGCCGACGGTGAAGAACACCTCCGCGTTTTCGCATCGGCACAGCGTGCGGATCTTCTCCGCCGCGCGGCGGGAATACTCATCCTCGCCGTAACCCGGCGTACGCTCGAGATTGGTGCGCACCAGACGCTCCAACACCTCCGGGCACGCGCCCTCTTCATAATCGCATCGGAAACTAATCATGCTTATTCCTTTCCAAAAATGTCCTTGAATGGGAATGGATCTTGTAAAAATCTCTGCCTCACTGTTTTTATTTTATACGTTCTTTGCATTCGGGTCAATCCCCGTCCCGTTGTGCGCAACGCGCAAAAAGCGCCCCGCATACGTCATCGTACGGGGCGCTTGTCTGATGAAATCCTTTAATCCGTGATCTTGCCCTCGAAGGCGGCGCGGCGTTTGACTTCCTTCATCACGTCGGCAAACTGATCCATGTTCAGCGACTGCGCGCCGTCGCAGAGCGCTTCCTTTGGGTTATTGTGCACCTCGATCATCAGGCCGTCCGCGCCCGCAGCAATGGCCGCCTTGGCCAGCGGCTCCACCATCCAGGCGATGCCGGCAGCATGGGATGGGTCGATCAGAATAGGCAGATGCGAATGCTTCTTGATCAGCGGCACAGCGGAAATATCGAGATTATTGCGGATCAAGTGCTCGAAGGTGCGGATACCGCGCTCGCAGAGAATGACGTTTTCGTTGCCGCCCGCCATGATGTATTCCGCGCTCATCAGCCACTCCTCTATGGTGGCGGAGAGGCCGCGCTTGAGCAGCACGGGCTTTTTCGTCTGGCCGATCGCCTTGAGCAGTCGGAAGTTTTGCATATTGCGTGCGCCGACCTGAAGGATGTCCACATCGTCAAATTCATCCAGCTGCGAATCGGACATGATCTCGGTGACGATGGGCAGGCCCGTCAGCTTGCGCGCCTCGCGCAGCAGCATAAGTCCGTCAGCCTCCAAGCCTTGGAAGGAGTAGGGCGAAGTGCGCGGCTTGAAAGCGCCGCCGCGCAGGAACGTTGCGCCGCTCTTTTTGACGGATTCGGCTACGGTGCAGAGCTGCTTTTCACTCTCCACCGAGCAAGGCCCCGCCATGACATGGAAGAAACCTTCGCCGATGGTGTGCCCGCCCACTTTGATGTGGGTATCGTCCGGGTGAAAGCGGCGGTTGGCCGCCTTGTAAGGCTCGGAGATGCGGCGCACATCGGCGACGATTTCATTGGCGCGAAGCTTGTCTTCGTCCACATGGGACGTATCGCCCACCAGGCCCATGATGGTGGTTTCCTCGCCCTTGCTGAAATGCACCTGCATTCCCAGTTCCTTAACTTCCTCAATAAGCGCCTGCACGCGCTGTTCCGGTGCGTTTTGCTTGAGAATGATAATCATGATTTCCGTCCTCCCGATCTTCTGCTTCGTTTTGTCCTTCTGCGCTATTCTTCCATACTGCCGCGCAATAAAAAAACAGCCCGCTTTTTTTCGCGGACTGCTTTGATTTGCGCATCTACCAACCGAATCGGAGAAAACCCTCTCGCAATTTTATGCGCAACGCAAACAGCCCGCATCGCAATCGCAATACAGGTAAGCGTAGGCATAAAATCGATTGAGCTTCGTCATACCGTTCGGTCTCCTTCCTTCAGAAGTTGGTTGAAGTATACACCCGCCGGGATGGTTTGTCAACGTCCTTTGGTTAAAACTCATCCTATGCCTTCGGGCAGGAAAACCGGTGCGCCGCGTCGAACTTTCCCTTTGTGCTCAAACGAGCGCCGCAAAAAGGAGGTGCCGCCGGATTGTCCCAGACCACAAAACGCGCGTTGGCCGCTTCATTGGAAAAGCTGCTGGCCAAAAAGCCGTTGGATAAAATCACGGTCATCGACATCGTAGAGGACTGCGAGGTCAACCGCCAGACCTTTTATTATCACTTCCGCGATATTTACGATCTGCTGGAATGGACGCTGCTGAACGAGACGTCCAAGGCTCTGGGCGGAAAAAAGACCTATGCCACCTGGCAGGAGGGTTTCCTCAATATCTTTGAGTGGGTTCAGAAAAACAAGGCGATGGTCTCCAATATCTATCACTCCGTCAGCCGCGAACACATCGAACGCCACCTGTACGAAATCACCTATGATCTGCTCATCGGCGTGGTAGAAGAGCAGGCACAGGATCTTTCGGTTCGCGCCGAGGACAAAAAGTTCATCGCGGACTTTTACAAGTTTGCGTTTGTCGGCATCATGCTGGAATGGATTCGCACCGGCATGACTGCTGATCCCAAAGACATTGTCTCCCGGATGTCCGTGCTGCTGCACGGGGACGTCCGCCGCGCGCTGCTGAAATATTCACCTGTCTCCGATGGGACAGAAACCTGATTCTGTCCAAAATTCACACACATCCATTCCCCTGTTGAAAATTCCAACAGGGGCTTTTTTCTGTCTATGGCAACCCGTGTTCGCGTGAAGTATACTCATCTCATCAAATGAATACGGAGGTTGCCGAGTATGTATTATTCCAATGGTAATTATGAAGCCTTCGCCCGTCCCGAGAAGCCGGAGGGCGTGGATCGCAAGAGCGCTTATCTGGTGGGCGGTGGCCTGGCCTCGCTGGCAGCGGCCTGCTTCCTGATCCGTGACGGACAGATGAAGGGCGAGCACATCCACATTCTGGAAGAGCTCAAGCTGCCCGGCGGCGCCTGCGACGGCATCGAGGACCCGCAGAAGGGCTTCATCATCCGCGGCGGCCGCGAGATGGAAAACCACTTTGAATGCCTGTGGGATCTGTTCCGCTCCATCCCCTCGCTGGAAACCGAGGGTGCTTCGGTGCTGGACGAATACTATTGGCTCAACAAGCATGACCCCAACTACTCCCTGATGCGCGCCACCGAGAACCGTGGTCAGGACGCGCATACGGACGGCAAGTTCGCCCTGTCGGACAAGGCCGCGATGGAGATCGTCAAGCTCTTCATGACCCCGAATAAGGATCTTTACGACAAAACGCTGGACGATGTGTTTGATGAGGAATTCTACAAGAGCAATTTCTGGCTCTACTGGCAGACGATGTTTGCTTTCGAGAAGTGGCACAGCGCACTGGAGATGAAGCTGTATATTCAGCGCTTCATTCACCACATCGGCGGCCTGCCGGATTTCTCCGCACTGAAGTTCACCAAGTACAATCAGTATGAATCGCTGATCCTGCCCATGGTCAAGTATCTGGAAGACCACAATGTGCAGTTCCAGTACGACACCCGCGTGACCAACGTGCTGTTCGATATTCAGGGCGGCCGCAAGGTGGCCCGCAAGATCCTCTGCATCCATGAGGGCAAGGAAGAAACCATTGACCTGATTGAGGACGACCTGGTGTTTGTCACCAACGGCAGCTGCACCGAAAATTCTTCTACCGGCGACGACACGCATGCCCCCGAATTCAAGATCGAAAACGGAGGCTGCTGGGATCTGTGGCGCAACATCGCCGCGCAGGATTCTTCCTTCGGCCATCCCGAAAAGTTCTGCGGCGATACCGCCCGCAGCAATTGGGAGAGCGCGACCGTCACCACGCTGGACAACCGCATTCCGCCCTACATCGAGGCCATCTGCAAGCGTGATCCCTTCTCCGGCCGCGTTGTGACCGGCGGCATCGTCACGGTCAAGGATTCTTCCTGGCTGATGAGCTGGACCATCAACCGCCAGCCGCACTTCAAGGCACAGCCCAAGGATCAGCTGGTGGTTTGGGTCTACGGCCTGTACACCGACCGTCCCGGCGACTTCATCAAGAAGCCCATGCGCGAATGCACCGGCATCGAAATCACGGAGGAATGGCTGTATCATCTGGGTGTGCCGGAGGATCAGATCTATGACATGGCCGTTAAGTCTGCGCACTGTGTGCCCTGCATGATGCCCTATGTCACCGCGTTCTTCATGCCCCGCGCCGAGGGCGACCGCCCGAAGGTTGTGCCCGAAGGCAGCGTGAACTTCGCCTTCATCGGCCAGTTCGCCGATACCGTGCGCGACACCGTGTTCACCACCGAATACTCCGTCCGTACCGCCATGGAAGCGGTTTATACCCTGCTGAACGTTGATCGCGGCGTGCCGGAGGTGTTCAATTCCTGCTACGACGTCCGCTGCCTGCTCGACGCCACCTCCAAGATGATGGACGGCAAGAAGCTGGCCGACGTGGATCTGCCCTTCGGCGGCAAGCTGGTCGAAAAGGCTGCGCTCAAGAAGATTCACGGCACCGTCATCGAAGAGCTGCTGGAACGCTACCACCTGATCTGACGGGTATACATTTTCTCCTCTCTACGGTATAATAGGGGCTGTCCGATGGCTTTCGGACAGCCCCTATTCTTCCTTTTTTCATAAGGAGTAACGCGATGGATTTTCTTCACGCCATATTCGATCTGGACGGCACGCTGCTCGATTCGATGCCGGTCTGGGAAACGCTGGGCGAGCGCTATCTTCAATCGCACGGAAAAAAGGCACTGCCCGGTATGCGGGCGGATACCGCGCTGCTTTCGATGCGGCAGACGGCGGATTATTTCATCGAGCGCTACGGCATCCCCGGCACGCAGCAATCGGTCATGGACGAGATCAACGCCATGGCAGCGGACGACTATCTGCACCGCGTGCCCGCCAAACCCTATGTGCCGGAATATCTCGCTCATTTGAAAGCAAACGGCGTCAACCTGTGCCTGGCAACCGCGACAGATCGCCCGCTGGTGGAAGGCGCGCTGAAGCGGCTGGATCTGCTGTCGTTTTTCGACCGCATCTTCACCTGCACGGAATTCGGCGTGGGCAAAGACCGCCCGGACATCTTCTTTGCCGCAATGGAGTTCTTAGGCGGCGTGCAAAGAAACAGCATGGTCTTTGAGGACGCGCTGCACGCCATTGAAACCGCCAGCGCCGCAGGTTTCCGCATCACCGCCGTCTATGACGAGGCGATGGCGAAAAAATGGCCGCAAATCTGTGCGCTTACCGAGCGGCAGATTCACAGCTACCGCGAATTGCTCTCTTAACCCAAAACGCCAAAAAGCATGGCTCCGAACAGAAATCCATGCTTTTTTATTTTGCCTGTTTTACTGCGCGATGGTCAGTGTCGCATGCTTGACAAAGGCGCTTTCAACATCCTCCAGCGTAGCGCAGTAATGCGAATCAACGGTCAATTCCGCATATTCAATGTTCTGCGCGATGACGTAGGTCACGCCCTCCTGCGCCGCAGCGTTCTGCTGTTCCAGCCAGGAGGTAACGAAGGCCTCCATGCCGTCCTTATCCTGCACTACACCCAGGTCGCGGTTGCCCAGGCGCACCATATAGCCCGTCACAGCGGTAATCTGCCGGTTAGATGTGCCCGTGCCGCCCAGCTTATCCTTGACATAGGGCCAGGCCAGCCAGCCGCCAACGCCAACGCCCACCAACAGCAGCACAATCAGCATCGCGGCAATCACCGGGCGAATGTTGAAGCTGGGCGCTGCGCCGATGCCCATTTCACGACGCTCCGTGCGGGTATAATGGGAGATATAGTCCCATTTTTCCTCCTCCGGGTCATCCAGCGCGCTCCAATAACGAATCTGATTAAACACCTGCGAGACGGGACGAAGCCCCAGCTCCGTCAGCGAATCATACGCAGGCGTGTTGTTGACTTTGTTCTTCACAATGTCCTCCAAGCGGCACAAATGCCGTAAACGGATATTTTTCCCTTATATATGATACCATTGCGCGCTCTGTTTCGCAAGACAAAATGCGTCGGTTTCTGCGTTTATGGCGCGGCTAAAAAGGCACTCACGGCACGATTAAACGCTTCCGGTTCTCGGTTTGCGATAAAGTGACCCCCTTTCAGAAATACCAGCTGCGCGCGGGGCAGGCTGCGAGCGATCAGCTCCGTGTGCTCCCGGCGGATCATGTCCTTCGTCCCCGCAATCACCAACACGGGCAGATCGAGCTTTTTCAGTTCCTCCGGGGCGATATGCGGCTCGTTCACCATCAGGCCGAGCATTTCGGCGTTGGCGCGCGCCTTTTCACTCCGCGCGGCAAAACGCCGTGCCATCGCATAGCCGATCTCAATCGGCGCCTGCACGCTGCGCCGCACGCCGGAAGGATCGATATTTGCGCCGCCCAGCACGAGCTTTTCCACGCGCTTCGGGTGCCGGAGTGCAAAGGTGAGCGCGATGTTGCCGCCGTCGGAAAAGCCAAGCAGATGTGCCTTGGCAATGCCGTGCCAATCCAGAAAATCCAACAGGTCGTCCGCAAAGCGTGCGATGGAAAACTCGCCGTCCCCGCGCGGCGACCGTCCGTGCCCGCGCGTATCGAGTGCAAAGATATGAAAGTTCTGTTTGAAAAAGGCGATCTGATGGACAAAATATTCATGGCTCTCGCCATTGCCGTGCAGCAGCACCAGCGGAAAGCCCTCGCCCGCTTCTTCAAAGTACATCTCAAACGCCACGCCTTTTTTCACACCCTTTCCGACCGGATGGATAACAAAAAAGAGAAGAAAACCTTTTGAAGATTTTCTTCTCTCACTGGAGCTGATGACCGGATTTGAACCGGTGACCTCGTCCTTACCAAGGACGCGCTCTACCTGCTGAGCTACATCAGCATCAGTTCCGTTCCTTCTCAGGAAGCCCTGCCGCAAGGAACGAATAGAATTATAACCCACATCGGCAAAAAATGCAAGCCTTTTTTGAAAATTTAGTTCAACTTTTTTTGCAGGCGGTTTTCTCCTCTCTTGACACCGCTGTGCGCATTGACTACACTGAGATGTGGAAAGGGCGTTTTCCCGCTTCTTTCCCGAAAAAGTCCCCGAAGGGAGAACCAGATGGCCATCAGCAACACCATGCGCGCGGCGCTGCACGCGCTGAGCTATCCCGCGGAAATCGACGCGGACAAAACCTACCGGTTGGAGCGCGCGTTCAAGTCCCTGAGCACGCCGCTCTCCCCACTATACCACCTATGGGATCACCGCATCGAGCGCGAGGGACGTGAAATCCGTGTGCGCATTTACACACCGCCCAAGGTTGCGGACGGGCGGCTGCTGTTGTTCTTTCACGGCGGCGGTTGGGTGCTGGAAAACATCGACACCTATAACAGCGTTTGCCGGTCACTGGCGCGCTATACAGGCTGCCGGGTGGCCTCCGTGGAATACGGCCTTGCACCGGAGCATCTCTTCCCCGTGGGGTTGGAGGATTGCTATGCCGCGGCGCGGGAGGTCTATCTGCATCCGGAGGATTTCGGCGTGCAGTCCCACGAAATCACGCTGATCGGCGATTCCGCCGGGGGCAATCTGGCCGCTGCCGTCTCGCTGATGGCGCGCGACCGCGGGGAGTTCACGGTCTCCCAGCAGATTCTGATCTACCCGGCGACCTACAACGATCACACCCCGGAATCCCGCTTCGATTCCGTGCGCGAAAACGGCTACGACTATCTGCTGACCGCCAAGCGCGTGCAGGATTACATGGCGATGTACGCCGGGTGCGACCCGCGTTTGGTCACCAGTCCCTACTTTGCTCCGCTGCTGAGCAGCGATCTTTCGCGCCAGCCGCGCACGCTGGTCATCACGGCAGAGTTTGATCCCCTGCGCGACGAGGGCGAGGAATACGCCTATGCGTTGGCCAGAGCCGGCGCGGAAGTGGTGCTGCACCGCATGCCCGACGCGCTGCACGGCTATTTTTCGCTGCCCAGCCGTTTCCCGCTGGTGCGACGAACCTATTCTATTCTCTGCCAATTCTTAAATGGAGAGCAATCTTAATGTCACTTCACAATATGCGGCCGCCCAAATGGTCCCGGCTGGACAACGCGGCCAAGATTTTCCCGCCGATCTCGCACGGCGCGAACACGGGCGTGTTCCGTCTTTCCTGCGAACTGACAGAGCCTGCCGATCCCGCTCTGCTGCAACAGGCGCTGGATGAGACGCTGCTGCGCTACCCTTACCTCAAAATGGTGCTGCGGCGCGGCGTGTTCTGGCACTATCTGGAGCAGACAAATCTGCGTCCATTGGTGGAGCCGGAGCACGAACCGCCCTGCGCAGCGCTTTACAAGGGCAGCCGTTCGTTGCTGCTGCGCGTGAACTACTTCGGCCGGATGATTAACCTGGAAATGTTTCATGTGCTGGCGGATGGTTCCGGCGCAATGGCCTTTTTCCAGGCGCTGGTAACGGAGTATCTGGCGCTGCGCCACCCGGAGGCAGGCGAGATCAGCCTGCCGCAGGCCTCGGTCGGTCAACGCGCTTCCGACAGCTTTCAGAAATACTATCAGCCGCGCTCCGGCTCCGGAGCGCTCAAGCAGAAGCGCGCCTTCCGCCTGCGCGGCCCGCACCGCCCGGACGACACGCTCAACGTCATCGACGGCGTGGCGGATGTGCGCTCCGTGCTGGACGCGGCGCATCGCCGCAACGTCACGCTGACGATCTACTTATCCGCCGCGCTGGCATGCGCCATTCACGAGGAGATGTATCTGCGTGACCGCCGCCGTCCCGTGGTACTGACGGTGCCGGTGGATCTGCGCCACTACTTTCCCTCCAACACAGCGCGCAACTTCTTCGGCACCATCCGCGTCGCCTATGATTTTTCCACGCTGGATCCGACGTTTGACGCCGTTGCAGCGCACACGGCAAAGATCTTTAAGGAAGAGCTGACACCGGAGCGGCTCGGCGCGCGCATGAACCAGTTGGCCGCGCTGGAACACAATCCCTTCGTTCGGTCGATTCCGCTGCTGATCAAGAACCCAGCGCTGCGGCTTTCCGGCAGCATCAGTTCTCTTGGCGAAACCGCCGGGCTTTCCAACATCGGCAAGCTGCGCCTGCCCGATGCGCTCGCGCCGTTCGTCAAGGGCTTCGGGGTGTATATGTCCACCAATGCGCTCCAACTGTGCACCTGTTCCTTTGGCAGCAGCCTGCACATGGATTTCACCTCCGCGTTGGAATCCACCGAAGTACAGCGGCGGTTCTTCGCCTTCCTCGTTTCTGACGGCGTGGATGTGGAGATCCGCAGCAGCGAATTCTCTCAGGAGGTGAGCAAGCCATGCTCCGATGCCCAAGCTGCGGTGTAACGGTTGCGGGGAACAAGACCTCCTGCCCGCTGTGCGGCGGACCTCTGACCGGCACGCCCGATCCGGACAGCGAAATCTTTCCGCGCATCCCCAAGCCGCGCTTTACCAATCAGTTCATCCTGCGCCTGCTGGGGCTGATTGCGCTGGCGGGCAGCGCCATCTGCATCCTGATCAATTACGCGCTGGACAGCCGCATCTGGTGGTCGCTGTTCGTAGCGCTGGGCGCGGGCTGCCTATGGGCGGCTGCGGCAATCGGCATTTCGCTGCGCCGCGACTTGATGAAGAACATTGCCTGGCAGATGCTGCTGATCCCCACATTGAGCATTCTGTGGGACTGGGGCACGGGCTGGCGCGGCTGGTCGATCGACTATGTGCTGCCCTGCGTCAGCGGTGCGGCGCTCATCACGATGTGTCTGCTGGCGCGGCTGCTGCGGCTTCCGCTTTCGTCCTTTGCAAGTCGGCTGCTGCTGGCCTGCCTGCTCGGTCTCGTGCCCGCGGTGCTGCTGGCCTGCGGCGCGCTGCGCGTCGTCATCCCCTCGCTGATCTGTTCCGCGCTGTCCATCGTGGCGCTGTGCGCGCTCGCGCTCTTCTTCGGCCCCATGCTCCGCGCCGAGCTGCACCGGCGGCTGCACCTTTAATCCGTCTATTCAAAAAAGCCTCACGTTCTGCAAAAAACAGAGCGCGAGGCTTTTTCTTTACTTATCCCAGAAATTGGTTTTTTTATCTCCGAAGAGGCCGGTATCCGTCCTTCCGATCTTGTGTCCCTTGCTGTCGTAATGAACCTGCGACCCAAAGAAGGAATTTTCCGTGCGCCCGACCCGATGCCCGTTCGCATCGTAATTCACGTTGCCGCCAAAGAGACTGGGCTGACTCTCCCCTACCTTGCGGCCCTTCTCATCGTAGTGAACTTCGCCGCCGAAGAAGCCCGGACGGCTCTCTCCAATCTTACGCCCCTTTTCATCGTAATGCACCGTCGTGCCAAACAATCCGGTGCGGCTGGTGATCTTCTTGCTCATCTTCGCTCCTCCCTTTGCGTCTTGATGCCTTTATTGTATTCCGCATCTTCCCATCGCTTCAAGAGATTTGCCGCGAAATGTCGCTTTCTCTGTCCCAACAACGCTTTTTTATTTCATGCACATCTCCGCATCGCTCGGCAGCGCTTTAGCCGGCGACGAGGGCTCGGTCTGATACCACATCGCACAGGAGGTGTAATCGTCATAACGCGGACCGGTCCAGCCGAGATTATCCATCGTCATGCGGAAGGACTGTTCGAAATACACCGGGTCGTTCACATGCCAGCGATAGAACAGGAACCTCTGCTGCCCGTCATACGTTTTGTCCAATCGGCCCAGGATCGCGTACATCCCGACATACGGCGACTGGAACGGCTGATAGGCGTGCAGCTCATGGTCGTTGCCGAACGCATATGCCCCGCAGAAATAATCCTCTGTGCCGGTGTAATTCATCGTGGGATAGTTGTCGCCATCCAGATACATCTTGGCCTCGCCCTCGACAAAGCAAGTGTTGTGCCCGTTAAGACCCACCGCCAGCGTCAGTCCCGCAAAGCATCCGCGCCCCTCCACGCCGTCCAGCACTGTGTAAGCCCTTCCCGGTGTGACAGGATGCTCCTGCCGATAAGCCGCGTGGAAGTACATTGCGTCCTCCGGTATCTCGCCGTACCAGCCGGAGATCATGTAATAGAGCGTCTTTTTCTCCTTGCCGCGGTTCTCCATCGTGATGCGCATCCCCTTGCGGAACGGCATCTGGAAATTGCAGTTCAACCCGCGCGCAGGTGCGATGGTCATCATGGCCGAGCTGTACGCCGGATATTTTCCATCGCGGTCAGCAAATTGCTCATCATACGCACACCCGAAAAACGCGCTGACCGGCGCTTCCACGGAAGGCTTTTCACAGCCGTCCCAATAGCAGCGCATCACGAAACTGTGCCCCGTGTATCCCGTAAACCAGATGTGCGTCACCATGCCGGAGCCTTCCGCTTCCGCCAGCGTCACGGTCTCCCCCGGCGCAATGTCGATGCATGCCCGCAGCTTTTCGCAGTCCTTTCCCCGCGTTCCGCCGTTTCTCGTCCCGGTCGGGTTCTCCGCCGAAAATCCAAAGCTCTTCCTCGCTGCATACCGCCACAGTTCCATGCCGCTTCCTCCTTGTCGATTGCTTTCTTCTCCCCGTATTATAGCAATTCCAACCCGGCCGTTCAACAAAACAATATCTGTCAATTTCAAGCATCTGTCCTACAAAAAGGACTCCCGGTCAAACCGGGAGTCCTTTTGATTGCCTTGAAAAAGGGTTACTTCTGAGCCTCTTCAACCGCAACGGCAACGGCGACGGTCGCGCCGACCATGGGGTTGTTGCCCATGCCGATCAGGCCCATCATCTCAACGTGCGCGGGCACGGAGGAGGAACCTGCGAACTGAGCGTCAGAGTGCATACGGCCCATGGTGTCGGTCATGCCGTAAGAGGCGGGGCCGGCGGCCATGTTGTCGGGATGCAGGGTACGGCCGGTGCCGCCGCCGGAAGCGACGGAGAAATACTTCTTACCAGCCTCGATACACTCCTTCTTGTAGGTGCCTGCGACGGGATGCTGGAAACGGGTGGGGTTGGTGGAGTTGCCGGTGATGGAAACATCCACGCCCTCATGCCACATGATGGCCACGCCTTCGCGCACATCATCCGCGCCGTAGCAACGAACCTTCGAACGCTCGCCGTTGGAATACGCGGTCTCATTGACGATGGACAGCGCGTGATCTTCCTTGACGTCGGCAGAGAGGTAGTCATACTTGGTCTGCACATAGGTAAAGCCGTTGATGCGGCTGATGATCATGGCAGCGTCCTTGCCAAGACCGTTGAGGATGACGCGCAGCGGGGTCTTGCGGACCTTGTTGGCGTTGCGGGCGATGCCGATCGCGCCCTCAGCAGCGGCAAAAGACTCATGACCAGCCAGGAACGCGAAGCATTCAGTCTTCTCGTCCAGCAGCATGGCGCCCAGGTTGCCGTGGCCCAGACCAACCTGACGCTGGTCGGCGACGGAACCGGGGATGCAGAACGCCTGGAGGCCTTCGCCGATGCACTTGGCAGCCTCGGCAGCGGTCTTGACGCCCTTCTTCAGCGCGATGGCGGCGCCCAGCTCGTAGGCCCACTTCGCGTTTTCAAAGGCGATGGGCTGGATGCCCTCGACGATCTTGTAGGCGTCAACGCCCTTGGAGTTGTTGTAGGCCTTCAGCTCATCAAAATCCTTGAAGCCGTACTTCTCGAGAACAGGCTGGAGCTGGGGCATGCGACGTTCATAACCTTCAAAAAGAGCCATTAATTGCACACCTCCTATTACTGCTTGCGCGGGTCGATCCACTTGACCGCGCCGTCTTCAGCCTTAAAGCGGCCGTAAGTGCCGATGTTCTTTTCATACGCCTCGTTGGGGGACACGCCCTTCTTGATGGCGTCCATCATCTTGCCCAGGGACAGGAACTGATAGCCGCAGACCTGATCGTCCTTGTCCAGAGCGATCTGCATGACATAGCCTTCCGCCATCTCCAGGTAACGGGTGCCCTTGGCCTTGGTGCCGTACATGGTACCGACCTGAGAGCGCAGGCCCTTGCCCAGATCTTCCAGACCGGCGCCGATGACCAGACCATCGTCAGAGAAAGCGGACTGGGTGCGGCCGTAGACGATCTGCAGGAACAGCTCGCGCATGGCGGTATTGATAGCGTCGCACACCAGGTCGGTGTTCAGCGCTTCCAGGATGGTCTTGCCGGGCAGGATCTCGCTGGCCATGGCGGCGGAGTGAGTCATACCGGAGCAGCCGATGGTCTCCACCAGCGCTTCTTCAATGATGCCCTTCTTGACATTCAGGGTCAGCTTACATGCGCCCTGCTGCGGCGCACACCAGCCGATGCCGTGCGTCAGGCCGGAAATATCCACAATCTCCTTGGCCTGTACCCATTTGCCCTCTTCGGGGATGGGTGCGGGACCGTGGTTGGGTCCCTTCTTCACACAGACCATTTCTTCCACTTCACGGGAAAACTGCATGTGTGTATCCTCCTTAGGTAAAGTGATACGGTTTTAACAACCTTATTATAGCACAATTCGCGCGCAGGAATAAAGGGTTTGCGAAAATTTAAGAAAAAACTCCCGAATCAACCGATCGAAACGGAGCGCGGACTTTGCGTTTCCCGGAAAAAATAGTATAATAACCAAAACGCCATCCATAAGGAGGATGAACCCGATGTCACGTCTTGGCGATACAATCAAGCAGGAACGCCTGCGCGCCGGTTGGAGTCACAAGCAGCTGGCCAAAAAGAGCGGTGTTTCCGAAAAATTTCTGATGGAAGTCGAAGCGGGCACGCGGATCATTGCCGATACGCAGGCCACCCGCATTCTGAAAGTGCTGGGCAAATCCGGCGAGGTTTTTGCAGACTTTGAGTCTAAGGCCAACGGCATGCCCGAACCCGTGGCGCCTGTGCGCCCCGCGCCGCGTCCTGCTCCGGTCAAAAAAGAAAGCTCCGCCGAGCCCGCCGCTGCCTGGGTGGATGCGCTGGGCGGTCTGATGAAGGCCGTACCCGTCAAAAACGCACAGGGCAAACTCGTGGGCGAACGCATCGAGCCGGTCAAATCCGGCCGTATTGAGGGCGTTGTGGCGGAGAAGGTATTCTACCTCTCCGTGCCGGATGACAGCATGATGGGCTACCGCATCCGCAAGGGCGACCGCGTGCTGGTGCTGCCCGCAACCGTGCCGGTGGACAATGCCGTGATGGTCTTCCAGAGCGAGGGGGAATACTACATCCGCAAGATCAAATTGCAGGATGGCAACCGCGCGCTGATGCAGTGGTACGATTACGAACCGCGCAGCGAAGTCAAGTCCCTCAAGGAACTGACACTGGTCGGCCGTGCCCGCCGCGTCGAATTCGACCTGTAATGGATTCGGGAGGACAATATGAAAAACATCCGCATGGCTTCCCCGCTTTACATCGTGCGCGAGGACTGCGCAAAGGATCTTGCCGCCGTGCTGAAAAAGCTGGCTGCAATCGGCTTTGACGGCGTCGAGTTTCTCGGCTTTTTCGGCCACAGTGCCGAGGAGGTCAAGAAAATGCTCCAAGATAACCGCCTGACCGCTTTGGGCAATCACGTCCCCTTCAAGGAGCTGACTGCCGACCCCGAGGGGATTCTCGACTTCCATAAGGAAATCGGCTGCGGTTATCTGACGGTAGCGGAGCTGCCGTCGGAAAATTTTGCCGCGGTTTCCGCCCGTTTGGATGAAATCGCCAAGCTGGCTGCGGCGCGCTCCATCCACCTGCTCTTCCACAACCACGACGGCGAATTGATCGATCGCGTGGACGGCGTGCCGCAGCTTCAATACCTGCTCGATCATACCCGCCCCGAAACGCTTGCGCTGGAGCCGGATCTTGGCTGGATGGAAGTCGGCGGCGGCGACTGCGCCGAATACCTGACAGCCTACCGCGATCGCTGCCCCGTCATTCACCTGAAGGACTACTATTCTTCCGACAACGCCAAGCTGGGACGCGTGCGCGAGTTTGTGCCCGCGCGCGGCACGGCGGAACGCGGACACTTCGAGTTCCGTCCCACAGGCTACGGCGTGCTGAACCTGCCCAAGCTGATGCCGCTGTGCCTGGCTTGCGATCCGGAATGGTTCGTGATGGATCACGACCTGGCCTACGAGCGCGACCCCTATGACGATTTGAAGCTGAGCCTGGATTACACCCGCGCGCTGCTGGCGATGCAGCCGGAAGCCTGACGCATCAAAGGGAGTGCTTGCCATGGATTACCAGGAGATCAACGCCCGAACGATTGACCGTTGGATCGAAGAAGGCTGGGAATGGGGCAAGCCCATCCCGCACGAAACCTTTTTGGCTGCCCAAGCCGGAAAATGGGATGTCGTACTCACGCCCACCAAGCCC
This sequence comes from uncultured Christensenella sp., assembly GCA_905193155.1. GTDB lineage: Bacteria > Bacillota > Clostridia > Christensenellales > UBA1750 > Spyradocola. The sequence continues at coordinate 26,683 of CAJJNQ010000015.1, forward strand.
GTGCCGCACAGCTGGTTTGGAGATCTGCACGGCAAAAAGGTGCTGGGTCTGGCCAGCGGCGGCGGGCAGCAGATGCCCATCTTTGCCGCACTGGGTGCGGACTGCACTGTGCTCGATTACTCCCCGCGTCAGCTCGAATCCGAGCGTCTGCTGGCGGAACGGGAGGGGTATCCCATCGAGATGATTCGCGCGGACATGAGCAAGCCGCTGCCGTTTGAAGACGAGCGCTTTGACCTGATTTTCCATCCCGTTTCCAACGTCTACATCCGCGAGGTGCTGCCCGTCTGGCGCGAATGCTTCCGCATTCTGAAGCACGGCGGCGTGCTGCTGGCAGGATTGGACAACGGGCTGAACTTCGCTTTCACTGCAGAAGAGGGCAAACTGGACAACACGCTGCCCTTCGATCCGCTCACTCATCCCGAACAGATGGCGCAGCTGGAAGCGGAGAACGACGGCATTCAATTTTCGCATACCATCGAGGAACAGATCGGCGGGCAGCTCGCCGCCGGATTCCGCCTGACAGACGTTTACGGCGATACCGACGGCATCGGCCCACTGCACGAGCACAATATCCCGACCTACTGGGCCACCCGCGCCGTTAAAGAATAGCAGAATAAATGCAAAAGAGCCGCGCTGCGCCTTCCTTTTGAGGGAAGCCACAGCGCGGCCTTTCTTTATTTTTTCAGGGAACGATAGACCGTTTGGTTCAGCTGCGACAGGCTGAGTGCCATTCCCGCTGCGCCGACAAGGAAGAACATCACGGCGATTCCCGCTCCGCTGCCCGTGCCAAACACAGCTGCCAGAGCGCTCTGTACCGTCCCTTCCGTCGCCATCAGCGGCTCAAAGACGTGGTCCGCCAGCACACCGCCCAGAAACAATCCCAGCGGAATCGTGCAGTTGGACAGCGTGTCTTTTGCAGAAAACACGCGCCCCTGCATCTCCGCCGGCACGTTTTCCCGCAGAATGGCAGTCAGGTTGGCGTTCATCACCGCTGCGGCCAGATACGATCCGAACGCCGCGATGCACCACACCCATCTGGAAGCGCTCAGGCTTTGAACAAGATTGCCGGAAAAAACCGCTGCGCAGAACGCAAAGCCGAGCTTCGCCTTGTCCTTTGCGGGTTTTGCCGAGGTCACGATCAGGCTGCCTGCCAGCAGACCGAGCGCCACCGCAGTCTGCACCATGCCCAGCGCCGTCTGGTCGCTGCCCGTGCGGCTCAGCACAAACGGCGCGATCATGCCGTCGTTCCCCATCTTGGCCAGAAAATTGACCGCTGCTAAGAACAGCGTCAGGTGCAGCAACGCTTTATGCTCCCGCAGAAAGCGCACGCCGCCCAGGCAATTCTGCCAAAGCGGCTCTTCTGCCGCCTTTTCTGCTCTTTTCGTTTCCGGAATGTAAATGCCGAACAGCAGCACGCCGAACGCCAGCGCAAAGCTGACCAGATCAAAGGTCAGCACCAGCGGCATCCCGCCGAACACGAGCAGACTGCTGCCCAGTGCCGGGGCCAGAATGGATATGGCCGCGCCCGATATGCCCTGCAAGCCGCCCGCGCGCGTGTAATGTTCGCGCGGCACCAGCAAACTGGTCGCCACAAACGACGCAGGCACCTGAAAGGCATTCATAAAGCTGAGCAGGAAGTTGATGAGATAAATGTGTCCTATTTCTAGCTTTTCACAGGAAAACAGCACAAAGACCGCCGCTGTGCCCAGCGCCGCAGCAAGATCAGAAAGCAGCAGGACGCGCTTTTTGTCCCAACGATCCACCAGCGAACCCGCAAGGAAGCGGATGAAGATGGTGGGCAGAAAGGTGCACAGCGTCAGCATCGTCACGCTGGACGACGTACCCTTTTGCTGGTAGACCCAGATGGTCAGGGCATAGTTGGTCATGGCCGTGCCCAGTTCGGACACCGCCTGCGAGGCCCAAAGGAGCAGAAAATCCTTCAGCTCCCGGATCATCTTGAAAAACGAATTCTCTTTCATGGCTTTGCTCCTTACAATTTTCTGGATTGCAGGCAGCGCAAAGCCCGATGCGGACGATTTCTTTTTTCCGCCGCTCCGTGCAGGGTTCGTCCGGATTCAGACCTTGCGCGGAGCAAAAGCTTGTGCGGAATAAGGCACGCCCCGGAGCGAAATCACCATGCGGCGCATCCCCTTTCCCATTGCGTTATTCTCATTATAACATACATTTCATTTCTGTAAATATTTATTTCTCAGCGGGTGACTTTCTCTTCTTCCGTCTCTCAACAAAGAACGCTGTTTTTCTCTTGTTGCTCTCATAGATAAAGTCCTTCAGCGGCTTGCCGGTGTATGCGAAGATTTCCATAGATCGCAATCCGCCCGCCATAATTGACGTAATTTTTCAGAATCTCTCCCGCAAGGCCGGTGCTGAGTCTGAAAAAAACATCCGCAATCAGCTTTTTGTCGATTACTATGTTCTTCGTCCCCGTTTCACCTTGCGCGGCCATCAACAGATCCAGCGCGGACGCTCTGTATCTCTCGATCCTTTCCTCGCTGCGAACCACTGCGCACGCGTTTTATTTTTCTTTATTCTTTCAAATATCATTTATTATTCCTTTCTTCCATCAAAAAGGGGCGCCACTTTGTTTTGCAGCGCCCCCGGATCTTTCTTCGCGTCACGGAGTAAAATCATCCGATTCTTTTGTAAACGGGAATGCCCTTGGTTTCCACATGGAGGATTCCGTCTTCGGGCAGCACGATCTCTTCTCCGGTATAAAAATCGGCCCACCGCGCCTCTCGAGGCAGATAGACGTCCCGCCGATCCCCCGTACCGGCTGCAATGGGCGCTACCAGCAGATCCTCGCAAAACAGGTATTCATCATCCACCGCATAGGTCATCTCATCCTGCGTGAAGTCCATCACCAGCGCGCGAATCGGCGGTTTGCCGGTTGCATGATACACATCAAACGCTTTTTTCAATATCGGGATCAGGCGATAACGCAGGTGAATCAGTTCCCGCACTTCCTCTTCGCAGTCGAAAATCACCCACGGAATGCCGTCGTAGTTCCAGGAATTGATCAGGAACTGGCAGGAAAAGACGAGGCACTGGATGCGGCGGATGCACTCTTCCTTGGTTTCCGCCTGACGGAATTCCGGCGTCCAAAGCAGGCCGGAAAAGCCCGCGTTGACCTGCCCGCGGATGAAATCCCGATGGTCGTACAGATCGCTGTACAGCACAAAGGGATACGGCGCAGCCAGCGCGCCCATCTGGCGGATCTCCGAGAGGGTTTTCTGCTCCCCCAGGGCGTCCAGCATGGTTTTGGCATACAGCGTGCCGAACAGCGAATGATACTGCTCCCCGTCCAGCCCGGAAGGAAATTCGGCGGACAGTGGGAAGCTCCAACTCCCCGTGAAATCGCTGGAATCGCACTCATCCAGCTTAAAGCCGTCGATGCCGTGATCCACCAGCTTTTCCCGGTGATAATCGGCAAAGGTTTTGCGGCCCTCCTCCGTGGCAAAATCCGGAACCAGCCCGCCCCAGACCAGCCAATCGCCGGAATAGGAAGCCAGCGCGTCGTGAATTTCCGCATCCGGATGCACAAAGGCGTGCTCCCAAAGGCTAAGGTGGTAATTGCGCTCCCGCAGATAAGAGATAAACGCATCCGGGTCTGGATATTTGTCGCTCCACTTATAGGTGCAGGAATAGGCGTGCGTGTGCCAGCCCGGCTCCAACCCGATGATATCGCAGGGAATATCCCTCTCCCTGAAATCATCGGCAACGCTTTTGATCTTTTCGGCATCCCACTGATAATAGCAACGGTACAGCATCCCCAGCGACCACTCCGGAACCTCCGGGCCGCCGCCCGCAAGCCGGTTGTACTGGCTGACGATATCGGTGATGGAATCACCCTCGATGACATAGACGTCTACGCCGGCGGCAGCCGGGATGCGCACGCTCATCACCAATCCCGTGTCCTGACGGACGGCATAGAGCTCCGCCTCGCTGCCCGCAGAGCCGCCGCTGGACTTTGCCGCATTTTTTCCGGTATTCTTCTGCTTGCCGCAATAGAATTCCGCATAGCGGGCGGTATCAAAATACATCCCGTAGCCCTTGTTGGTGACGAAAAACGGAACGGGCGCGTGGGATTCACCGTCGGCGCCCACCGGGTCGGCATTGACGTCCAGCCGCAGCTTTCTTCCTCTGTGATCAAACTGTTTCAGCTGAAGACCGAAGCCGAAGATGTGGCAGTCGTCCTCGATGGGGAATTCCAGCACGCAGCCGGAAGGAATCTTTTTGAACGTGAAGTTCGCAGCGGGATAGTTTACATCGGTTTCAACATAACGGAAGCCGTCACAAAACCGGGAGGGAACCATTTTCTCCGGCATACCGAAAGTAAATCTTTTCATCGTGCCGTCTCTCCTTCTCTCCTGCCGTACAGTGGAAAGCTGCTTTCCGCCCTATTCAGGCGTTGAGGGTAAATTCCGGGCTGACGGAGAACTTCCGCCCGTCCAGATAAGCCAGCGGCGTTCCGTGCTTGAAGGTGAACTCGATGCGCGTAGACCAGAGCTGCTGGCGCGTCACCTTCCACCGCTTGTTCTTCTCGCGGTCGCCGTAGCGGTCGTCACCGCAGATGGGGTAGCCCAGATGTGCCAGATGTGCGCGAATCTGGTGCGTGCGGCCGGTGATCAGTTCCACTTCCAGCAGGGAGTATTCCAGGCAGGAATCGAGCATCGCATACGCCGTCTCAATGGGCAGGGAACCCGGCACGTTGTGGTCATAGATCGTCACGCGAGCGGCCTTGGAGTCCTTTTTGAGATACGCCTTGAAGCGCCCCGCACCCTGCTTGGGCTGTCCCCAGACGAGGCAGCGGTAGAACTTACGCACCGTGCGGTCGCGGAAGGCAGCTTCCAGCTGTTCGCGCGCTGCGTTGGTGCGGGAAAACACCACGATGCCGCCGGTGTTATAATCCAGCCGGTGGCAGGCGCGCGCTTCGGGATACATCTTCTGCACCGCGTCCTGTAAGCAGGGAACGCCCTCACGCTCCTCGACCGTCGTGATGCCTGGCTTTTTGTTGACAATGATGATGTTTTTATCCACAAAGACGATCTCCGGGCGAGTATCGTCCTCCAAATATTTGTCGTCGATATACAGCGTCAGCACGTCGCCGGGGAGGATGATCTCCTCCGCCGTCAGGCGCTTGCCGTCGCGGCGAACATCCTTGTTTTCCAGCGCCTTGCGCAGGATCACCGGCGGCATGGCGGGAAAGGCTCTGCGCAGATAGTTCTGCAAAGCCATGGGCTTATCAATCTGGGCCGTCATCTGTCTCATATTAGCGTTCTTCTCCTCAAGCGTCAAATAACAGTTTTCTTTTCGACTTTCCGTCCGAAAACTCCTGCCTATTTCTTTGAAATCCAGGCGTTTACGGCAGATTTAACGCTCACTTCCTGCTCCAATGTAAGATCCTCTTTACCGTCTACACGCGTGAGCATCACGCCGCCGTCGTATTCTGCCCCCATATGTCCGCTCCAGTGTTCCACGCATTGCAGAAGGTGCTCGCACTCGCCTGTCCGCCCCCCGGCGCGCAGCGCTGCGGCAAATACCCGCTTTCCCGCAGCAGGGCGAGGATGGCCGGGCAGCGGATTGGTGTCGGCATAAGGGGTACAGCGGTCAATCAGCGCCTTGAATTGCGCCGGAACATCGCCCCAATAGGACGGCACCGCAAACAGGATCGCGTCGTTTCGTTCCATCCTGTGCAGCAGTTCCTCCACACCATCCGCAGGAAGAACGCACCGCCCCGTCTTGTAACACTGTTTGCATCCTCTGCAAAACGCGGTGCTCCGCTCGCCCAGACAGACGCTTTCCGTTTCGTACCGCTCCTCCAGCGCCTCCTTCATCCATTGCAGAACCTGCTCGGTCGCGCCGTTCTTCTTCGGGCTTGCGTTTACCATCAGGATCCTCATCGTCTTTTTTCCTCCTGCGCTTTTACGCCTTCGGGACGTATTCCGAGGTTTTTATAAAAAAGGCGTTTCCCCATGAGGGAAACGCCTTTTTGAGTTCACAGGATCAGATATCCACCTTCATGGACCAGCCGAACTCGTCGTGCACGCGGCCGTACTGAATGCCGGTCAGCGTGTCATAGAGCTTCTGAGCCACCGAGCCGATGCCGCCGTCGCCGACCTGCACCTCGTTGCCGTCCAGCGCAAACGCGCCCACGGGGCTGATGACTGCCGCAGTGCCGGAGCCGAAGGATTCGGACATATGGCCGTTCTTGGCGGTTTCCATGACCTCGTCCACGGAGATCAGGCGCTCCTCCACCTCATAGCCCAGGCTGCGCGCCAGCTTGATGACGGAATCGCGGGTGATGCCGGGCAGGATCGAGCCGCGCAGCGGCGGGGTGACGAGCTTTCCGTCGATGACGAAGAAGATGTTCATCGCGCCGACTTCCTCAATGTACTTGCGCTCCACAGCGTCAAGCCACAGCACCTGAGAATAGCCCTTCTTCGCCGCCAGCTCACCGGCATAAATCGAAGCCGCATAGTTGGCCGCCGCCTTGGTAAAGCCGATGCCGCCGCGCGCCGCACGGACGTATTCATCCTCGACATAGATTTTGACGGGCTTGAGGCCCTCGGCATAGTATGCCCCGACAGGGGAGAGAATGATGAAGAAAAGATAGCTGTCCGACGCATGAACGCCCAGGAAAACATCGGTAGCGACCATGGTGGGACGAATGTAGAGCGAAGTACCGGGTGCGGTGGGGATCCAGCCCTTATCGGCCTTGAGCAGCAGCTTCAGACCCTCCAGCGCCAGTTCCTCGTCCAGCGCGGGCATGCACAGGCGCTCGGCCGAGCGGGTCGCGCGGGCGAAGTTATCCTTGGGGCGGAACAGGCGAACACCGTCCACCGCGTTATAAGCCTTCATGCCTTCAAAGAAAGCCTGGCCGTAATGAATGAAGGTCGTGGCGGGGTCAAAGCTCAGGTTTTCGTAGGGACGAACCTGCGCATTGTGCCAGCCTTCCTTGGAGTTATACTCCATGGTGAACATATAGTCCGTGAAGATCCGACCAAAGCCCAACTTGGACTGATCCTTCGGCTTCTCTTTCAGATGCTTGTTTTCGACAAATTTGATCTCCTGCATGGATTTCCATCCTTCCTTCCTGCGAAAGTTATAAATAATATAGCCCCGCCTATTTGACTTGTCAACAAATTGGCCTGTTTCTTTACATTCTTACCGTTTTTTGAACCTTTCGCGTGTCAGCAGCAGGTGTACAAATCCATCTCCGCAATCAGGCCGGCGCTCAAAGCCCGCGCGCAGATGCACCCGCAGCGCGGCTGTCCGCTCCGGTTCAAAAACATTGTGCAGTGCTTCCAGCCCATCGCGGATCAACGCCCTCTCCGCCAGCAGTTCCAACGCTTGCGCGGCACAGCCTTTTCCGCGGTGCGCCGCCTCAATCACCACGCCCATGTCCGCGATTTTCTCACCCGGTCTGCAATGAAAATTGACATCGCCCACGAACACGCCGTCCTCTTCGCACCGAAGATAGGCATAAAAGCGCTCCGGTTCTGCGCCGATCCACCGGCTGTACCATTCCGCCCATTTTTCCCGTGGAAAAGCGATGCAGCCCGTTGTGCGGTCGTACCCTTCAAAGGGCAGGTCGTAGCCCCGGTTATAGGCCATGGTTTCGGGCTGGCTCAGGAGTTTTTCCCGATAGCTCAGTTCTTCCAAAGAAGGAATGTGAAGCGTCAAACTCATTCCTCCGTCTCCTTCCACGGCTGGTAGCCTTCCTCCATCAACAGCGGCTCGATGCGCCCCTGGCTCAGCTGCGTCAGCCCCTCCAAAAACGCCGCGCTGTCCTGCGTGCGGACGGAGAGATCATAGGTCACTTCCGCGCCGAAGGAACGATCGTTGACCTGCACCGGCTGGGTGAGCAGCCAGTGATCGAGCTTGCCCACGAAGGAATAGTTCGTATCAAAAGCATAGCGGTTGGTCTTGTGCATGACCACAACGCCCGCCGCATTGAGCGCGTCTCGGCTGCCCTGGGCATACGCGCGCACCAGTCCGCCCGCGCCGAGCAGGATCCCGCCGAAATAGCGCGTCACCACCACGCAGACGTCCACCACCTGCCGGGCCTTGATGACCTCGATGATGGGCATCCCCGCCGTGCCGGAGGGTTCGCCATCGTCGGAATAGCGCGCAATGCCCGCGTTCTGCCCGATGACATAGGCATAGCAGTTGTGGGAAGCGTCCTTATGTTTTTCGCGGATCTGCGCAAGGAAGGCAAGCGCTTCCTCTTCCGTTTTGCAGGGCGCGGCATAGCCGATGAAGCGCGATTTGTTGATGATAAACTGCTGGCTCCCCGGCGCGCCGACGGTCTTATAGGAAATGGAATCCATGCCTTTCCCTCCTTTTTATCCGAATTCGATGTGCTTTACCTCAGCTCGCTCTCCATCGGCGGGCGCTCGCGCACACGCAGCAGCAGGATGAGCCCCGGTACCGTCATCAGCAGGCAGGCCAGCGCCGATGCGCCGTAACCGATGCCGTCGATCAGCGCGCCGGTCATCATCGAGGCGGTCGCCGCAGCCACCGTCAGCGTCATGTTGACCACGCCGTAGTAGCTGACGCGCTCGTCATAGGGGCACATCTTGAACACCATGTTGCGGGAGCCGAGCAGGTTGGCGGAGTTCGCCAGACCGTAGATCGCCGTCATGACATAGGTCATCTGCGCATTCTTAGCCAGGAAAGCAAGAATCAGGTAGGCAACAAATCCCACCTGCCCGATGATGAGCGGCAGGCGATAGCCCTTGCGGTCGCTGAGCCAGCCCCAGAAGAGATAGCCCGCGGTCTGGGTCACATACATAATGGTGGTGACAATGCCCAGCTGCCCGCCGGTCAGCCCCAGCGCCTCCTTGGAATGCGCGGTCTGGAAGGTAAAGAAAGACATGCCGATGGTGATGAGGAACATCGCCACAACATAGCTGGCAATGTTGGAATCCCGCCTCATCAGTCGGCCGAAGTCGGTAAAGAAGTTCCGATGGGAATGCGCGGGCTGCGCCGAGCCCATGCGGATGGCAGGCTCCACCATCGCGCACTGACAAGCGACCGAAATCATATCCAGTGCAAAAGCGATCAGGAACAGCCAGCCGAACCGCCGTACATCGCCGCTGGACGCGATCACCGCGCCGCCGATCTGCGCACCGATGATGCCCGCCGCAGAGTTGAACGCGCCGCGCACACCGAAGAAGCGTCCCTTGACGCGGTTGGGAATGACCTTATTCATCATCTGGGTATAAGTCAGCGACGTGATGCCCTGGCACAAACCGTTAAAGCAATAGATCGCATAAAAAACGCAGACAAAACCGATGGGCTGCATCCGGTTGAAGAACAGAATCAGAATCGAGATAATCAGCCATGCGCAGCGGAACAGAAAGGTACCCAGGTTGCACAGCGGCTTGAAGCGCTCACGGCCCCTGAGCTTTTCGCCCAGCAAAATCTGAACGATCGCGTTACAGGCCGATTGCAGTGTGGGCAGCAAACCGATCAAAAAGGAGTTGTTGACATAATCCGAGATAAAGTAGGTCACGACCGTGTTCAGCGGGATCATGCCCATGGCAATGGCGTCGAGTACGCCTTCCGTGACGGAGACCGTCATATTGCGCACGGTATGCGGCTGTATCTGTCGTTGCAATTCCTCTTCGGCGTTGAACTGACTCATATATTTCTGTTTCTCCCCCACAAAAAAATTCAGTCGGCACATTTTTTGTGTGCCGACTGTTATTTTACTCCATCAATGTTAATTTGTCAGGAAAATCCGAACAAAAACCGCCTTTATTGCAGGGGGGCCAGCTCCAGCACCATCGGGGAATACTCCGCATCGATCGCATTGGCCTGTTCCTCAGTGATCTTGGTTCCGTTCGCGGTATCCAGCTCCGTTCCGCAATCATACCAGGAATCGGTATCGAAAATCAGGCTGCGCACCGGTTCGAGCTTGCCGTTCTTCACCGCGTAGTAGATATCCACGCTGTTGTCCGCGCCGGAGGAGCCGACGTTGCGGATGAAGTTCCCCTCGCAATACGTATAGGTATCGCGTTCGCTTGAGGAGCAGAGCGAAATCAGCGTATCTCCGGTTTCGTTGAGCGTATAGAGGTCGAAGATCTCCCCTTCTGTGCCGACGATCAGCTCTTCGCGTCCGTCGCCGTCCAGATCCATGCGGCAGAAGCCGATCTGATCCGCCGGCGTGATGGCTGTCAGATAGCTCATGCCCTCCCACTCGTAATCCTCTACATTCCACTCTTCCGTCAGCGCCTTGCGGTATTTATCCAGCACCGCGTCATAGAGCGCATCCTCGTTCTGCACGGGCTCGGCAGCCGATTCCGCGCTGGGTTCCGCCGTGGGTTCGACCGTCGCTTCCGCAGCGGGAATCGCCGTAACTTCCGGCTCTGCGGAGGGCGCAGCCGTCTCATTCACAGCGGGTGCTGCGCTGCACGCGGCAAGACTTGCCGCCAGCACGGCAGCGGACAAAAGAACACAGATTTTTTTCATGTAAGATCCCTTCTTTTTTGAAAAGAATGACAGGCTTCTTACTTGAGAACGATGCGATGGAACGCCTTCTTGCCCTTGCGGATCATCAGGCCCTCGGTGCCGAAGTCCTTTTCGGAAACTTCCTGATCGGGCTCGGTCACCTTATCGTCGTTGACGTAGACGCCGCCGCCCGCAATCAGTCTGCGGCCCTCGCCCAGCGACTTGCAAAGCCCCGCCTTGACCATCAGGTCGATGACGCGCTTGCAGCCTTCCAGCGTGCTGATCTCGGTGGTGGGCACCGCGCCCGCCATCGCGCCCGCGCCGAAGAGCGCTTCGGACGCCTTGGCCGCGGCCTGCGCCTCTTCCTCGCCGTGTACCAGCTTGGTCACTTCGTAGGCCAGCACCTTCTTGGCCTCGTTGATCTCAGAGCCCTGAAGCGCGCCCAGGCGGCGAACTTCGTCCATCGGCAGGAAGGTCAGCAGCGCCAGGCACTTTTCGACGTCCTGATCGTCCACGTTTCTCCAGTACTGGTAGAAGGCGTAGGGCGTGGTCTTGGCGGGATCGAGCCACAGTGCGCCGGCCTCGGTCTTGCCCATTTTGCGTCCGTCGTGGGTGAGCAGAAGCTTGAAGGTCATGGCGAAGGCGGGCTCGCGCTCCTTGCGGCGGATCAGATCCGCGCCGGAGAGGATGTTGCTCCACTGGTCGTCGCCGCCCATTTCGACACGGCAGCCGTAACGACGGAACAGCTCCAGGAAGTCGTAGCTCTGCATCAGCATGTAGTTGAATTCCAGAAAGGTCAGGCCTTTTTCCATGCGCTGCTTGTAGCACTCGGCGGTCAGCATGCGGTTGACGGAGAAGTGGACGCCGACCTCGCGCAGGAAGTCGATGTAGTTCAGGTTCGTCAGCCAGTCCGCGTTGTTGACGATGAGCGCCTTGTCGTCGGAGAAATCCAGGAAGCGGCTCATCTGCTTCTTGATGCACTCGACGTTGTGGTTGACGTCCTCACGGGTGAGCATCTTGCGCAGCTCGCTCTTGCCGGAGGGGTCGCCCACCAGGCCGGTGCCTCCGCCCATCAGCGCGATGGGGCGATGGCCCGCGCGCTGCATATGCGCCATGGCCATGATCGGGATGTAGTGACCGATGTGCAGGGAGTCCGCGGTCGGATCGAAGCCGACGTAGAAGGTGACCTTTTCGCTGCCCAGCATCTTATAAAGATCGTCCTCGTAAACCGTCTGCGCGATGAAGCCTCTCTCGCGCAGCACATCCATAACGTTTTCAGCCATTGCTTTGTTTCTCCTTTTCTTAAATAGATACACGATGGATACACTTTGTTTGCATTTTTACGCCTTATAGTAAAGCACCAAGGTCAATTTCTCATTGACCGGACAGCGCTTGCCGGTATCCCGGTAGCCCATCTTCTCGTAAAGATGGCGGAGCTTGTCCTCCGTAACGATGGTATCCAGCAGCCAATCATGGCTGCCGTGGATTTCCTCCGCTCGGCGGATCGCCCGCTGAGCAATACCGTGCCCCTGAAAGTCCGGCAGCACGAACAGGGGGCTGATGACCTTGGGGCGCTCACCCTGCCAATCCCGCACGCGGATCGCTCCGGCAGGCGCCCCATCCGCCAGGATAAAGTAATAGCTCGTCTCGCTCTGCTCCAACCGCTCCTGCGTGCGGGAAAGCGGCTCCATCGCCGGACTGCCCTCGTCGCGGTAGATCTCGTAAAGCGGCGCAAAGGCCGCCTTCTGCATTTTCCAGAGAATTTCCGCATCCGAAAGCGACGCTTTGCGCAGCTCGATCTTCATGCGGAACACCTCCTGAAAAACGAATTACTTCAAGCCCTGCGAGATAAAGAGTTCCTTGAGGATCGTCATGCCCTTTTCAATGTTCTCCAGCGTCGCGTTGGAGAAGTTCAGGCGCATGGTGTTGTGATGGGTATCGGGCACGGCGTAGAAATGCGTGCCGGGGATATAGGCCACGCCCATTTCGGTGGCGGTGGTCAGGAGCTTGGTGGCATTGAAACCCTCCGGCAGCTCCACCCACAGGAAGATGCCGCCGTCCGGACGGGTATACTTGACGGAAGCCGGGAAGGTGGAGAGCATCTCCTGCATCTTGGCCATCTGTTTGCCGTAGCTTTCGGAGATCTTCCGGATATGATCCATCAAAATGCCCTCGCGCAGATACGCATCCACAATAGCCTGATTGAGATTGGGGGAATGCACATCGGTGGACTGTTTGCCGATGACGAGCTTGCGCATCAGGGTCGGCTCGGTGCAGACCGCCGCCGCCACGCGCAGACCGGGCGAGATGACCTTGGAGAAGCTATTGCAGTAGACGATGCGGTCGGTGGTGTCAAACGCCTTGATGGCGGGCAGCGCCTCGCCCGCATAGCGCAGGTCGCGATAAGGATCGTCCTCGATCAGCACCACGCCGGGGTGACGGGCGATGATCTCCGCCACGGCCTTGCGGCGCTCCAGCGTCAGGGTGCGGCCCGTGGGGTTTTGGAAGGTGGGGATCAGGTAGATCAGCTTGGGATTGTGCTTGACGATCTTTTCTTCCAGCAGCTCGGGAATCACGCCGTCCTCATCGGTATCCACCGGCACGAGATTCGCCTGATAGAGCTTGAAGGTTTGCAGTGCGCCCAAAAAGGTCGGGCTTTCGACCAACATCGAATCGCCGGGATCGAGCAGCGCCTTGCAGATCAAATCGAGCGCCTGCTGGCTGCCGGTGACAGGCAGCAGCTGTTCGGGGCGAACGTCCACACCGTTGTGCTTGAAGAATTCCGCCGCCGATTCACGCAAAGGGGCATAGCCCTCGGTCTGTCCGTATTGCAGTAGCTGCGTGCCGCGCTCGGCCAGCACCTTCTGCGCCAGACGGGAAATCACATCGCTTTCCAGCGCGGAGTTGGCGGGGTTGCCGCCCGCAAAGGAGATGATCGCGGGGTTGGTCAGGAGTTTGAAAATGTCGCGGATCGCGCTGCCTGTGATGCCGTCAAAGCGCTTTGCATAATTGAGTTCCATGTTCTTCGGCTTTCCTTTCTTGGTCGGGGAAACGTAAAAGAGCCGCCCTCTCAATTCTTTGAGAAGGCGGCTCTGAACAAACCGCGGTACCACTTCTTTTCACCGGATTACTCCGGCCTCGCCTGGCAGAACCATCATTCTGCCGCACCCATGATAACGGGGGCTTCCGTCTTTTACTACCGAAATCCGAACGGATTCTTTCGCAAAGCAGCTCGGGGATGTATTCGCTCGGGAAAAGTCCGCACCCTGTTTCACCAACCCAGGGCTCTCTTCGGCGGCTTTTCGGGGCTACTTGTTCCCGTCTCAGCCTTTATTACCAGCATTATACTCATCCCCCGCGCGTTTGTCAACGCACCTTTTGAGAAAATTACATTGCGGGTGACTGCGGCTTCTCGGGCTGCGCAGACGCTTCCGGCTCGGCGGTCATGGTAGAGGCCATCATCATCGCAGTCTGCTCCTGACACTTTAGATCGCGCGCCGCCCTCACACCGGCGATCAGCGTCCACAGTACCCAGATATGGAAAACCGCTTCAATGACGCTGGACGCATCGAATTCAAAGATCAGGAAGCCGAAGAGATATACCAGACAGTCCGCGCAAAACAACACCAGCGACGCGGTCATGAACCCGCGCGCATTCTTTGAAAGGAACCAGAACAGCAGATACAGCCCGATATCGCATACGCCCACCGCAAGCGCACCGAGCCGCAGCACCGTACCCATGCCGAGATAATCGGCAAACTCATCCGCTATGATATAGAGATAGCTGGGAAAGGATGCTGAAAACAGAAACTGCGTGCTGCTGCGCATCACCAGCAGCAGCAAATTGATCGCCGTCAGGACGACCACCAGCAAAAGGCTGCTTCTTGCCGACTGATAGCGCGTCTCCGGGCTGGACGGAACGCGCGCCCGAGCATCTTTTTTCTTTCCGAACATGGTTTTTTTCTCCTCCTCCGCTTTCCGGATTTTCATACACCCAAGTATAACATCCCCGTATACATTTGACCAGAAAAAAGATATAATATAGGCAGTTAAGAAATGCATTCTCTTTGAAAAGGAGTGTTTTGATGATGACATACGTTTGGGCGCACCGCGGCGCTTCGGGTTACGCGCCGGAAAACACGCTGGAAGCCTTTGCCCTGGCCGACAAAATGAAGGCCGACGGCATCGAGCTGGACGTTCACCTCTCCAAGGACGGCGAAATCATCGTCACCCATGATGAAAACGTCCAGCGAGTCACCTGCGGCGTGGACGCGATGGTCAAGGACCTGACGTTGGCGGAACTGAAAAAGCTGGATGTTTACAACGGCATCGAGGGCTACCGCAACGTGCGCATCCCGACGCTTCCCGAAGTGCTGGATTTCCTCAAGACCAACAATCTCTATCTGAACATCGAGCTTAAGACCGGCATCGTGCTCTACGACGGCATTGAACAAAAGACCATTGACGCCGTGCGCGCCGCCGGTTTGCAGGATCGCGTGATCTATTCCTCCTTCAACCACTATTCGCTGATGCTGGTGCGCCAGATCGACCCCGAGGCGCGCATCGGTCTGCTCTATTCCGAGGCACTGATCGAGCCGCACGCTTATGCGCAGCGCATCCACGCCAACGCCATCCATCCCTTCTATCCCACGCTGATGGTGCCCGGGATGGTAGAAGGCTGCCTGAAAAACGGCATCGAAATCAACCCCTGGACGGTCAACGACGAGCAGGCCATGAAGCAGCTCAAATCGGTCGGCTGCCACGCGCTGATCACCAACTACCCGGACGTCTGCCGCAAGGTCGTAGGCGAGGATTGATAATTTTTTAACGTTTGATTTTCCTCTTCCTGGGTTATCCTATAAGTGACCCCGAAAGGTAAGGAGGGACGTCAAATGAGAAAACAGGGCAACAAAATCGTGGTCGTCGGCGCGGGTCAGGTGGGAGCCACCACGGCCTACACGCTGCTGGTCTCCGGGCTGGTATCGGATCTGGTGCTGATCGACTTAAATCAAAAAAAGGCGCAGGGTGAAGTGCTCGACCTGGCGCACGGCATACCGCTTTGCCCGCCTGCGGACATCAAGGTGGGCGATTATCCCGATTGCGAAAACGCCGATATCGTCGTGCTGACGGCGGGTGCAAACCAGAAGCCGGGCGAGACGCGCATGGATCTGACGCGCAAAAACATCGCTGTTTTCCGGCAGATCGTGCCGAAGGTGGTCAAATACGCACCGCACGCGATTCTGCTGGTGGTGACCAATCCCTGCGACGTGCTGACGTATGTGACCTGGAAGCTTTCCGGGCTTCCCGCCAATCAGGTCATCGGCTCGGGCACGGTGCTGGATACCTCGCGCCTGCGTTATCTGCTCTCGCAGCACACGGGCGTAGACCCGCGCAACGTGCACACCTATGTACTGGGCGAGCACGGCGACACGGAGCTGCCCGCCTGGAGCCTGACGAGCATCGCGGGCATGGGCATGGATGAATATTGCTCGCTCTGTGCCTCCTGCCAGGGCAGCCTTTCGCAGACCGTTCGGGCTGAATTTGACGACAAGGTGCGTAACGCCGCTTATCGCATCATCGAGGGCAAAGGCGCAACCTTTTACGCCGTAGCGCTGGCGGTGCGCCGCATCGTCGAAGCCATCCTGCGCGATGAACAGTCGATCCTGACCGTCAGCTCGCTGCTGACCGGGCAGTACGGGCTGGACGGCGTGTGCCTGAGCCTGCCGTGCATCGTCGGTGTAAACGGCGTGGAGCAGGTGCTGCCTATCCACCTGAGCGATGAGGAAATGGCGCAGCTGCGCACCTCTGCCGACGCCATCCGCGCCGCAATCCGCCTGATGGACGAACCTGTGGAATAAATTTCGATAAACACGAACCTGTGCAATTTTTTTGCACAGGTTCGTTTCCTAATAGCATTGCTTCTGTCCATGCGGCTGCCGCCAAATGTCACGGAACACATAGATTGGCAGATCGCAAGTCCGAAACACCGGGAGATCAACATTCTGTTTTGATTAGTTTTTGATGGAAAACCGACTCGAATCCTCCAACATAAACCAAGCCCATCGGCCATGCCGATGGGCTTGGTTTATGAAAATATCATTCGACTCCCTTATAGGCCAGATAGCCCTTCAAATTGTCTCCCGTGCAGACGCATACCTTCGGACGATCCAGCACCGTCAGGCAGCGTTCAAGAATCAGCGCACCATGCGCAATGATGTCTGCGCGCTGCGGCTGCAGGCCCGGATAGACGCGCCGTTCGGCGGGCAGCGGCCACAGCTCGTCCACCCAGGCGCTCACTCTCTCCCGCGTCAGGTCAAACCCGTTGATGCGCTGCGGGTCGTAAACCGCCATGCGCTGCTCCATCGCCGCCAGCGTCGTGACCGTGCCTCCGATGCCCAAAAACGGCGCATCCTGCCATATTTCAAAAACAGACCGTTGGTCGGTAAAGAGCGCATCCAGCTCTTTTTCGGCTGTTTTCCGATCCAAGCCGAAACGATCCTTCAGCCGTACCGCGCCGATCTGCAAGCTTATGGCGCGCTGTACTTCCCGATCGCCCGCTACCAGCTCCGTGGATGCACCGCCGATATCAACCACGCAGGCACGTTTCCCGTCCGCCGCGCCCAAATAGGCCAGCTGCGCCTCCACCTCACCCGGCAATATGTCGATCTTCACGCCGTATTTCTCCCAAACGGGGGCGAGCAGCGCTTCCGGGTTGCGCGCATCGCGCACCGCCGAGGTGGCAAAGGCGAAAACCTGCTCTGCGCCCGTTTCCCTCGCCAGGCGGCAGAACATACCGATGGCTTCCAGCGTCCGACGCACGGGTTCCGGCTGGAGCATCCGCTCCGCCACGCCCTGGCCGAGCCGCGTCGTTTCCAGCATCTGCTTTTCCGCTCCGTCTGCACGCAGCAAAAGCCGCACAGAGTTGCTGCCGATATCGATCACCGCCAAATTGCGCATTTTTCTCTCCTTTGCATGAAAAAGCCGCTTCCCTTTCGGGCTGCGGCTCAGTTGTTTCCCTCCGGATTGGGATCATCCGTCTGCTGCGGTTCCTTCATGTCGTCCGGTTGCGCCGCAGGCTCCGTTGTCGCCGTCGGTTCGACAGATGCGGCGGGCACCGCAGCGCTGCCCTGTGCAGCACCGTCCTCGCTTTCGACAAACTTGATCTCGCCCCGCTTGACGTACCCCAGTTCCCCGCGTGCCACGCGCTCGATGTAGGCATCAGTCTTGCTGAATTCCAAGTCGCTTTCCAGCGCGGCAGCCGTCAATCGCATCTCTTCCAGCTGGTTGTTCAGCTCGTCAATGCGCTGCTGCGCCGCATCAATGCTCTTTTGCTGCTGAAGATACGTCACGCCGTAGCCAACGGCCAGCAGCAGCGGAAACGCGAGCAATATCCAACGCACCGAAATCGCCGCTTTTTTGTTGCTTCCCGGCATCACGCATCCTCCTTATCTATTGGATTTACCAAAATTATAGACAGGACAAACCGTCTTGTCAACCGTTGTCTGTCTCCTTTTTTCGTCGATAATTCCCTATTTTTCCAGCTGTCCAGCGAAAAAAACGGGAAACGGATGCGGCATAGAGAAACCAGCCCACCGCCGCGCCCAGCAGCACATAGGCCCGCAATCCGCTCATCTGCACCCGCTTCATGCCCAAAAAGAGCAGCGCGCCCGCCCCGGCGGCAAACAGCGCGTCCGAAACCCACTCGCCTCGCCGCCCAAAGGCGCTTCCCGCCAGGCAGAACAAATCGTACAGCATTGAAAGCCCCGCGCCTGCCGCCGTCATCCAGAGAAAGATGCGCGCCTGTCCCAGCGTTTCAAACAGCATCGTTTCTCCCTCACTTGAACAGGCCGGAAAGGAATCCCTTTTTGCCCATTTTCGGCTCGTCGGCATATTCCAGCGCGAGGATGCGCCCCTCGGCCTCCAGCACACCGTCATCGAGATTCAGCTTGACGATGTGCAGCCCCTCCCCTGCCAGCACGATTGTGCCCAAATCGGTCAGCAGCACGATCTCCTCTTCATTGAAGGATTCCACATCCGCAACGCCCGTAAACGCAGCGGTTTCCCGGTTGCACAGTTCCACCGCATGCACGCGCCCACGCAGTGCGCGCGTCTTGTCCTCCTGCCCTTCCCGTCCGTTCATCCGCCATCCCTCCTTGTATCTGATTTTTATGCTTTCCGGCGGCAAAAAAGCACTCCCGGCCGGGAGTGCTTTTTCTATTCAAATTACCGCTCGATCAGCCCGCGTGGAAGGCTTCCTGAATGCGCGCCTGCATATCCTCGTTGACGCGGTTTCCGCCGTGCGTGCGGCTGTTGAGGAAATGAATGCAGAACTGACCGCTGAAATTGTTGCTGTTGATCCGCTGGCCGCCGTGGGGCATGCCGTTCATGGCGGCGGCATAGGTCACGCCGTCAAAGGTCAGCCAGATCGCGCGTGCGGACCACGTCCACTTGTAATCGAAGATCTCATACATGATGGCCGCATCCTCCGCGGTATAAGGCTCCGCGTCCAGATGATTCTGCCCGCCGTAGCGCGCGCAGCGGAAGGACTTGCCGGTGATCACATCGGTGACGGTGAAGGTCTGACTGCGCTTGATGATGGAATCGATCTTGCCCGACCACCAGTCCTCCAGCACGATATCGCCGCGCACCTGCGTATCCTCGACCTTGCCGATATCGGTCGCGGGCGCGCCATCGTTGCCGTCGTCCACCTCTTCCGGAATCATGACGGAAGAATTATCCTTGTTGGAATCGTCGTTGACAATGGTCGAAGCCTTTTTCAGCAGCGTCATCGTGGCCTGGCCCACAACGCCGTCAGCGCTGAGGCTGTGATCCTTCTGGAAGGAACGCACCGCCGCAGCCGTGGCCGAGCCGAAGAAGCCCGTCGCCTTGGTCTTGAGATAGCCTGCCTCGATGAGCAGCTCCTGCATCGCCTTCACATCATCTTTTTCATCGCCCTCGCGCAGCACGCCGGAAGAGGACGTGCTCGTCGAGGCGTTGGTGGAACCGCTTCCGCTCTTCTTTTCGAGTGCTTTGACTGTCGCGGGTCCTGCTACGCCGTCGGCGGAAAGCCCCGCCGCCTTCTGGAAGGACAACACCGCGTCCTTGGTTGCGGAGCCAAAGTAACCGGTTGCATCGGTCTTGAGGTAACCCAACTGGATCAGCATCTTCTGCAGGGACGTAACGTTTGATCCCTCGTCTCCCTTCTGCATGGAAGAGGAAGAAGCCGTGCTGCTGCTCTTATCGCCGGAGGACGAACCGCCCGCTGCGTTGGCGAGCGCCTTGAGCGTCGCGCTGCCCGCTAAGCCGTCGGCCGAAATGCCCTGCGCCTTCTGGAAGGCCTTGACGGCCTCGCGGGTGGCGGAACCGAACAGGCCGGTCGCATCGGTATCGAGATAGCCCAATTGAATCAGTTTTTTCTGCATCTCCTTGACCGCATCACCCTCATCGCCCTTGCGCAGGGTCGAAGAAGAGGACGAAGAGGAAGAGGAGGAAGAGGATGCGGACGAAGAAGTCTTGCCCGAAATATCGAGATAGCGCGCCGCAACATAGCCCGTGCGCGAACCGTCCTTGACCTTGGCCCAATCGCCATCCACGCTCAGCACCGTGACGGTTTCGCCCTTTTTAACGGTGGAAAGCGCCGTTGAGGACGTTGATGCCTTCTGCCGCACCATCACCGACGAGGTTGCCGTGCCGGTGGCAGCATACGCCGTCAGCGTCGTGCAGACCATCGTCGCCGCAGCTACTGCAACAGCCGCCGCTTTTTTCCATGCTCCCGATCTATTCAAAATGGTTTCCTCCTGAAAGCTCAAATTCCAACAAATGCCGGAACTTTTTCTACAAAACCATTATATCGGCCGATTCGGGAGATTTCAACAAAATTGGGAAATGACAACAACTTCGTTACAAGTCAGAATCAATCGTCGGGAGAAGCAAAAGCCTCCAATTTGGAAGAAAGCTTCTCGGTTTTTGCATCGCCGTGACGCACGAAAAGCATCGTGAGGAACGATACCGCAACGCACACCGCACCGTAAGGGAACAGCGTGTGATACCCCGCGTTTTCCAGCAGGAAGCCGGAGAGGATGGGGGTAATAATCTGCGCCGCCATGGAGAAAGTATAATAGAAGCCCGTGTATTTTCCCACGTCCGCTCCCTTGGCAAGCTCCACTACCATGGGGTAGGAATTGACGTTGATGGCCGCCCAGGAGATACCCGCCAGCGCAAAGAGCGCAAACATACCGTAGTTGAAGGACCTAAAGAACACCGCCGCGCCGAAGGCAAGCGTCAACCCCGTCACGCCGCAGAGAATGGTCTTGCGCCGGCCGATGCGCTGGCTCAGCGCCGCTACCGGCAGATAGGCGCAGATCGCCGCGGCCTGCGCGATGATCAGCGTGTAGGCAAACGCGCCGCCTGTAAGGCCCCAATAGGCCCTTGCATACTTGGAAAACGCTGTCGTGACCGCGTTATACCCCATAAACCAGAAGAACACCGAGGCCAATATCAGCACCAGCGACCGCTTTTCGGGAGCGGAAAGACCGCGCTGCGGAACGTTCTCCGCCCTCTCTTTCTCCTCAGGCTCATCCTTGACCGCCATTTTGTTTTCGCGGATGGTCAGCGCCAGGGTCGTCACCGAAACCACCATCACGATGGCCGCAGCGGCAAACACGGCGGTGTAGTCAGGATTTTCGGTCTTGGGCACCATCACGGTGATGAAGCCCAGCGCCATCACACCGCCGACCGCGCCCATGAGGTTGATGATGGCGTTGCCCTTGGAGCGCAGCGGCTTGGGCGTCAGGTCCGGCATCAGCGCCACGGCGGGCGAGCGGTAAAGGCTCATCGAGAGCAGCGTCAGCGCCAGCGCCGCCATGAACAGCGGCAGATTTCTAGCCTTGGCCGAGACCGGCAGCAGCATCATAAACACCACCGCGCAGGCCGTGCCCGCCAATATATAGGGCATTCTGCGCCCCAATTTCGTGTAGGTCTTGTCGGAAAGCGCGCCCAGCACGGGCAGCAGGAACAGCGCCAGCACGTTATCCAGCGCCATGATCACGCCGGAGAGCGTATCGCCGATGGCAAAGTCCTCCTTCAGGATCAAAGGGATGATGGAATCGTAGATCTGCCAGAACGTACAGATGGACAGGAACGCAAGCCCTGTCAGGATGGTTCGCTTGGTGTTGAGTTTCTGCATGGAGGTTCCTCCTTGTTTTTAAGCCGGAAAAGCAGGCGCATCGCGCTGCGTTCCGGCATATAGACTAATGCAGGACGGATTGTTCCGCTCTATGGCTTTTTTCGACATTGTTGAATGAAATGCTCTGTTTTTCACGCTATTTTTTCTTGTACCGCACTATGGAATGTGCTAGAATCAAACGGAAAGCTGATGCAAGTATGAGCTGAATTCTGTTTTCGGGCAGATTTATGGAGGGAAAGAAAAGCATGGAGCGAGTATATAATGTTGACTGGATCAAGGACTCGATCACCGGCAATCTGGAGCGCAGCTTCGGCTGCACGCTGGACGAGGCGACCGAGGAGCAGATCTATCAGGCCGTGGCGCTGACCGTTCGCGATCAGATCATGGATAAATTCGTCGAGTCCCGTCATCTCCGCCACGCGGAGAAGAGCCGCCGCGTCTACTATCTTTCGGTGGAATTCCTGATGGGCCGCGCGCTGCACAACAACATCCTGAACCTGGTGCGCACGGACGACTACAAGCGGGCGCTTTCCGACCTGAACATCTCCTTTGACGCCATTGCCGAGCAGGAGCCCGATCCGGGTCTGGGCAACGGCGGTCTGGGCCGCCTGGCCGCATGCTTCCTGGATTCCCTGGCGACGCTGGATATGCCCGCGATGGGCTGCTCCATCCGTTATGAATACGGCCTGTTCCGCCAGAAGATCATCGACGGCAACCAGGTAGAGCTGCCCGACAACTGGCTGGAAAACGGCTGTCCTTGGGAAGTGCAGCAGGGCGATACCTGCGAGGTGCACTTCGGCGGCCGCGTTGAAGAAGAAATCGTGGGCGACCGCAAGATCTACAAGCATGTGGATTACACCACCGTGCTGGCGGTTCCTTACGATATGCCCTGCGTGGGTTACGATATAGACAACGTCGTGCCGCTGCGCCTGTGGTCTGCCCGCGCGCCCAAGCGCATCAACATGGAATACTTTAACAAAGGCGATTACGTCCGCGCCATGGACGAGCGCAATCTTGCTGAAGTCATCTCCAAGATCCTCTATCCCGAGGATAACCACTACGAGGGACGCGAGCTGCGTCTGAAGCAGCACTATTTCTTCACGTCCGCTACCATGCAGTATATCATCAATAACTATAAAAAGCACTATGGAACCGATTTGACCAAGCTGCCGGAAAAAGTGGTCGTCCACATCAACGACACCCATCCGGGTTTGGCGATTCCGGAGCTGATGCGCCTGCTGATCGACCAGGAGAACATGACATGGGAGGATGCTCTGAAGGTTGTGGAGCATACCTTCGCCTACACCAATCACACCATCATGGCCGAGGCGCTGGAGCGCTGGCCGGAGGACATGGTCAAGACCACTCTGCCCCGCATCTATCAGATCCTTCAGGGGCTGAACGAGGAATTCTGCAAGCGCCTTTGGAACGCCTATCCCGGTCAGTGGGAGCGCATCGGCGGGCTGGCGATCCTGTCCTATGGTCAGGTGCACATGGCCAACCTCTGCTGCGCGTTTGCCTATTCTGTCAACGGCGTTTCCCAGCTGCACGCGGAAATTCTGAAAAAGTCCACCTTCCATGATTACTACACCATGGAGCCGCAGAAATACATCGGCATCACCAACGGCATCACGCACCGCCGCTGGCTGATGTGCGCCAACCCGCGCCTGACCGAGCTGATCTGCGAGGCCATCGGCGATAAGTGGGTCAAGGATCCCGAGCGCCTGGTCGATCTGATGCCGTTTGCGGACGATTCCGCCTTCCTTGAGAAGTTCGCGGACATCAAGCATGAGAACAAGAAGGATTTCGGCGCCTGGCTGGCCCGTCATCAGGACACCGCCTTCGACCCCGATACCCTGCTCGACGCGCAGGCCAAGCGTCTGCACGAATACAAGCGCCAGCTGCTGAATGTGCTGCACATTCTGTCGCTGTACAACCGCATCGTGGACGATCCCACCTTTGGGATCAAGCCGCGCACCTTCCTTTTCGGAGCCAAGGCCGCGCCGGGCTACATCCGCGCCAAGCTCATCATCAAGCTCATCAACAACGTGGCCGCGCTGGTCGCCGCGCATCCGCGCGCCAGCCAGATGATTAAGATCATCTTCCTGGAGAACTACGGTGTGACCGCCGCTGAGCACCTGATGCCCGCCGCCAACCTCTCCGAGCAGCTTTCTACCGCCGGCAAAGAGGCCTCCGGTACCGGAAATATGAAGTTCATGATGAACGGCGCACTGACCATCGGCACGATGGACGGCGCCAACATCGAGATCTTCGACCGCGTGGGCAAGAATAATATTTTTATTTTCGGTCTAACCAGCGATCAGGTCGACGCGCTCTATGCGGGCAATACCTACCGCGCGGGCGACGTCTACGAGCAGAGCCCCGTCATCCGCCGCATCATGGACGAGATGGTGGACGGCACGCTCGGCCCGAACCGCATCTTCTCCGAGCTGTATCATGCGCTGCTCTTCGGCGATAACGGCGGCATGGCCGATCCGTATCTGGTGCTGAAAGACTTTGCGGATTACGCCCGCAAGCAGGAAATGGTCAACCGTCTCTATGACACCCGCGCCTGGTGGCGCAGCGCCGTGATCAACGTGGCGCAGTCGGGCTACTTCTCCTCCGACCGCACCATTCAGGAATATGTGGATAAGATCTGGCATCTCAAGCCGCTGCACGAAGACAAATAATTCAGGAGAACCTTCATGGCAATCGAAATCAAGCACGATTCACAGAACGCAAAGTACCGCTGGCCGCAGGGAGCTCGTCCCTGCGGCTCTTCCGTGCGCCTGCGTCTTTCCGCACCGGAGGGTTCGGTCTGCACGCTGCGCCTCTGGTCGGATGCGGGCGAGCAAAAGCTGCCGATGCGCCTGCGCGGCTATATGGACGGCAGTTGCCTTTACGAGGTGCAGCTCCCCCTGCCGCAGCAGCCGGTGATCCTCTGGTACACCTTTATGGTCGTCACCGGCGGACAGCTCTACTGGTACGGCAACAACAGCTATGGTCAGGGTGGCGTGGGACAGATCAGCGAACACCTTCCCCCATCTTATCAGATCACGGTCTACGATAAGAATTACACGGTGCCCTCCTGGATGCACGACGGCATCATGTATCAGATTTTTGTGGATCGCTTCTGCGACGGCGGTGCGCCGCTGCTCTCCAAAAAGCCGGGGCTGGTCACGCACAAAAACTGGAATGATCTGCCCAACGAGTATTCCAACAAACCGCTGGGGCCGAATCTCGGTCACGACTTCTTCGGCGGAAACCTAAACGGCATCATCGAAAAGCTGCCGTATCTAAAGAACCTCGGCGTAACGGTGCTGTATCTGAACCCTATTTTCGACGCACAGTCCAATCACAAATACGACACCGGGGACTATACGCACGTGGACCCCACCTTCGGCACGAACGAGGATTTCGTGCGCCTGTGCAAGGCGGCGCGCAGCCAGGGCATCCGCGTGATGCTGGACGGCGTGTTCTCCCATACGGGCGACAACAGCGTCTATTTCAACCGCTATGGGCTGTATAATTCCATAGGTGCGTATCAATCCAAGGATTCACCCTACGCTTCTTGGTATCGCTTTAAGAACTTCCCGGAGGAATATGATTGCTGGTGGGGCGTCAAGACCCTGCCGGAGGTCGAGGAAAACTGTCCCTCCTACCGTGATTTCATCATTGAGGACAAGAACAGCGTGGTCGCGCAATGGATTCGCCGCGGCTCCTCCGGCTGGCGATTGGACGTGGCGGACGAACTGCCGGACGATTTCATCATCGCCCTGCGCAAGCGCGTCAAGGCGGAAAACCCGGACGCCGCCGTGCTGGGCGAGGTCTGGGAGGACGTGAGCAACAAAGTGGCCTATGGGCAGCTCCGCTCCTATGCGCTGGGGCATTCGCTGGACAGTGCGATGAATTATCCTCTGCGCAACGCACTGCTGAACTTCTTCACCGGCAAGGGAACTTCGGAGGATTTTGCGCGCACTGTGCGTTCGCTGCACGAAAACTATCCGCCGCAGATGTTTTATGCGCTGATGAATCTGGTGGGCAGCCATGACCGCGCGCGCGTGCTGAACGTGCTGGCGGGGCTGTCCGGTGAAAATGCGCCGAAGGAGACCTGGCGCACACTGCGGCTGGATCAGGCGCACTATGATATGGCTAAGCGCCGCCTAAAGGCGATGTTTGCGCTGGTATGCGCACTGCCGGGCATGCCGACGGTCTATTACGGTGACGAGGCTGGAATGCAGGGTGCAGGCGATCCTTACAACCGTGCGACCTTCCCGTGGGGACAAGAGGACGGCGAGTTGACCGACTGCTATCGCAGACTGATCGCCCGGCGCAGGAGCGACCCGATCTGGCGCAGGGGTGAGCTTTCCGTGCTGGCTCCGCATCCGGATGTAATCCTCGTGGTGCGCCGCATCGAAAACGGCCGCGATGCTCTTGGAAAAAAGGCGCGAAACGGTGCGGCGTTCTTTGCGATCAGCCGCAGTCAGGAATCCATAACGCTTCTGCTGGACTCCGCCAATCCGGCTCTTGCTCCTTTCATGCCTCTGGTCAGCGAGATTACGCTTTCTCCCCTCCTTCCATTTTATTTCCATGTTAATGCTTGCACATCGCGTTTGGCTGCGCTATGATATGGGTATACTGTCTGCATAAGACATAAGGAGGTAAAATCCATGTTTGTCGTCAACAAGAACATGACCATCGGCGAGGTGATTCGCCAGGATCCCGACACCGCCGCTCTGCTGAACCAGTATGGCATGCACTGCACCAGCTGCCCCTTCTCCCAGATGGAATCTCTGGAGCAGGCCGGTCAGGTCCACGGCTGCGATGTGGACGCTCTGGTAAAGGCGCTGAACGAGCATTTCGCCAAGAAGGCGTAAGTTCACTTCCCCAAGCTAAAACTCACCGAGCGAAAAAGCGAACGGTCACAACAGGGTTTCTGTTGTGACCGTTCTTGTTTATAGGTGCTTTCTGCGGTAATCTGTAAAGCCTGCAAAATAAATCCAAGTGAAAAATGATCGCTACCGGGGCTCTCCGGCTGCATCCGCTCTGCCGAAGATAAATTGATAGGGCGCAACATTTTCCAGACCGACCTTTAGTGAGCAAAGGAATTGCGGACAATACAGCGTTCCGGCCCTTGTCATCCATTTGCCGGACGACAATCACCCTCTAGGCGCTTTGGACATGAGCCGGTTGGAAACCATCCTCGCGGAATCTGAAAAACGAACGGTCAATGTTGCCTTTGAAAATTTGAACAACCTCGACAATTTATCGGCAATGCTCAGCAGATTTCCATCCCCAAACGCCGAATATTGCTATGACAGCTGTCACCACTTCAATTTTTCGCACGATATTGACCTTCTAAAGCCATACGGCCACCGTCGGATGGCGCTGCATTTGCAGGATAACGGCGGAACGCACAACCAGCATCAGCTGCCGCCGGACGGAAAGATCGATTGGCAGGACGTCATGCAGAAAATCGCGCGAACCGATTATCGTGGCGCGACCTCCTTAGAGCCCATGAACTGGGATTATACCCATCTCTCCATCCAGCAGTTTCTGGAAAGAAAAGGGCGAAAGAAATAGATGGGCTCCGAACGCTCTGAAAGCACAGAAAACCCTGTCTGCGATGAAAATGAAGTGACCCCAAAAAGTTAGACAAATATTTATAGAGAAAATTGTTCAAGCAGCTGAAAGGGCTTGCTGTCTGTGAATTGCAGGCGGCAAGC